>JBBSBS010000327.1:0-7582 GCA_038251045.1 Aggregatilineales bacterium | reverse complement strand
TTTGCGGGTCTCGTTTCAACCTGCGGCAGACCTGATAACCATTCATTGTAGGTAACTGTACATCCAGTACCACCAAGACCGGATGGTGTTCATAAACCATGTCCAAGCTTGCGAGGCCATCAGTAGCAGAAATAACATCAAATCCGCATTGTTTTAGTGCAGCGGTGATTTCAATTACCTGTGTCGGGCTGTCTTCAACCAGCAGCGCGAGAAGTGGGTTAGTCATGAAACGCTCCTAAGATCCTAAACTTGCCAATATTGGCGCGATTTTGGGTAACGATAAAATATGATGGGCGGCGCCTAGTCGAATGGCTTCGCCCGGCATTCCAAAAACAACGGATGAAGCTTCGTCTTGTGCGATGGTGATAGCCCCAGCGCGGTGCATGGATTGCAGGCCACGTGCGCCATCGTCACCCATCCCTGTAAGAACAATCCCTACCGCGCGTGTGCCATAGGATTGCGCAACGGACTCCATCATAATGTCCGCCGAGGGTGTAAATGGCATCACCTTGGGCGATGGACCGATCACAAAAGTATGATTCATGCTTAGAAACAGATGATTATCACCCGGCGCGATGTAAATGGTACCGGGTAAAACTGCTTCGCCATGACGTGCAATTCGTACGGGGTGTTTACTCATATGGTTGAGCCAACCGACAAGCGAAGGTACAAAGTCAGCAGTGATGTGCTGGACGATAACCATAGGCAGCGTAAAACTGCCCGGTAAATGACAAATGATCTCGCTGAGTGCTGCCGGCCCGCCGGTTGAGGCCGCGATTGCCACAATACGCGGTTTGGATTTCCCACCAGAGGATGAAGGTAAAGGCCGATAGGGCTGCGAGTTATCCCAATGATGAATGACATGCACACCCGCCATAGCCCGGACAGTATTTATGAGGTGTGCAATATCTGATGGATTGCCTGCTGCCGGTTTTTGGAGAACAGTTAAGGCACCTGCTTTTATGGCTTTAAAAGCAATTTCAGTCTCAGACGAAGCATGTGTGGCGCTTATCAGAACAATTGGTGTTGGACGGATTTGCATGATCTGGCGTGTCGCTTCTAATCCATCCATCTGTGGCATAACAACATCCATTAATATGACATTCGGATGTAGCTCCGTAGTAACGTTTAGCGCCTCACTGCCATTATCAGCCTCCGCAATGACTTGCATATCAGGTGTCTGATTAATCAGATGTACCAACATCTGCCGCACGGTGCGACTATCTTCAACCACAAGCACTTTGAGTTTCATTCGACTCATCCTAGCTTCCTACAGGAGCTGCTGAATTCTTGCGAGTAGTTCGGCCTGATTGAAACCGCGTTTTACGATGTAGGCATTTGCTCCCGCCAGCATTCCGCGTTCGCGATCGTCGGGCTTTTCGAGCGATGTGACTAAAACGAGCGGTAATTCCTGATATTCTTTGCTGTCTCGTAAATAACGCGTCAATGCGATTCCATCCATATTCGGCATTTCTACGTCCGCAACCACCAACGCAATCGGATGGGCTTTAAGCTGTTGCAATGCCTGAACACCATCGATTGCCGTATGAACTTCGTAACCAGCAGCAAGCAAGATGTTTTTTTCTAGTGTTCGCGTGGTGATTGAATCATCGACTACCAGAATGTGGGTGGCCTTGTGCTGTTCATAGGCATGCGGATTTGAGGTATTTAAGACTGGCTGAAGACTGACCCCATGCGCCGATTTCACCAAATCAGGGACGTTCAGTACCACCACCGGATCGCCGCTGCCCATCATAGCTGCGCCCGCCACGTGGCGTATACGGATGAGCGGTTTACTGAGTGGCTTAACGGCAACTTCCTGTTCCGTCAACACATCATCTACCAGCAAAGCAATACGCTGCTCCGCCACGCTTATGATGACCGCCAACGAGTTATCCCCCGACGGAAAAGATAAATCAAGTATATTAGCCAGTGGCACAAGCGGAACCGACTCGTTACCGAGCGCTATCATCGCCTTGCCTTCGATATTGAATATCTTTTTGGGACGGACGATTTTTTCTATTGCAGCCAGAGGTAAGGCGTAATACTGACTGCCCACGCCCACCAGCAACACCCGTGTCATAGCCAGTGATACGGGAACAATCAGGTGGAAAACAGCCCCTTGACCCGGTGAATTCTCGACGACAATACTGCCTTGAAGATTATCAATCTGGCGGCGCATAACATCCAGCCCAACGCCTCGCCCGGATAGAGTTGTCAACGCCGAACTACTACTCACACCCGGCAGAAAAGCAAGGTTGATAAGGTCGTTGTTACTGGCTCCATTAGGTACAGCAACGTGCTGAGATTCTGCCGATTCGCGGAGTCGCTCGAGATTGAAGCCTTTGCCATCATCACTTACAGTAACATGTGCTTCACTCCCACGCTGGACAACCCTGATTTGGATTTCCCCAAAGGGCGGCTTATGATTTGCTGCGCGTTCATTTGTTCCTTCAATGCCGTGCGTTACGGCATTTCGCAGCATATGTAGAAATGGATCTTTGAGTGCCTCCAGAACTTTTTTGTCGAGTTCGACCTCACCACCGATGATTTTTAGCTCAACCTGTTTTTCTTCCTGACGTGCTGCATCTCGTACTGCGCGTTGGAAAAGCGGCTCGAAAGTTTGAAACGGCATCATCCGTACCCGTCGCATCTCACTTTGAAGCCGCCCAGAAACCACTCCGAGGCGCAAACTGTCGCGGTTAATGTCGGTATCCAGATGGTTTACAGCCCGACTGACTTGATTGAGCTGATCCTCAAAATATTGGAACGTATCCATCATGTGTTGGCTGTCGTCTTGAATGGAATGTGTCGCAATCATTTTGACTTCGCGCCAGAGTCGTGAAAACTGGTTGAGTTGTTTACGGATAGAGCGTGTTTCAGACAAGCGTTGTTCCGTGCTGATGCGAGCCGTCAGCAATTCACCCGTTTGCGCCATCAACACATCGAGCTTTGAGACTGCTACTCGAATAGTCTCATCGCCTTCAAGACTGATTGTTGGCGTGGGCAATTCCGCTCCAAATGTCTCAAGGAACGTGTCTGAAGTTTGGCTGCTTATGGCGGTCAATTGTGTGATTACCCGCCCTATATCAACTGTTTCACCATCTAGGAGTTTTTGTATCACGTCAAAGGCGCTATACAGAACGTCGCAGGTTGATGGATCAAGACGCAAACCATTTTCACGAGTCTGCCTGAGTACATCTTCTATGTTGTGGGCTAATTTTTCGATTGACTCAAAGCCCACTGCCCGCGCAGCACCTTTCAAACTATGGGCAGCGCGGAATGCTTCTTGCAATAAAGCCACAGCCTGTTTTCCCTCATGATGCCGTTCCAATTGAAGCAGCGCTTGATTAAGTGCCTGTACATGCTCTGGCGCTTCAGCTTGAAACGCATTCAGCAGTTCGCGCATCAAATCTTGATCTTTAGAGACCATTTCAGTCTACCTCTCCAACATCGGGAATCGGGACGGGAGAATGCTCCCATCCTTAGCACTGATAGATGATTAATTAAGCTGATAACCAGCAATGGCTGTTTGCATTTGCAGCGCCATTTCATTCAAGTCTTGTGCGCTTCGTTCGGCTTGACGGGTACTCGCCGCGGTTTGAGTTGTCGCTTGCTTGATCGACATAATTGCTGTTGCTAATTGATCCATACCGTTATTCTGTTGGTTCGTACTCGCTGCAATTTGCATGGCTGCCTGCGATGCTTCTTCTATCGTCCGTGACAAATCACGGATGGATTCGCCAGCCAGTTCGACTAATTCCATACCACTCTCAGCACCCTTGCTGCCTTCGTCCGTCACCATCACCGCCGTATTGGTTGCCTGCTGAATCTGGTTCAGGATGTCTCTTACACGGGCTGTTGCATCACGAGATTGCTCTGCGAGCTGCCGTACTTCCATCGCTACCACGGCGAAGCCTTTGCCTTCTTCACCCGCACGTGCCGCCTCAATGCTCGCGTTAAGCGCCAGTAGTTTGGATTGGTCAGCAATCTCGTTTACCGTATCGATGATCTCGCCAATTTGCTGAGTACGTTCAGACAGCGACAAGATATTTTCGGCGATGTTCCCTACACGCTGGCGGATTAACTTCATCCCATTAACCGTATCCACCACCGAGTCTTGTCCACCTCGCGAAATTTCAACCGACTGACGAGAAGCCTCCGCCACACCTTGTGCGCGTTCCGACGTTTGTTTGACGGTTGCCCGCACTTCTTCAACTGTGGTCATGGTCTGGGTGACCGCTGCTTCTTGCTCGGTAGCACTGGCGATTTGCTGTGTAGTGGCTGCCAGAATTTCAGCTGCCGCCGAGGAGATGCCAACCGCTGCTTCACGGGTCCTCAGAGCCATCGTGCTCAGGCTCTCGACCATCGCGTTCAAATTAACTCCTAATTGGATAAGATCATCGTCTGAGTTAATCGCACCCGTCAATTCCAAACGTTCGGTGAGGTCACCATTGGCGACTTTGCGAACGAAATCCATATATCCAGTTACTTTGTTTTCCAAATAGGTTTTACTGGTTTGCTCGGCTTCCACCATGCGTTGCAACCCATCAGTCATCTGGTTAAAACTATTAGCCAGTTGACCAATCTCATCGCTTTGCGTGAGTGTCACGCGACGGCTCAAATCGCCTGCCGTAATCTGGCGAACTGTCTGAGATAATTGAGCGATAGGTCTGGTGATGACCTGTGCCACACCGAGCGCCAGCACTCCAGCAATTACCACTGCTGCTAGGGTGATCATAAGTGCCGTTTGATCCATATTCGTCAGCACTTCGAGACTCTCCTCTTTCTCTTGATGGAGAAGCAATTTCCAGCCCAAAGCCTTTACAATCTCGCTGTTATTGGCAGAACTGATCGGAGACTGGCTGACTAAACTGGGCACACCATCGAAATCCATTTCGGCGTAGGTAGCGTTTTCAGAAGTTTGGAGTTGAGTCAAGATGGCAGTATCAATCTGAGTGGCTTTACTATCTTTTGCCCGCACTAGCTGATTGCCATTTACAAGTATTTCGAGACGACCTGTTCGCCCAATTTGTGTATTGGAAGCTAAATCGATGATTGAACTCAGATCAACAATGCTTCGCAAAATTCCGATGATCTGGCTGCTGTTGTGACCAAGCAAAGGTTGTGCAATGATGATTGTGTAGGAGTGAGTATTCTCATCGAAGATGGGTTGACTCATGTAGTCTTTGCCCTGTCCATTATTCCACGCTGCTTGCCACCACTCCTCGTCAGTTTGCAAAAAATGTGTGGGAGGTTGGGTGGCTGCCACAAGGGCTCCAAATTTATCCGTCACCATTACATCTAAGTTTTCGGGAAATGTGTCAGAGTATTCCTTAAGTTCGCCCCCTACCACATTCTTAATGTAACGTTGAACGAGGGCACTATTATCGGTTGCTGTTGTCCACTGCTCGTCGAGGGCGTGTATCTGCGACTGGATAGACCCTGCCTCTAGATCGTAGCCGTTGCTGATTTCTTCTGCTGTATCTTGTACCACCTTGCTCAATGCAAAGGCCTGCAACTTGTCATTTTCCACATTGAGCAAATCACCGATGGATCCTGCCTTCGCGGCGACATCATCATTCAGAGATGCACCTACTTTGGTGATTAACTCACCGCGAACAGCGCGATCGGTGAACAAAGCAACGACACCACCGGTAAGGGTAGCCAGAGTTAGGAAAATGACGATAAGTTTGATGCGCAGCGACAGATCGGAAAAGAACTGAAAGCGCTGACGTGCCTTCGGTTGTTCAGACATATTTGCGTTCATAGATACCTCACTAATTAAGCGTTAAATGACCTTCGAAACTCGTTTCATCAGAGGATAATCATACTAAGCTTCCATACAATTATTGCCCTTTGAAATAGGCTCAGAAATCGTCCACTACTAAGGCTGGATCATTAATAATTGCTTCCACATTGAGCATCGCCATTCCATCTACCGAAATCCCTTGTAAATAGGCTTCGTTCAGCAGTGACGGAACCGCTTGCAATTCGCTCAGTTGAACCGCTCGTGTTTCACCCACCGCTTCCACACAAAATGCGATGCTGTTGTCTGCGCTCGAAGCCACAATCAAGGCACGTTTTGTATCCCCTCCCGCTACCTTCAAAAGTACTGCAAGGTCGAATACGGGCATGATCTCGCCCCGGATATTGGCAATTCCCGCAACAAACGGTGGCGCACATGGCACAGGAATAATTTTGTGGTTCATATATACGGCAGTGAGCTTTTCCATAGGCAGCCCATAGATCCCTCCGCTTGTTTGAATGAGCAGCGCCGAAGTCATATCCCCTTGATGCGTTTCGCTCTGCGCGTTAGCAATACGCTCTGCTCGTAGCCGCAGTATCGCCAATTCATCTTCTGAAAAATGGTCGTAGAGAGACATTTATCCTCCATTGGGAGAGCTGCCCAAGCGGTAACTCAATAAATCGCGGAGCATCTCCACTGTTATTTCCTCACCCGGCGAAACTTTGTCCTGTGGTTGACGCTCCGCAATACTCCGATGGGATCGCAGCCAACAACGCATGGCTTCATTGAAATTGCCCCGTTGTTCATAAAGTTCCCCTAGTGCGTAATGAGCGAGGACAAATGACGGATCACAGTAAATGGCACGTCGAAGTGCGTTCAGGGCATCATTCAAATAGTTTTGCTGCATGAGGGTAATTCCGCGCAAGTAATGCACCTGTGGGTTCATAGGGTAATGACGTTCGGCAACCAGTAGCCAACGCTGTGCAGCTTCCCAATCTTCACGGCCTGCGGCTGCACGCGCTTCAGCCACGGCATCAACAGACTGTACTTTGACGATTTTGTCGGGGGCTTTTTCTGAGTGAAATTCAGTAGCAGGAGTGGTGGATGACAATGGTTCTGTGGAAACCGCTTGACTACCCTCAACCAGTTTCTGATACAACACCGCGTTCAAGAAATTGCGAGGCTCATAACCCTCATATCCTGTGACCAAAGGTTCGGCATGACCGACCACTAACCAACCTTCGCTGTTCAAGCAGCCGTGAAACCGTTGCATGATCCGTGTTGTGGTAGGTTGTTCAAAGTAGATGGTGACGTTCCGGCAGATAATCAGGTCTAGATTCATCGTCTGATTTGCAAATGACGGGTAGTCATCTGAAAGCAGGTTAAGTGGGGCGAATACGACCATCTTTCGAACAGAATCATCCAATTCAAAGGTGTTATCCTGTTTCATAAACCACCGTGTTTGGACATCCGGACGTGTTTCTTGACGAAACGAATGCGGACGATAAATTCCTCGACGGGCTGTTTCAAGGCTGGTGAGGTTAATATCGGTTGCTAGAATGTTGAATGTCCAATCGGCAATATCGGGGATCATTTCCCGAAGCATAATTGCCAGTGTGTAGGGTTCTTCGCCGGTAGCGCAGCCTGCACTCCACAAGCTGAGATGTTTAAAACCGGTAGCACGACGCTGGGCGATTAACTGTGGCAGTACAGACGTTTGTAACACATTACATTGGGCAGCATCGCGAAAGAAATAAGTTTCGCCAATCGTTATCTGGTCAATAATTTGTCGCCAAAGCGGATCATCCGTTTTGGATTCTGATAAGGTGCTCA
>JBBSBS010000326.1:0-7683 GCA_038251045.1 Aggregatilineales bacterium | reverse complement strand
GCCATGCTGCGATTCAGGCCAATGGTGCTGGCATAAATGACCGTCACCCACAACACACCGCTGATAGCTGACTCGCGGGCTACACGATCCAGTTCCAGTGCGAAGCTGAAGATCAGGATGCTCAACAGCGCGAACAGCGCCATTGAACTCACCAACTCGCGGCTGCGAAGTTCTGCTCGCAAGTCCTTACGCACGATTGCCATTACGGTTCGTAGAAAAGGCGTTTTCATAATCGGGCTACGCCTCGTGATTCTTGGCTGCTGGCCAACCTGACGTTCATCGTGCCGTCACCATCGAGGTGATTTCGGTATAAAGCGTGGCTAAATCAACCGCGCCGATTCCGGATGGCGCATCGTAGCCGATGACCCCGCGTGATAGTATGATGATGCGTGTAGGCAAAACCGCTGCCCGATTAAGATCGTGGGTTGTCATTAATATGGTGTGTCCCTCTGCTTGAGCCGATTTTAATAATGTATCCAACACCGAAGAGGCATCCTGATCAAGGCCGGTATAGGGTTCATCGAGCAGCAAAATTTCGGGGGTGTGAATTAAGGCACGGGCGATGCTCAACCGCTGCAACATCCCCCGTGAAAATGTGCGAACCAGATCATGGGTGCGCTTGCTCAATCCCACCTGTGTCATTAATTTACGGATGCGTTCTTCAATCTGATGACTTGGTAAGTTGTATAAGCGGGCGAAAAAGCGTAGATTGTCGTAGGCACTCAGATTGTCATACAGCAGCGATTTGTGACTGACCAATCCAATTTGTGCGCGCACGGCTGCGGCTTCGCGCGGCAGTTCCCATCCTCCCACGCGGATGATTCCGGCGGTCGGTCGGCTTAACCCGCACAGCATCCGCAGCAGAGTCGATTTTCCGCTGCCGTTCGGGCCGAGCAGCGCTACAAATTCCCCGCGCGTAATTTGTAAAGTAAGCTGCCGGAGCACAGGCATCAAATCATAGGCTTTCACCAGTTCTTGAATGTCGATCAAGTAGGTGGGCGTGTTTGTGGATCCGGTATTCATAAACAGCTTTCGGTTTCTTACCTCTGGAAATCAGGTGTTATGAGCGACCCAACTGTAATTCATCCAGACGTGCTTGCAATGGTTTTCGCTGGTGATGCCATAAATCATGTGGCAGTTCACCCGCTTGGTGTTTTTGATCAAGCAGCGCGATTTGTTGAGTCAGTGCATCAATCAGTTGATCTGGTCGTGGGGGCTGGTTTTTGCGCTGCCGCAAAACCATCACGAGAACGGTGGCGGCGAGTCCGATACCGATCAGCGCGGTTAAGATGAACAGAACGGTATTGTTATTTGTGGGAGCCGTAATCGTCGAAATGATGGCTGACGGGTTGTTGCTGTTAGCTGCCGCCCCGCTAATTTCATAGCGAATCACCTCACCGGCTTTTAGTTTTAAACTGCCGGAGAAGCCCTTATACTGCTTGTCGCCTACTGTTTGGTCACCAATCGGGGGTAACTGACCACTTTTGACTTGAAGGGTATTCGGCGCAACCAGCAGCCGCGCTTGCCCATCAAATGGATAATTCATTGGTTGTTCGATCAAAGCCGCGCTGCCATCATATGGCATGATGTAGGCCAGAACCGACACATGCACATCCCCCGGCAAAATGGGCGATGTATCGAGCACCGTGAAATCGTTCGGTGCAACAATATAGCGGGTCTGGTTATCGAAGCTTACGAGCTGCGCCCCCGGCGGTAATGTGATTAACACCGAACCGAAGCGTCCGCCACCCAGATCCGTACTGGTGGTATATAGCCGATCCGAACTGTTCTTGAAGCGGATAACCTGACGCACTTCCAGCGTACTACCCTGCACGTTGACCTGTGCCTCGCTGCTGCTGATCGACAGCACCGAAGGATCCTCGGTGAGTTCATAGATGTTAATCGGTAAATTGAGGTTTGTAGTCGTCGTATCGCCTACCAGAAAAGGGCTGTTGAAAATCCGGTCGCGGTACAACGCCGCCGCCACATAATCGTAACCGGCAACAATCGGTACATCAGTGAATTGGTAACTGCCATCGGTTCCTGTGACCGTTTCCATGTGTTGCAGGGTGGCGTTTTCGTGGTTGATGAGCAAGGTTACATTGATGTTGGTCGGGCTGGGAGATGCCGCTGTGCCGTTGGTTACGGTACCGGTGACGATGCCGCGAGGGGCACTCGCCATCACATCCGGCGTAGCTGTGTCCTGCGCGCTGACGATGCTGGCGACCAGACTGAACAGCAGCAGGCAAATAATCGTAAAACGTCCGGCTTGAAAATGGGTTGGCGGCTGCATCAGGAATTAGCCTTTGCCCGATATGCGGCAACAGCGGCTTCGATGCGGATGTCGATAGCGCGATCAATATCCTCTACACCGGTTGAAGTGGTGATGACATGCCGTGCATTCAGTTCATCCAGCGTTTTGAGTACCTGAATGCCGCGCTGCACCCAGATTTCGCGTTCGGTGCTGTAATCAGAATCAGACATTTTATAAGTCGTATGATCTTCGTCCAAGTCACGGAGATTGCCGAGCACCCGTTCATAGACCAGAAGCAGACGTTCGCGCTGTTTTTCGATCAGCAATTGATCACTTGTGGTGGAGCTTGGGCGTTGCAGCAGGGGCGCAGCCACAAACAGCAGTACACCAACTACAATCACTAACCCCATTACTATTCCCGGCAAACTCATGCGTCACTCCCCAGCGCCACATCGATTGCCTCGGTGAGCTGCCTGCTGCCATATATATTTTGCTGTGGATCGTCCACGAAGGGCACTTTGAAAAATTGGGAGATGTTGCCGTCACGGTCAACAATAAATGTTTCCGGCACACCCTGAATGTTATACAGTTCAGAAATTTTGGTGCCGATGTCTAGGCCGTTTGGATAGGTGTTGCCATATTGTTGTAGATAGGCTTTAGCGTTGGTTTCGGTATCGGTGTAGGCGATACCGACCACGACGACATCTTTATCCCGATACTGCTGCCAGACGCGTTCTAGTATAGGTGCTTCTTGACGGCAAGGGCCGCACCAGCTTGCCCAGAAGTTGACCACCACCACGCGCCCTTTGAGTGACGAGAGATTGATTTGCCCGCCATCCAGTGTCGTCAATGTGAAATCGGGGGCGGGGCCAGCGGTAGGCTGCGTCTGGTTCTTGCGGACAAGCGCAAGACCAAAAACGGCGACTATCGCCAGTACCCCGACCAACAACACCATGTTGGCTAACCCCAATCCTTTGCGGGGTGGGGGTGTATCGGTCAAATCGGTTTCAATTGGCAGATCTGTCATAACCAAAAATCCATCGTTACTACTATTTACTGTGGGTTTTGTTGATCCCACAATTGACGTGTAATCTGGGCATGACCCAGATGCAGTGCTGTATGAGAGAGTGCGTGCATGAGCGCCCAACCGACGGTGAGTGTTTCCAGTGCGGTTGCCGGTTTGTTACCACCCGCCGGTATTTGCCGGATGCTGCCCAAATCTTCTAGCGTAAAGTTTGATACCGTCTCGACCACAAAAGCCAATGTGTCATCTAGGCGATTAACCAGCGCCGCTTCGTCCAGCCCCGTTGCTTGGAATTCGGACGCGCGTACACGGTTCGACGGAATGAGCGCCGCCATATCGCCAATCAGATAGCGTTCGACTGCCGTTGTATGGACAATCATGACGCAAAGCGAATTCATGTCCGCGCCCGGAACCCAATCCAACGCTTCCACGCTTAGCCCGCCAATCGCCTTTTTATAATCATTATGAAGCGACGACAGGCGGTCACCATAATCTTCAAAATAGCGTATCATTTTGTTATCCGTTCTTTATTCTGGCGGCTCAATTTTAGCGCCGACTGAGCAAATCCTGCTCCAAACGCGCCCGATAATCATCATCAGCAATGGCGGATGTTCCGGCAGGCGTTACTAACTGACCGGTCATCCGACGGTTACGCCGCCAGCGCACCACCACCCAAGCCGCGACGAGTAGGGCGATTACGGCAATTACCGGCGGGATGACCAATGATAATGCTCGCAGTGTCGGATCTTCCGGTGTACCGACGACACGGTCGCCATAACGCGCCACGAAACTGGACTTGATCTCGGCAGGAGTTTTGCCCGCTTCTAGTTGAACGCCGATTTCTTCACGCCACTGCTGGCAGGCATCGGTCGGGCATACATCCAGCGGGATATTCTCGCATACCGGGCAGTACATCTCTTTAGCAACCGCGTTTATATCATCGGCTGTCACAGGTGTGGATGGTGTTGCATCCTGCGCGAGTGCCGCTGAATACAAAAGCGCCGAAGTCAGCCCGACAACCAACAAACTCAACACTTTGGCAAAGGCGAATTTACCTGTAGTCCGATGATGCATCAGGCTTCTGCCCCCAGCGGTTTTGTACTGGCAACAGGCGAGAGTTGGCTGACGACAAGCTGTTCCGTAGGCCAAGCCGCGATGAACGTACCCAGCATCAACACCAATCCACCCCACCACACCAGATTGATCAGCGGGTTAATATAAACTTTGAAGGTGGCGCTGCCCGCACTCACATTTTCCCATCCGACCAGCAGCACATAAAAGTCGGATTCTAAGGTGCTGTATGAACCTGCAATCGTCATCGGCTGGTCGGGGTAAAGGTCACGGCGAGGGCGGATGGTTGCCAATGTTTGCCCACCGCGCGAAATTGTCACATCTGCGATCTGCATCTGGCGACCGTCATCAGCGATGGCCTCGGTAAAGTTATCATAGCGCATGTTGTAGCCGCCAAAATCCGTGCTTTCGCCCTTCGCCAATGTGCGCTGGGTTTCTTGCTGGAAAAGTGTGCTGCCGATGACACCAATGCCGATGATCGTGATGCCCAGATGCACCAGATAGCCACCGTAGCGCCGCCGGTTGCGACCGAACAAGGCGAATACAGCCTGTCCCCAGCTTTCGCCCATGCTCTTGTGACGGGAAGCCGCACCGCGATACGTTTCGTAGATAGCGACAAAGCCCGCCAAGCCTGTGATGCCGTAGCCAAACAATGCGCCGGGGTCGGTAGTATGCTGAGTAACCGCCAGCACCACCAGCAGGATGACAGTCAGAATCAGCGGAACCATCAACGCCCGCCCCAATCGCCGCAGGGAAGTTGCGCCCCACGCCGAAAGCGGAGCTACACCCATCAGGATGTACATCGCCACGAAAAGCGGTGGTGTCACCTGCATGAAGTATTCTTTGCCGAGGGTAATTTCTTCGTTCAAGAATAGGCTGGAGATGATTGGTGCGCCAAAGCTGCCCCAGAAAATAGCCACGAACAGCAGCACAAAGATGACGTTGTTCAGGACAAACAACGACTCACGACTCATGATGTTGGCGAAAGTGTGGTCGTCTTTTAGCTCGCCACGATTCCAGCGCCACAAAATCAAACCGGCTGAAATGACGGTTATGGTTGCCCAAAACAGGAACATCGGCATGCCGATTTCGCTGCGGGCAAAGGCATGTACACTATCGATCAAACCGCTGCGGGTAGCGAATGTGCCGAATATGACCGCTGAGAAGGTGGCGATCACTAGGATCATATTCCACATCTTGAGCATCCCGCGCTTTTCCTGAATCATGACACTGTGCAGGAAGGCCGTGCCAATCAGCCACGGCAGGAAGGCAGCGTTCTCGACGGGATCCCAGCCCCAATAGCCCCCCCATCCCAACACATCATATGCCCAGCGTCCGCCGAGGATCAAACCCAAACTGAGGAATAACCACGAGATTAACGCCCAGCGCCGTGTCGCTTTAATCCAGTTGGTGGAAAGATCACCGGAGGCCAAGGCCGCCATCGCAAAGGCGAACGGTATGACCATGCCCACGAATCCCAGATAGAGCATCGGCGGGTGAATAATCATGCCAAAATGTTGCAGCAGCGGGTTCAACCCCTTGGCGGTGGCGGCTAACCGTTGTGCATCGGGCGCTATGGCATTCGCCGGAATGAGCGTTGCTTCTTGAATACAATAGCGGCTTTGAACATTACCCCTATCATCCACCGTAACCGGTGTTTGGATGACGGCGGTGATGCCCGCGTTTGAGAGTGCCTCGCGGATCTGGCTGGCGCGGCCTTCATCGACGCAGCTTACGGCGGATATGCCAGAATTTGCGCCTTCAATATCACTTATAGATTCGGCATTGAGATCGGTCAGTACCTTGCTCAGTGTCGTTTTTTGTTGGGCGGTGAGTGCTGCCTGATTCCAGGCGACATCTTTCCCCGGCCATAACCACCAGCGCTGAAATGGATTTTCGTAAAAGAGTACCAGCACCAGAAAAAAGGCCACTACTGCCATCAAATAGGTGATGACATAAGGCATGAGCCGCTTGTGACTGCGCCAGTTGAAGACCAATGCGCCGAAGGCGAACAGGCTCATGAGCAGCGTCCAGAACAGCAGCGATCCCTTTTGTGACCCCCACAAGGCCGTGATGCGGTAGAAAAAGAGGGTGCTGGGTTTGCTGACCGTCCACACGTAGCTCATTTGATACGCGCCGTTGATCAATGCCAGCCATAAAGCTAAGGCTGCGATCAACAGGAGAGGGAAGGTGATGAGAGCCGCATTGCGTGCGCTGATGAGCACCACGTCAGAATGTTTGCGACCAGCATAAATCGATGCGCCAATGGCATACAGCGCGGCGACGAATGCCAGAAATGTTGTAATCAGACCCAGTTCAGCGAGCATCGTTTACGCGTTCGGTTGAACAATACTCTGACCGGGATTGGCTTCTTGAAAGCGCGTCGGGCACTTCAAAAGGAGTTCTGTCGCTTGGAATACACCATTTTCATCCAATGTTCCGGTCAAAATGGCCTGCGCCTCGTGCTTGAGCAAATCGGGCTTAACCTGTCCTTCGACCCGTACCGGTATGCGGATGCTGTTCGGGTCATTAACCGACTCGTATAGGGCTTGCGCCAAATTGGTGTAATCCGCCGGAATATTGGCAACCGAGAAGGTAATGATCAGATTTTTTTCGTCGTACTGAATAGTGTCGCCAATGACCGCGCCGGAGATGCGCACGGATTTACCGACATAAGCCGACGAACTGCCCATAATATCTTTGACGGTGATGAAGTAGCGCGCTCCGGCAGTCGTGCTGCTGATAATGAGATAGATTACGGCTGCTAGAATTAGCGCGCCGCCGATGAGGAATTTCAAACGTCCACTGCCCATTCGCGTTACAGGTATCAATGCCTGCTGCGGTTTTTCCCATGTGGCTTCAGCCATACCATATCCCTTTCAACTGCATTGTTTCGATACTATCAGCCGATGTCGTTTCCATATACTGAGATTGATCCGCTATAAACAGATCAAATGTCATATCGTTTTGCGTTTTGTGAAAAAATCTTACAAAAAAGCCCGCAGAATCGCAACGCTACGGGCTTAAACTCTCATGCATCTATTCACATTGCGACTGCTTCAAAGCGTTTTTGCCCAGCGTCAACGCATAAACTGGAAAGCGGTCTTAGTCTACTTCCTTACCGTTTTTGGCATGTTCTTTGGCATACATGATTCCGCCAACAGTGACCATAGCCCCTAAGCCTGCCAGAATGACCAATGTGGTAATTCCGGTTGGGCCGCTGTCCGCCGCAGATGGTGTACTGCTGGTTTCCTGCGCCATTACGGGCAGCGCGACCAGACACAGGAACAAGGCTAGCATCAAGCCCAATCGTTTGAACCGCAGCATTCTTGAT
>JBBSBS010000325.1:0-7705 GCA_038251045.1 Aggregatilineales bacterium | reverse complement strand
CAGTCCGTTATTGATGAGTTTGAACTGCCGTGGCATGTCACACAGTTGGGCTGTCGTGCGGAATACTGGTTCTGTGAGAAGGCTCCCAATAACGGTGGTGAGGCTGTCGCCTCTATGGATGATGATCTAGATCGGTATATGCACCTTGCCGCGCTGAATCGTGGTATTTTGCTCACGCCTTTTCATAACATGGCACTCATCGCGCCGCAGGCGACAACTGCCGACATTGACCGTCACACCGATGTGTTTCGCCAATGTGTCGAACTGTTGCTGAATCACCAGTAAATCGACGTTAGCATTATAAACTTGTCAGAATAGATATTTTTACCTAAGGAGCTTTGGATGCCTGTAACAGTTGAACGCGTGGTCGGTAAGCCCATTATCATTCTGCATTATTCGGGATTTCTGGACGTGGAAACGGTCAAGTCAGCCTTTGCGCAAAGTGCTGTCCTAGCCGAGCAAATCGAAGGCACGATTTATCGTATAGCGGATGTCAGTAAAGCTGACGGTACATTCCAAGAAGTGATGGGTATCATTAAAGCCGTTCGCGATGGCTCTCCCGGAAGTCCGTTGGATACGCGTATTCGGGTTATTTTTGTGGGCACAAATCAGTTGGTCCAATTTTATACCAATGCCGTTAAAAATATGGGGGCAACACCCATGCCAGTCTTTCATTCGTTGGAAGATGCCCTCCAATATATCGAAATCCAGCAGCAAAAGTCCGCCTGATAATTGGTGAGTTGAAGATGAGGTATGCCTGATGTCCGTTCAAGTTGAAAAGTTACCGGATATGCCCGTAATTGTATTGACCTACGAAGGGCATATGGATGTCGAAACCGTCAAATCGGCCTTCATTCAAAGTGTTGCCATCGCCGCGTCCATTGATGGCACTGTCTACCGCATTTCGGATGTGCGCAAAGGCGAGGGCAGTTTTGTCGACGTTATTAACATCATCAAATCCATTCGTGCAAGTGCGGCAGGTTCGTCCGCCGATCCGAAAATCAAAGGCGTATTCGTTGGTGGGCATGAACTCGCTCGCATGTATGCCGACTTTCTCAAACAGGAACAGTTCGGCAGCACCACCATTCCCTTCTTCCAAACACTCGAAGAAGCCCTTGAATATATTCGCGTTGATTTGCAGAAAACGGATACGATGAATTGAGTTGGAGAAATGACGATGTACTTCGCTTTTATAATGCATGTCGGTGGCGACATTGATTCGATTAATTCTTATCGCACCGAAGCTGAGGTAGACCTATTTAGCAAGGAAGAGTCAGGGTATTCGGAACTTGACCCTGACGAGGATCCCGATCATTGGAAGAAATATGATCCACCTACAGTAATCGTTTTTGAGGTAGAGAATGAAGCAGCATTTGAGAGTGGTAAATATAAACGTCCTTACGCCATTTATCAGCGCGGCGAAAAATATATTTGTGTAAAGCAAGCGTGATAAACTAATGCCAACAGTGCTTAGGATTAGAGGCTATCGCTTTGTTATCTTTACCAACGATCACGAGCCAGCCCATATTCATGTTCAGCATGCCGAGGGTGCTGCGAAGGTCGAACTTGATCCAGTTGTTATCACAGAACACTATCAACTCAAACAGCGGCAGATCAAAGAAATTATTGAGATCGTAAAAGAGAATCAGGAATACTTGCTGCAAAAATGGCAAGAGTTTCAAGGAGATGATAATGAGTAATCAAATCCAAAATAACTTTGATGAAGGTAAAATGCCTGTCGCGCTCGAAATTCGGGACGCACTATTGCTCGTTACACTCAAAGATGGTCGTCTAATTGGTACGCCATTATCATGGTATCCGCGTCTGATGAATGCCACACCTCAACAGCTTGCTAACTATGAACTGTGGGCATTTGGTATTCACTGGGAAGACCTTAACGAGGACTTGGGCATCGAAGGGATGTTGCACGGCATCCAACCCAAACCGCCTGTTCCGCAAGCTGGATGAGTGAGGAATAAATTATGACCAACCACCAAAATGTACAAATCATGCTGACACCAGATGAACTTAAAACGCTTATTCATGATGCTGTTCGTGATGCACTTATAGAAGTTTAGGCGAAGATATATCTACCGAACCGAATTTCGCGCCTGAAATCGCTGAACGGTTGCGTAAGTACCGCATCGAAAAACCCCAACGGCTTTCTATGGATGAAGTGGTGAAGGATTTGGGACTAGACGCCATGATCGGGCATCGCCGCGAGGTCTATGATGAATAAACTTGTAGAGATAGGTGGTCAGTAACCAGAATGACGAAGGAAGATAACCTGCCTGTCCCAATTTATTGGCAAGGTGCATTGGTTGGGCATATTGCTAATTTGAAAGTCGATATGTTCCATCAATATGGGGAATGGTTCCCGGAAAGCACAGAAGTGTGTGAACGGTTAATGAAAACACTTGAAAGTGACAGCGATAATACAGTTCGGGTCGGATTAATTGAAAATAAACCAAGTCACTATATCTCTATAGATAGCTTTAGCACATTAAATGGGAAGATCTCGATTGATTTAATTCAGATTTTAAATCCGCCGCGTGATTGGTAAGAATTATTAACTAGCATCTGAGATATTATTATTTTTTCTTACGAACATCTCCCTTCTTTCTCTTGCATCTTGTATCTTGTAACTTGGAACTAGGAATCACACATGCCCAAACGAACTGACATCCGCACAATCATGGTTATCGGCTCTGGCCCCATCGTCATCGGTCAAGGCTGCGAATTTGACTACTCCGGCGTACAAGCCTGCAAAGTGCTGCGCCGCGAAGGCTACCGCATCGTCCTCGTCAACTCCAACCCTGCCACCATCATGACCGATCCGGAGTTTGCCGATGCCACCTACGTCGAACCCCTCACGCCCGAAATGTGCGAACGCATCATCGAGCAGGAACATCCTGATGCCATTCTGCCCACCGTCGGCGGACAAACTGCCCTCAACTTGGCCCTCGCGCTGCATGAGCAGGGCATACTAGCGAAGCACAACATAGAACTCATCGGCGCGTCCTTTGATAGCATTCAGCTTGCCGAAGACCGCCAGTTGTTCAAAGATGCCATGACCGAAATCGGTCTCAAATCACCCCCCAGTGAAGTCGTCACTACCATTGACGCTGCCATTCGCGCGGCTAACATCCTTGGCTATCCCGTCTTGGTACGCCCATCTTATACCCTCGGCGGATCAGGTGGCGGTATCGCCTACACCGAAGCTGAACTCCGTACCATTGCCGAGCGTGGTCTCAAACTCAGTCCGGTAGGGCAGGTTCTCATCGACATGAGTTTGCTCGGCTGGAAAGAATATGAACTCGAAGTCATGCGCGACACACAGGGTAACTTTGTCGTCGTTTGCTCCATCGAAAACCTTGACCCGATGGGCGTGCATACCGGCGATAGCATTACCGTCGCCCCCGTCCAAACCCTCACCGACAAAGAAATGCAGCGCCTGCGCGATATGTCGAAGGCCGTGCTGGATAAAGTTGGCCTTGCCACCGGCGGCGCGAATGTCCAGTTCGCCGTCAGTCCTGAAGATGGCGAGGTCTACGTCATCGAGATGAACCCCCGCGTCTCCCGTTCGTCCGCGCTTGCTAGCAAGGCTACCGGCTTCCCCATCGCCAAAATCGCCGCGCTGCTGGCGGTTGGCTTCTCGCTGGATGAAATTCCCAACGACATCACCCGCGTCACCCCTGCCAGCTTTGAACCCTCGCTGGATTATGTCGTCGTCAAAATCCCGCGCTGGAACTTTGAGAAGTTCAAAGGGGTAGATGGTGTTCTCGGCCCGCAGATGAAAGCCGTCGGCGAAGTTATGGCGATCGGTCGCACTTTCCCCGAAGCCCTGCAAAAAGGCATCCGCGCCCTCGACATTGGTATCATGGGCTTTGGCACCAAACTTGGAGATGCCACCCCTGAAATGCTCAAAGTGCCGACCGCCCAACGCTTATTCCAGACCGCCTCGGCACTCTTTAACGGCATGTCCTTGGATGAAGTCAGCCGCACCACAGGTTTTGATCCGTGGTTCGTCCGCCAGATGGGTGACATCATCACCATCCAGCACAAAATTCTCGATAAAGGTCTCACGCTGGATCGACTCGACGCTGCCGACTTTCTCAAACTCAAACGTTATGGCTATAGTGACGCTCACATCGCTCAACTGCTTGGCCTGCCGGAGACCCAAGTACGTGCCCACCGTAAATCACTCGGCATAATCCCATCGTATTACCGTGTGGATACCTGCGCCGCCGAATTCGAAGCACACACCCCCTATCTCTACAGCACTTACGAGGAAGGTGATGAGACCGAGCCAACCACCAACAAAAAGGTCATCGTCCTCGGTGGTGGCCCCAACCGCATCGGGCAGGGTATCGAGTTTGATTACTGCTGCGTTCATGCCTGCTTCGCCCTCAAGGAACTCGGCTATGAAACCATCATGGTCAACTGTAACCCTGAAACGGTCAGCACCGATTATGACACTGCCGACCGTCTCTACTTCGAACCGCTGACCGTTGAAGATGTTCTAAATATCATTGATGCCGAAAAGCCGGATGGTATTCTCGTCCAGTTCGGTGGACAGACACCCTTGAATCTCGCTCGTGCCTTACATGAGGCCGGCGCGCCCATCTGGGGCACATCCTACGACACCATCAATCTGGCTGAAGATCGCAAGCACTTTAACGCCCTCATGGAAAAGTTGGAAATCCCGCAGCCCGACGGTGGCACAGCACTCAACCGCGACGAAGCCCTGACCGTTGCCAATCGCATCGGCTATCCCGTCCTCATCCGTCCCAGTTATGTCCTCGGTGGTCGTGGTATGGAAATCGTCTTTGATGACGCGGCGCTCACCAACTGGGTAGAAACCAACATCGAATGGAATGGACACCCCGTCCTCATTGACCGCTTCCTCGATGATGCCTTTGAAGTGGATGTGGATGCTCTCTGCGACGGTCAAATCGTCACCATTGGCGGCATTATGGAACAAATCGAGGAGGCTGGTGTCCATAGTGGTGACTCGGCTTGCGTGCTGCCGCCCTACAAAATCACCCGCTATCATCTTGAAATCATCCGCGAATACACCGAACGCATCGGCCTCGCCTTGAACGTGAAGGGCTGCTTCAATATCCAGTTCGCCATTCGTGATGAAGTCGTCTACGTGTTGGAAGTCAATCCACGCGCCAGCCGCACCGTACCCTTCGTCAGCAAAGCCACCAGCATCCCGCTGGCACGTTACGCTGCCCAGATCGCCGCTGGCAAAACCCTCACTGATTTGAACTTCCTCTCGGAACCCATTGTCGAAGGGAACTTCATTAAAGAAGTTGTCCTCCCGTTCCAGAAGTTCCCCGGTGTGGATGCCCGACTCAGCCCCGAAATGCGTTCGACAGGTGAGGTCATGGGTCACGCCTCTAGCTTTGGACACGCCTACGTCAAAGCCCAGATGGCTGCTAATTCACCGCTGCCCGAATCCGGCAACGTGTTCATCAGCGTCAACGACAACGACAAAACCGCCGTTCTGAAGATCGGGCGTGACTTGCATCAACTCGGTTTCACGCTCACTGCTACTGCCGGTACAGCCGCCGCGCTGAATGCCGCAGGTCTGCCAGTCACCATCGTCAACAAAGTTAGTGATGGCTCACCTAACATCGTTGATTCGGTTCGCGCTGGCGAAATCGCCCTCATCATCAACACCCCGCGCGGTGGTAAGGCGCATGAAGATGGCTACCTCATTCGTGGCACAGCCATAGCCTACGGCGTACCCATCATCACGACCCTGACGGGTGCGATGGCAGCCGTGCAGGGCATTCGCTCCTTGCGCGAGAAACCCCTCCGCGTCCGCAGCCTGCAAGCACACCACGCCGTCACCTAATCACCCATCTTCACGAATCGTAAGGGCGCAGCACTGTTGCGCCCTTAACTAATTAAGCCTCATAATAGTAAATAACATCTAATTTTTTATAATTGTATGGTGTTTCTCTATGACGCTAGATTTTGATAGCTTTACGCCACAACGAAACAATTGGTTTTCGACAAAAATTCAATATAGCGGTCGTGGTAGGGCTGAATTTTCACAACCAAGAGGTTGGGTAGAGGGAAAAGTAAAAATTCATTTTAATGAAATAGGTAGCTCATCAATTGAAATGAAAGTTGATAGTTATTTTGTCGAAGACCGTGTTGATACTCAATTTGCAGATAATGACAATTATTTGTGGTTAGTAAATGGGCGAAAACCGTATTTAGATGCACCTTTTACATTTCATTTTGGAGGGACACCTGATAATACCTGTATAAAGCTGGCTATTCAGACTAAAGAAGGTACTTTTTCGATAATAGATAAGGCAAACTACAGAATAGGTGATGGTCTCGATGGGGAAAGATTAATTATTTTCTATGCCCCAAATTCAATTTTTGAAACTACTTCTACTGAGAAAGCTAAGTATTGGGTGATGCCCCTGACAAATTTTGTCACCGATGATTTGAGTGTAATTCGATACCACCTAGTAGGAACTTCACTCTATAAGCATCCATTACTATTTTGGAATTTCCCGTCATTTCCTAATGATTTTGATAACGACGATAAATTACAACTAACTGCTTATTTAAACACTCACACTAGTGTTACTCCATTTGGCTACAATAATTCACTGGCTTTTATTGAACCCTTATTCGACTATAAAAAACGTGAAAAAAGATTGCTAGGTGGTACAGCAAAAAATCTTATAACGGCAGTTATGGTTGGTGATATTGGAGATCAAACAGTTGGATTTGAAGCACTTAAAGAGTGGATACCTCTTTATTTATTACAGTTGCTATCTGTAGCAACTGGTAGTTTGGTTGGAACTCCTTGGATTGAGTTTCGAGACTCAGATGGACACTTGCTTCAACGTATTCATAGCTCTCAATGGAATAAGTCATTTCATAAAGGCCATGTCGCACTAAAATCGACCTATAAGGGTGGAATATCTCGTTTGCTGACTATTGCACCAAATAAACTTGATTCGCATCTCCGTACTGCAATATTACTAACTATAAAAGGAGCACAAGAAATATTTGATATGGAGGACAGTCTAAATTTCTTTTTCCGCGCATTTGATACGCTCACAAAGGATTTAAGGCACACTAAACGACTTGTGGAACTACGTGATGGACGTGACAAGATTGTAAGGGATATCCTCATTCATACCGGAAAGCAGATAGGAACTGTTGCTGATCAGACAGAAAAAGATGAAAAGGCTACAATCAAGAACATAGCCGATATTGTTTCCACCGCTGATCAACCAAAGAGACACAATGAAGCAGAAGGGATTATTGAATTTGCAAAATATTTGGGATTAAATGATTTTATAATTATTGATGACATAAGCTGGTGGGGAAAACTTTATATCCGATATCGCACTCAAGTTATCCATGAGAGCTTTTTTTCAAAAGAGACTAATACACATAATGTGGATGAAATTGGTTATTTATATTTCTATCTCCATGATTTGTTACTAAGACTTCTTTTTAAGAAACTTAATTATGATGGAGAATATATGAGTCGAATCGCCCATCCCAAATATATTGTAAATAAATCTGTAGATTGGGTAACAAAGGAATTAACTCCTATAGAGATAGGAGTGGGTCGAAGCTTTTTAAAGTAATCGCTTCATGAAACCCAATTCCAACCATCCCCCAACCGCCTTAACAATCCTGCTCCCTCAAAACCGTT
>JBBSBS010000324.1:0-7746 GCA_038251045.1 Aggregatilineales bacterium | reverse complement strand
TCAGTGAATCACGGATTGGGGTGAAACGAACACGGGCACGACCGACGGAGGCGGGTAGAAACGTTCGACGGCGCGAACGAGCAACTTACGAAAGCAGGCGAAACGCAGCAGGGATGGGATGAGTTTGTGGCGACCTTTGCCCGGACGACGGGTGAAGAGCCAGCGTGCTAGCACCCAAACATTCTGCATGAGCAGCCCTAAGCCCAACAGGAAGAAGCGCAGAGCCGGATTGCGCGAGTTGGTCAGAACTTTGACTTGGCGCAAGATGCGGTAAGAGGCCTCAATGCCGAAGCGCCGCCGGTACTTGCTCAAGACTTGCAGCGGAGACCAGTCTAGATGCACCAGCACGAAGGCCAGCCATTTGCGCTGTTTGCGCTTGGTTTTGGGGTCATGCACACGGGTATCGACCAGTACCAGACGGGCATGTGTGCCGTCAGTGAAGATATAGTCGGTGCTGAAACTCCCGCGCCCCTGACACAAGGCTCGAATGCCGCCTTGCTTGCCGCGAATGGGACAGGCTAGTATGGCGCTCTGCCCGCTGCGCTGCAAGTAGCCAATGACTTCTCCCGAACAAAAGCCCTTGTCCATGTAGAGCACGGTGGCGTGCAGACCGATCTGCTTGAGGCGTGTCAGGAGTTTGGCCACGACCTCCGGCAAGCTGTCGTTGGGCAGCACATAGCTTAGCGCGAGTGTCAAACGCACTTCCCGCCAAATGACATAGGCACTCGCGATGCGGAAAAAATGGGTGGTTCCGGCTTTGGCCTGCGTCTTGCAAGTGTAAGCGCGAAGTTCAGGTGTCTTGCCATAAAACGGCTCGTCATGCGTATCTATTGCCACTTCCAATCCCCCGCTTGGCATCCCCACTGGAATGGCGGCTTGCAGCGCCGCATTCATCTCCGCCTCTTGCTGGCGCAATTCACTCACCCTCAGTGCTGCATTCAACTGCTCGCGCACGGTGTTGCTGCTCACTACTCCGCAACTGTCCGCACACACCGCCTCCAAGCTGCTCTCTTCTGCCACCGCTTTCAGCAGCAGATTGAAGGTCTGCTCGGTTGAACTGCGATAGCCTTCGGTCTTTAAACTCAGATGCTGCTCCATCCTATCCAGCATCATCCCCCGTACATCTTCCGCATTCAGCCTATAGTTTGGTATCATTTTCTCAACTTGGTTTGGTTTTGTTGGGTGTGGTAACCAAAACTTAACCCAGCCAAGTCTTTTGTCAAGACCCCTTCACCTTTCGTGATTCACTGTTCTATATCACCAGCAGCGCCGGTTTCACCTTCATCATTTCCGGTTTCGAAACGAGTGGAGTGGAAGCCGACTGGCACATTTCGACCTTCCCGCATACCGAAGGTAACGAAGTCATTCAGGCCTTTGTCCCCAGCATCGTCATGATGCCCGCCACCCCCGAAAAGCAGCTCGCTAGCTGGCTGTTCCTGAAGTACATGGCAACCCCCGATGCAGCTACACAGTGGAGCGCTGGAACTGGTTACTTCAATCCCGTTCCTTCGACCGCCGAAGCTCTGAAGACTGCAACCTTCACGGCGGCAGGTCTCGCCCCTTACTTCAACGATGCCAATGCCCTGCTGAATAAAGAAGGTGCGAAGGTTTACTCCAGCCCGGCCATCAGCGCCTACAGCAAAGTGCGTGATTTGATCACCACTGCTATCGCTGATGTCACCAGCAACGGTAAAGATGTTGCTGAGGTCGCAGCAGGCTTGCAAGCTGCTGCCGACCAGGCACTAAAAGACAGCATGTAGTCATAAGCTGCATGGCAATAAAAATGAGGGCTCATTCGTGTGCCCTCATTTTGTTTTGACTTAGGCTATGGATCAACGGCTCAGTTTGATTGGATCAAGTTATATAAATCTTGTGTCTCGCGCGAAGGATTGATGTTGTAAGTCGAACGCAGTGTTTCAGCAAGCTGACGATATTGCAATTGGGCATCGTGCTTGCGCCCTGTCTTATGATAAATCGCCATGATCTCGCGGTGAATGTCTTCCCGTTCCGGCGTATGTGCCAGTGAACGCGTAAAAAAGCCCAGCGCATTTTCCGAATCCCCGCGCCGTTTATTAATTCGCCCTAGGCTAATCAGCGCCTGCGAATTCAAGAGGCGCAACTGTTCACGCCGCTGCTCAATCCACGGCATATCAGTATCTTGCAAGAAGGGTGATTTGTAACATTCCACAGCCTGCAACAGCAGCGCTTCTTCGCGGTCATCGGCGCTAATCATCGCCTGTTCAACATCCGACTGAAAATCGAAAACATCATAATGACGGGTTAATTTATTTCCGGGGGTATAAAAACCACTACTATATTGTGTCATTTCGTAGGTTTTGGTCGGGTCGATTTTGAGGCTAATGCGTTCACTTATCTTCCGCTTGGTCACATGGAACACATTCGTCGCCTCTTTAACAGGCAGCTCAGGCCAGAAAGTCTCAAATATTTCTTTTCGCGTCACCAACGGACGATCCATAAAATAGAAAAATAGATTGCGAGGCAGCGCACCATCCCAGTTATCAACGGTCTGCCCGTTGACAATCGTATAACCGCGACCCAGCGCATAGACCTCAAGTTGTGGGTGTTCTTGCTTCTCTAAGGTGAACATGCCGTCGTCTTTACGGCGTTCTGTCCCCAATACAATCGCCTCACCGCTGGCGATCAGGTCATACCACGGCTGATGCATCAGTAATCTTGAATTAAATACCACCTGAACATGGGCGGGCAGCGCTGCTACCAGCGTAGTAATGAACTTATCAAATTCATTATCAAATGGCAGGCGATCAAGCTCATCAATATACAGCGTTGTTTCCTCGGCCTTTATCGCGCCCAAATCAGCCGCCAATGCTTCTGCCAATCCCCCGGCCTTTTTACGACTGCCCAACGCTGATTTCAAAGCCGTGCCAAAATTACCTTTAACCTGTTCGAATTCCTGAATCATGCCGGATAGCCACAAGGTTAGGCTGGTTTGCTCCTCGGTGATGCGATAATATAACAATCCGGCATGGTTGTTCTGGTAGAAGTACGTCAAAAAGAGCGTACGATAATTTGTCCAAGGATAAAGGAGAACAACTTTCTTGCCGGATGCCCGTTCACGAAAGGACTCGAGGGTCACTTTTGTAACGACTTCATGTACCATATTGTGTTGTACCTTACCCAAAATATTACGTAAGATAAAGAAACATTCAATTTGAAAAGTGAACATTAACACTGAGCTTTAAAACTGGCAATAAGCGTCATACCTATTTCAAACCGTCTTCCCTTACAAAATGATAAATTCCAACAAAATTGTAACAATTACAAATAAAAGCGTCAGGTTTGCCACTTTTGGCAAGCAGTTGCTGCTTCTCGAACCTATTTTGTTAGCAGTAATGATCTATTGCTTCTGGTATCCCATTGAGGATCGGTTTAGCTGGCTGCCACTATTAATAGGCATACCCATATTTATGCTGGTGCGTTTACTGACCTATGGACGGTTATTCACCCGTTTTCCGTTAGCCCTATTTTTGGGCGTGTTCATAGTGCTGGGGCTGCTCAACCTCTACCTCTCTCCATTTACATCTACATCAGCCAATCCCATCGGTCGCCTCTATCTGCTAGGTCGACCGCTGCTAGGCATAAGCCTTTGCATATACTTTGTCGAATATGTCCGGCTTTACAAAAAGCTGGATGGCTTACTCATCGTGACTGTAATTTTGGCGCTGATCATCGGGGTTATGGCGCTGCTTTCCAGCAATTGGACGAACAAAAGTGACCAACTGCAATTCATGTTGGATGTGCTGCCGCGTTTTGACCAGTTCCCCGGTGCAGGTGGTGGATTCAATGTCAACGAAATCGCAGGTGGCCTTGTCTGGATCATCCCACTTTGCGCAGGATTTATGGGTTGGCGGGGTACACGCTTGATTGATCGGTTTCTACGATGGAGCTTTATCCTCGCTTTTAGCACTTCGTTTATAGCGTTATTTTTGGGGCAAAGCCGCTTTGCCATCGCGGGAACGTTGTTCACACTGCTGCTGATGGTTCCCTTACTCATTCAGAACACACCGCGACGGATTATCGCTTGGGGAGTGATTGCTGTTTTCATCATTTTAGAAGTGATGATTGTGCGAAACGTATTTACACCTCCTAATCAACCGACATTGGCAGAGCGCGATGAAGAGAGTGTTAACGTCCGTTTCGATATTTGGGACAGTGCTATAACGATTGTGAAAAAGTATCCGTTGACGGGGGCGGGTATGAATATGTTCCGTGAAAGAGCTGTTCGAACTCAATACCCGGTACCAACTTTCACGCAGGGTGTTTTACCGCATACCCACAACGAGTTTCTTCAGATTGCGACTGATTTGGGTTTGCCCGGGTTACTTGTTTTTTTTAGTTGGTATGGGGTCATGGGCTATGGTCTGTTTCGGGCTTATCGTCTGGGCAACCGTAACCTGAAAGTGATTGCCGTTGCCGTCGCCGGTGGGTTGTTGGCTCACGCGTTTTTTGGCATGGGTGACGCAGTTACATTATGGGATCGGTTTGCCTTTGTATTTTGGTGGTTATTGGCGATGGGAAGCGCCCTCGTATGGGTAGTCAATAACAGAAACGATAATGCTTCCTCGCTGGAAGTTTAATTGTCGGTCGCCTCTCGGTATGGTATAGTTAGATTATTGAGATAAAATCAAGCCACAATGTTACATTAAGGTTATAGTGTGGTTTGAATTTAATTAGAAAAGTAAGATTTCGGGTTCGAATGCCACTAACACCCGTCAATGTGCCTCTATCGCAGCCTATGCCAGTATCACGGAGGATGCTTCCCAGACTGGCAATCGTGCTTTTACCACTGCTCATGCTGCTGGCACTTTTGCTTTTCCCGAAGCAGTCATTTATCAATTCGTTATTTGTCTGGCTGTCTTGCCTCGATCTGTTTTTGCTCACCAATATAGCTGGAACACCACAAACCAGTACCTTGTCGCAAAGCTATCGTGGCCTCAGTGTCATGATCATTTGGCTGACGCAGGGCATTAGTGCAGCCGGATTACTTCTACTGTGCGGTGCAGCACTCGGTTTAACCATTGATGTCATACGTACCCGCAAAACCAAATTACTCACTCCATTCGCCACTCACCTTTCAGCCGTTCTGGATTACTTTGCGCAAATCGCTTTCAGCGTACTGTGTGCATGGTTAGTTTATAGTGTGCTAAATGGGGCAATCCCGCTACAAGTAATTGCTGAAGATAACTTGCTGGTTATCCTTCTTACTTTAGTCGCCTATGTCGCAGGCAGGGAAGCCAGTCGTTATCTGATCTATCATCGTTTGCGCGGGCTTCCGTATGAATCGGTATGGAGTTCATCAAGACGAACCGACCTGATAATCAACCTCATGCTGCTGCCGGTCATCATCATGCTGCCGCTGATTCTGGCGGGGAATGGTGTCGTTCTATTTATCCTAACAATCTTTGTTCTAGTCAGTTTCACTTCATACCAATTCCAAACGTATACGAACCTTTATAGCAGCCGGCAGGATCGCCAAAAAAGCGCTGAACTGGTGCGTAAGTTGGCGATGGTAAATCAAACTGCTCAGAATGCGATGTTCCGTGTCGATCAGGAACTGGCGCTGCAAACTGCATGTCAAACTGCGGCCAGTATCACACAGGCTGACCGCGCCGCGTTATTTGTTGCCGAACGTGACAGTGACACCCTGAGTTTGGTCGAAAGCGTGGGCTTCACCGATGCCGAGCAAGTACATGGTCTCAATTTGTCCTTTGGTGTCAATCAACAATTCGATACTGCCGCCTTTATTGTGCCTGATGCCGTCACGTATACCGGTATCGACCCGTTAATTACCTTCAACAACCAACTTGAGGTTGCTTCATTTGCGGCGCTGCCTTTACTGTCCGGTAACGCGCTGCTGGGTTATCTAGCGGTGTATCACAATGAGCCTCACGAATACACATCGACAGAATTGGAACTGGTCAATATTTTGACGGATCGGCTGGCCGCCGCACTTGATAATGCTCATTTGCTTGATACGTTGGAATTTCACGCCTTCGAGATGACCCATCTGGTACATCTTTCGCGTATATCGACCGCCAGCCTGAAGTTGGAGCAGGTCGCCGCGGATGTCACCAGTGTTTTGCGCCAGATGAGCGCTATGGATTGGGCGATGATTGCCCTGTTGGATGATACATACGCGGTCATGAATGTGGTTGGTTTTAGCGGCATAACTACCAATAGTGAAGTTGAAACTTTTCAGTATAAGTTGCCGCAATTCGCTGAAGTCATCGCCATTCGTAATCAGGATATACCTCGTCCCCGATTCATCCGCAGTGACGAAATGAATTTGTCTGCTCCGCTGCGCAGCTATATGGAAATTCACGCGCTGCGTTCGCTGGTGATCGCGCCGATGGTGGCACACGAAAGCACATTTGGCGTGGTGTTTCTGGGCACGACCGCTGTACGTATATTAACCGAACGTGAGTCGCAGCTTATTGAAGCCGCCGCTAATCAAGTAGCGACACAAGTTTATAATGCGCAGTTGTATTATGAAACACATAATACTCTGCGGCACCAACTTGAACAGACGGCACTCATCCGCGACATTGTCGAACGCATCTCAAGCTCGCGTGATTTCAACGCTACGGTACAAGATCTATTTGAAGCCGCCGCCCGCACAACGCAAGCGGATGTTGTGATGCTGGCTTTGCGAACCGAAGCCGACGATTCGTGGATTATTCAACAAACGTTTCAGGATGGGCAAAGCGAACGTCACTACGGGCAGCGTGACCTAAAAGAGGGCATCATTGGTGAGGTGATGCGGCGCGGCGAGCGTGTATTGATTAGTGCTGGACTGCACAGTGTGTCGGTTGACTCAACCTATCCATCGTGGTTGGCTGTACCGCTCCAGTCGGACAACATGATTGTTGGGGTGTTGAGCGTCGGCAGTCTGCAAGCCGATTTCTTTAATGAAACACAGATTGACTTTCTGAAAAATCTTGGCAGTCATGCCCTCATCAGTATTCAAAATGAACGCTTGCTGGATGAACTGACTTATCAGGTCGATGTTCTGACTAATCTACGCAGCCTGTCGCTGTCGTTTTCAAAAGTGCTGGATACGCGCTCGGTCGCCCTCAAGGTCATTCAAACCGCGATGAGCATCATGCACAGCCAATATGCGGCGATTTTCCAAACTGGTAAGCAATCGCCCACATTGTTGGAACAAAGGATGCGTAGTGGTGAGCTGCTTACGCCCGAACAGGCTGCCGTCGTCATGGAAACAGCCCGACAGGTTGATAGCACCCAACAACTCGCATTCATTGAGAATGTGCGGGTAACACACGCGGCACAACTACCGGATGGTATTCCATATAACTATCTGGTCGCAGTGCCGATCAAACAGGGGAATGATGTATACCACATCCTTTGTTTAGGATTTAGCGAACAACAACGGCTGACCGAGTTGGAGCTAAACACCCTGTCATTGTTGGCGGCACAGGCTTCTGCCCATCTGGAAAATGCCGGACTGAACGAAGAAATCCACGATGTGAACAGCCGGCTGCGCGCCATCCTCGACTCGACTCGTGACGGTGTGATTTTGCTGGATGATACCGGACACATTATCGAGTTTAACCCCGCAGGTGAACGGTTGATGGGCATTAACCTGAGCGGACATATCAACGAAAATTTTGCCAGTGTTCTGCTTCAATATAGCGAATCCAGCACCGAGAAACAGGCTGGATATACCCGCGAAGAGTTAATGAAACT
>JBBSBS010000323.1:0-7748 GCA_038251045.1 Aggregatilineales bacterium | reverse complement strand
CTGCCCAATCAAAATTATTGCCGGATGCGTAACCAGCAAGCGCTTCTTGAAGGTCATCAATATTTTCTTGGAGCGTTTTTTGCGGCAGCCATAAACCAAAGGCTGCAATTTCCTCATCTTTTGCATATTCAAACATATCTTCAGCATCCGACAAGCGGAGTTCGCGCAAAATGAGATGCTCAGTTTCGAGGGTCGCGAGGGGTTTAAAATCCGGTTTGTCAAACATAGCAACTTAACTGTCCCATAAATTAAAAGACGGATTGAGCGATCATCCGTCTTTTAATTTTATCTACGTCTTTGGTTTGGGGAAAGTTTAGTGGACGTTTACTTTCGTGGCACGGATAGTCACGACGAGGCGCGTTTCACTTTCCGCTGTGGAATAGTTATTAAATCCACCGTAATATTTTTGCCCGGTATATTTCCATGAGAGTGCTTCGATTTGCTCGCGCCCGCCTTCTTCTGTGACCTCGGCGGTGCCCCGTACCTCCAACCAATTAAATCCATCAGAGGGATTCATAATAACCAGCGTCACTTTTGGATTTTCTTGCAGATTTTTATCCTTCTGCCGCCCGCGAGCCGTATTAAACCGTACATTTTCGCCATCATAATCCGCCCAGACAACTGTAGACTGTGGTTGACCATCGGGCATGACCGTCGTTACGATGGCGTAATAAGGTTTTTGCAGGAGATCCAAGTGGGATTCAGGTATAGTCTTTGCCATGTTTGCTCCAATATAGTGAACGTAACCGCGATGATAGCATTGCGATAGGGTTACCAATTTCAATCAGTATATGAACCTGACGCGGGTATATCAATAATTATTACCCGAATTTTACGACGCGCGTAGGCTTGATCTTAAACAAGATCCCTTTATAGGTGGCTAGATTTTCAGCCGGTTCGACCGAACCAAAATAATCCGGCTTGCCCATATAAAGTTGAGTATGCATATTCAGTTCTTCGAGTGCATCTTCTGTGGTGATACTTTCGACTACGCCGCCAATTTCCAGAAATCGGTAAGGATTTTGCGGATCGAGCGCAAGCACCGAGACATTAGGGTTCACAAGAATATTTTTATGCTTGCGGTTGTTGGGGTCGGATGTGATGCGGATATAGTCACCATCCCAGCGCCGCCATACCGCCACCGAGAAGGGCTTGCCTTCGCTGGATACAGTAGTGAGGATAACAATAATCGGTTTATCGAGCAGGTCTTTGTGCGAATCAGGAATCATAACTGCCATATGGGATTACGCTTTCAGTGAGTTGAGGATTGTTCAGTCGATAAGGTTTAGACGTGGAACACACGCTTTTTCTTCCCTGTGGCGCATGATAGAAGCAAATTATTGAATAGGTGGTCGCCACGCTGGTCGGATGTAGCGAGATGATGAAACAGGTAACTGTTGAATATAATCAGTACAATCTTGGTGTTCGCGAATGCAGGTTGTATCGAGGATATTGAGTCGGGAAATGTAGCGCGATACGGTTACAAATGCCAGCCAACGACCATCGGCTGACCAGCTAAGATTGTCGTCTGTTTGAAGCTCGTTAGCTACTTGTTGCAAGCTGTTCGCACAGCTCATTTCCGCACCAACGCAATCGGTATCAAGTATATATAGGTTAGCTTCATCGACCGGCGTTTGTAGGTTGGTATTGCCGGATACAAACGCAAGCCAATGATCGTTAATCGCCACAGCAGGCGAGGCTAAATTTGCATTGATCGTTAAGCGTTCCGGCGCTTTTGATGAATCGGTGTCAAGACTGTAGAAACCGTAACCGCCTTTTGGTGTTCGCTCGTATGCTGCCAAAATAAGTCGTGATTGATCCAACGGTATGAAAGAAGTGGTCATCAGTGGTAGCCCATTGGTTTTAAAGACCGTACGGATGGTGCTGTCACAATCTTGAACACAATTGTTGGAAATCGCATACAGTGAGTTGAGGTTGCCGAAGTCGCTGAAAATAATCGACTGCCCGTCGGCAGACCAGACGGGGCGTGGATTCAGGTTTACGAGTCCTTTTTGCCCTGTCAGCATGCGCGGTTGCGACCCATCGGCATTCATTAGATAGATTTGTGAATTGCCATATGTCACCGAGGTGTAGGCGATTTGCCGCCCATCTGGTGAATACGTAGGATATAAATCGGCACCATACGCAGTCGTAAGGCGACGAACTGACTCCTGAAAGTTGTTACTAAAAATGTCTGTGCTGCCGTCGGATGATGTATCGCGCACATATGTGAGGGTGTGCCCATCCGGTGACCATGTTAAGCAGCAGTCGTTGACGAAATCCTCGGTGATGTGGAAATGAAACTGCCGTTGAACATCCATTAGATAAAGTCTGTTGATGCCTGTAGGTGTTGCAATATAAGCAAGCTCTCCTATGTAAGGCAGAATATGACCTGCCAAAAGCGACAGTAGGATAAGCGCGCTTGCCAGCATGGAGAAGCCGAGTGTAGTGCGAAACAGCAGGTGGCGGATAGGGATCATGAGCGCCACATGGGGCTTTGCAGGAACATGCGGACGGTGGTGAGTCGCTCGATATGGCTGCCATCGGCATCCATGATAAAGGTTTCAAAGTCGCTGCCATGCACAGTGCGTTGGAACAGGATTTGGCGACCATCCGGCGACCATTGGGGTGTGAATTCAAACTCGGGTGATATGGTCAGGCGGCGCTGGTTGCTGCCATCGGTGTTCATCACATAAAGTTCGGCGTTAATGTCGCGTTCGGACATAAAGATGATCTGACGACCATCCGGTGACCAGTTTGGAATCAAATCCCGTCGTGGGCTATCCGTCAGACGGTGTTGGTCGCTGCCATCCCTATTCATCGTATAAATTTCGAAATTGCCGTCACGGTTGGACTGAAAGACAATCTGCATACTATCGGGTGACCACGCCGCTTGATCGTCGGCCGTTGGATTGTTTGTCAGGCGGCGGGCATCTTCGTCCCGGCAGCGGTTGTTTGATTGAACACAGGTGGCATCCACAATGTAAATTTCAGAATTGCCATCTCGCTCGGAGGTAAACGCTAGCCAATGACCATTTGGGGAAAAGGCGGGTGAATGGTTATTCTTGCCAGTACCCGTAATCTGGTGATAACTTTCGTTTTGTACATCTAGGGCATACAGGTCAATCGTGATGTTCTGGACGGCACGGAAAACAAGAGTGTTAAAATCCGGCGACCATGTCAAGTCAGTTTGACGACTAATGATCGGTTCGCGAATAGCGTGTACAATGACGTGGCGATTAATATCCATTATGTACACGCCGGAATGCTTGAGACCTGACCCGATGAAGCTCACTTGATGTGTAGGAACGGTGATCAAGCGAGTGAATAGGCTGACCGCTAAAATCAATATAGATATAATGCCTGCGACCCGCAAATATGAACCCGTAATTGTGAGCATATGCGATCCATCTGCAAAACGTGGGTGAGGCGTAGGGTATCCAGACATTGAGTTTTTCGCCATTGCCAGCATACTTAAATGTATTGAAACCACTAACTATTTATACGGAATTGCCACCATGTTGTCACGTCACCTAATACGCCTATGCATCGTTTTTATACTTGCGCTTCCCGTAACGGCGGTCTTTGCCCAGCAGCCGTGTTCTGAGATTACAGAATGTCAGGGCGCGCTGGGATTGCCGCAATCCGTATTGGATGCATATCCTAAGCCGAACGTTACAACACTGCCAATTGATGACTCACTGCTCTATGACCGTATTTATCGCAAGATACATGGCCCGGTGAACATTATGGATGCACCCGGTGGGAATGTCGTTGATTCGCTGGGTGCAGGCTTCACCTATGTGACTGTTAATGGTTTGAATAACGATTGGTCGCAAATCGCCAAGAATGAATGGGTTCCTTCATCAGCATTAACCGACGACGTGTTGGTATCGCGTTATAGCGGCGTGACGTTACCTGATGAACAACTTCCTTATCCGGCGGCATGGACGATGAAGCATTTGCGCCCAGCGTCGGTTCCGGGTGGGGATGACGACCCAAATAATCCATTCTTGTACCGTTATACACTGGTCAACCTATATACCTATACGGAGGTTGATGGCAAACGATGGTATCAGGTTGGGCCGGGACAGTGGATACATCAGTACAATATTTCTAAGATCACCCCAATCGAAAAGCCCGAAGGTATTGATACACACAAGTGGGTCGCGGTTGATTTGTATGAACAATCGCTGGTGGCATATGAAGATGATAAGCCAGTATTCTCGACATTGATTTCTTCAGGGCTAAAAGACTGGGGAACAAATGAAGGGTTGTTTCATGTTTACCTGCGCTACGAACGGACAACCATGAGCGGCGCGGTGCAGGCCTCCGACTTCTATTCGCTGCAAGAAGTGCCGTGGACAATGTACTTTGACCACGACATCGCCCTTCATGGAACCTATTGGCATGATGGATTCGGCTACCGGCACAGTCATGGTTGTGTGAATATGTCAATTACCGATGCACACTGGTTGTACCAGTGGAGTGCTTCCGAGACAGATTACAGCGTCCCAAATGATCCCGGTATGGCGGTGTACGTGTACAGCAGTGGGTCATACGACAGCTAAAAGTAAATGACAATGTTCGATTGTAAAAGGCGGATACACTCCGCCTTTTTGTTTGGGATAATTAATCGCAGCCCATTAATGAAGAGAGTAGGGATTTTAATTGTTCTTCAAGGGTGCGATACGAGTAATATTTCCTACCCAGTGCATAATTTTCTTCGACCATCTTGCTAACCTGTTGAGGGTTTAGCAGTAGATCGTGTACCTCTTGAATGGTGGTGTCGGTGACGAACTCACCGAAATTCACAACCTGAAATCCTTTAGGTTCGATGTCGGTTTTAAAGATTTCATACGTTCCCATGACAATCGGGCGCTTGTAGTAAATGGTTTCAAGGAAGGCATTGCCGAAGCCTTCCACCGTGGAAGGGTAAGTAACTAAATCAGCATACTGATAAGCATCAGCCAGTGAATAAATCTTGCTTCCATCATTAGCCTGCCCCCGTTGATAATCAAAATGAGCGTCGGCAAATATGACCCTCACATGCAGCATTTCGGCGTATTCTTGCAAGAAACGACGGTAGCTCATGCCTTCATCACCTGCCGAATGGGTAATGACCAGCACTGCCTTGAGTTTCAAGCGGCGAGTCAAATCAATGGCTTGTTCAATTCGTTTGCGCGGGACGATGCGCGTGGGTTGGAGCAGAAAGTACTCATCGGGGGAGATGCCCAGAACGCCGCGCATATCGGCTGCATAATCATCCGTTTGCGGAGGGTGATCGAAGTCCATGACATTTGGTATGAGCGTAATCGAAGATACACCGGTACGCAGCGCGAGTTGGTGACTGGCGAATGAGTTGATGACGACATGACGGATGGTAGGAAAAGTCGGAGGGAAGGCGGCTCGCAAGTAATCTTCGGCAGCACCGACATTGAAACGGCTTCGTTCCCAGCTAAAGTCATGATGATGGGCAATGGTGGCGATGCCTGTTTCAGCGATGATTTCGGTGATGGCTAACCCAAGTGGAATATGCATGGGGATAGCCAGCGCATTTTCTGCAATAAGGATATTGATGTCAAACTGCTTCAAAAATTTATAGAGATGGTTTTTAAGGTGATCTTTTAAGTGTTGAACATTTACGGAGGTTTTGTGCGTGCGTATGCCATCACCGAATAAGTCTGTGTTGAGGATGTGATTTTCGGCGGATGCGAAGTGGGCTTCGGGAACAATGTACGTTCGATCAGACGGCCAATCAGATTCACCAGCGAAATAGAAGCACTCACAACCCATCGTGGAGAGTAAATTTGACCACTTGGCAGTTTCGAGCGATACCCCATCTGTGCCTGCAAGTCGTGTGGATACAAAGCCAATGCGATTTGTCATATTGATTATCCTTTCCGCTGGATTGTATGCCTGTCAAGATATGTTACATGAAGCCGAAGGGTATTCCAATTGAACTGAAAACACACCAAATTTTTGGGGAGCGGAAATTCCCTTTCGGTCATACAATGAGGATTGTAACAGACTACTCAAAAGGGAAAATTATGGAACAACTATTACAAAATCCAATCGCCATCCCGATTGTGGTGGTGTTGGTGGTGCTGTTTCTTTTGGGACTACGGATTGTGCAGGAGTACCAGCGGGCTGTGATTTTTCGGCTGGGGCGGTACAGCCGCACGGGTGGGCCGGGTGTTTTCTGGATCATACCCTTTTTGGAATACAGCCGGACAATCGACATTCGGACGAATACGGAAGCGATTGAACCACAGGAAACGATTACCCGTGACAGTGTAACGATTAAGGTCAACGCGGTGGTTTGGTACAAGGTCACAAGTCCATCTAAGGCGACGATAGCAGTCCGTGATTATCCACGCGCTGTGAATCAGGCCTCATTGACCTCACTCCGCAATATTATCGGGCAGCATGATCTGGACGAAATCTTGCGGGATCGCGACAAGATTAATGCCCAACTTCAGAAGAATGTTGATCTCACCACTGAACCGTGGGGTGTACAGATCGAAGCGATTGAAATGAAGGATGTCGAAATCCCGGTTTCAATGCAGCGGGCGATGGCGCAAGAGGCAGAGGCTTCCCGCGAGAAGCGGGCGCGGTTGATTAAGGCGCAGGCTGAACTCGAAGCGTCAGTCAAGTTAGCAGAAGCCTCGCAGCTCATTATTCAGAATCCGGCAGCGTTGGAGCTGCGGCGTATGCAAATGATTTCGGAAGTGGGCGCAGAGCATAACAGCACAACGGTTATTCTACTGCCTTCGGATTTTGTAAATCTCGCAGGCAGCTTGAACACGATGATCAATAACAATATGACCAATATGCGCCGGCAAGCAGCGGAAGATCTGGAGCATAAGCAGAAGCAGCAGGGACATGCTCCCGCGCCTGCACAGCCCGTACCACCTGCCCAAGCAGCACCCACACCGGAAATCCCCCGCGAGTAAATAAAAACTTCAGGGGTTTACTGATGGTAGACCCCTATGATTTCTCCACCAAGAGAATAGGTTTTAAGAGGCTGTGGTCAAAGTTGGCGATGTCGGCTGGATCGAGTTTTTCGAGAGCAGCCCGGACGGCGTAAGAGTCTTCACGCAGTTGTTTGATGTCTATTCCCTGACAAACATCGGGTAAGATCGAGAACCACTGCACGCTGCGCAGAAGCATTTTGAGCGCCCCACGATGGTTGCCCCGTTCGATTTGAAAGTAGGCGATGCCCACTTGTAAAACAGCCCGATACAGGTCGCGTACGGGGCTGGTGGTTTTCATCCACTGTTCCTCGAACAAATCATGCTGGGGATAGTATTCACCAGCATTGAATTTCTGGACAGCTTGGACAGCCAGCGGAGGTAACGCTTCTTGACACTCACAATCCAACTGCTCGACTGTTATCGGGTCTAGCACTCGTGCGTAATCTGTAACTAACTGTGGAAGTTGAGTTAAAAGTTCATCGGACGTGAGGGCGAGATCTGCACCTGCGCCGAGGGCAGCTTCACGCACATCAAGCGAGTCTGCGATGAGCAGAATGGGGACGCGGCGGGTGGCAGGGCTGGTCTTGGGTGTGGTTGCCCAGAAGCGCCAGTCTGGATTATCGCCATCTACGAAGATGAGGGCGGCATGGTCGTCGGTTAGATGAGCTACATAGGCAGTTGGATTGGTGTAGGTGATAAGACGATACTCATCCGCTAATTGTTGGCGAAGGCCGACTTCCCATTCGGGTGTTCCTGCGAGGATTAGAATAG
>JBBSBS010000322.1:0-7829 GCA_038251045.1 Aggregatilineales bacterium | reverse complement strand
TTGCGCTTGTATCTGCTCCCTATACCACATCGCTGATTCCTGCTCTCCCCTATCCCCTGTTTTTTGCCATTCCCATGTTATCCCTTTTGCTGCGACGGCTTGCCATCTGATCCACAAGTCGATTTGTCACTGACCAGTCTAGCAGGTGCGGCAGCATTCATACCGACTGCGTCAGCACGCTTTACCCATTTCTTCCGGGCTTGTGCCAGACGAATTGCACACAATTCGTCCTCAACAAAAATGGGTAGCGCCCTTCGGGTGAAGGCTGCCTATATGCACCTGCTCTGCGTGGGTCAGAAATCGACATCGGGTCGATGGACAAAACAGCGCACAGCGCAAAGGAGTAAACAGCATGGGTACGAGCATCAATCTTCAGGTGACTGGTTTCGTCGGCAGCGATCCACAGTTGAAGACGGTGGGGGAACAACAGGTTGCCAGCTTTAGCGTTGCCGTGAGTCGCAAAAACGGCGCAGGCAAGAAACAAACTCTCTGGTTACGTGTGAATTGCTGGAACAAGCTCTCAGACATCGCAGTTCAATATGTCAAGAAAGGCTCGCTGGTTCAAGTGACGACCGAATGGCTGCGTCCTAGCGCGTGGACAGACCAGAGCGGCACACCACAGGCTAATATGGACATCGATGCGAATCGACTTGTGTTGCTTGACCGGTTGGAAACTAATGTTACGGAAAGTGATGGCGGAAATATTCCGTTCTGATGTAGGTAAATAGACAGCCAGAGGTGAACAGTCAATTGGCTGTTCGCCTCTTTTTGTTTAGATTATGAAAATTACATTATTCTCAATATTTCATTTCAATATTTTTTCTCAGTCCTTGCCAGTTTTTCGGAACGAGCATCAGTGTAGCAATGCGTTCAACATTTTCGATATTAAATTGATTTTGACCGCACCAGTAATTGACACATACAGCCGCAGCTATCTCGATTTCATGCGGATCAACAAATGCTGCGGGCTCATTCGGACTACAGTGGATCATTTCCAGAATGGCATCTTCTCTCTTTTCAAGCAATCGTTGTTCCTGAATATCAAATAGGGCGAGATAAACGCGAGTTAGTAATGGAAGCTCGGTAAAGAGTGTTGCCTCTTTTGCTCGTCCGTAGAGTGTTTTAGTGCGTTTGAGAACCGCCTGTGCAGTGCTACTGGTCGTAGTTTGGCTGAACGTATGTGTGAATGTATAAACGGATACCGTACGGGGTTCATGCCAAAATCTGAGAACTCTTCCTGCCCGCTGGATAATCGTATCGGGAGTCCAACACAAATCGTAATTCACAACAACACTAGCATCTTGTAGGTTGACACCGACACCGAAAGCGTCAGAGGTTATAAAGACATCATACGGTTTTGGCACATAGCCTTTAGGGCGTTTTTCACTGTTCGCCGAAGTGGCAAAATCGATGATCAGTTGCTCAACCTCACTCTTCGATTTTGTCTTATAAACGTCAGTTTGTAGATCTTGTCGAACACTGTTTGCAATCTTTAATTTTGGTCTCGCCTTTTTTAACTGTGACTGGAGATAAACAGCAGTTGAAAGCACCTCAACAAAAATGATGATTTTTCGACCCTCAGCAATCGCTTCATCAAGATAAAGCAATAAGGTTAGAAATTTCACATCATCTTTCCAAGTCACACGTTTTAAGCGTGTGATGAAAGGGGCAAGTCGCTTTCTGCGTTCTTCCAACGAGACATTAAAAGGGATCGTTTTATCGAGGGTTCCTTCAATAACTTGTTCAAATAAGCGCTGTAATGCCAATGGAGAACTCATGTAGGCAATTATGGCCCTCTGTTCCATAGTTAGGGAAGAGCTGCGCCGTTTTAAATCACGGTCAGCAAATCGAAATTCACGATGTTGCATTGTCTTTTGTGTCAACACATCGGTTAATTCATCTTCCAAGTAGGCAGGCACATTAACGCGATATTGATATACACGTGGGAGATAGCGGTGATCTCCAGAAAAATCGATATAGTCTCCTTCTGGAGTAGCTGTGCAATAATGTTTGGCAACATAAGCGGTTGTTATGATTGTACTCACTGGCAATCGGGTGAAGTCTTCAAAATACTTTTCCCCTTCAATCACTTGCCAGGTACGATCCCCTAACTCTCCATCTAGGAGTAATTTATACTGTCCAGTCTGAGTTTGAAGCACAGCATCAGCGGTATGAGGCAAAAGGGATAGCTGGTTGTTAATATCACGGGCGCTTTTCACAAACGGTGTGGCAGTCATCAAAGTGATATATGCGCCGCGCGCGACCGCTTGTTCAAGCCTGATAAATGCTTCACGAAGTTCGGGGCTGAGAGATCGCTTCTTGGTATTTTTTGGCTTACGAAAACGATTAGCAAAGAACTGTGCTTCGTCAAGGATAATGTAGGTGTATTCGTCTGCCTCATCCAAGTGTTGAAGGATATCAAAAAGTTTAGGTTGATTTTGACCTTTTTCCTGCGGGAGATCGAGCAAATTGCGTGTGAACACTTTGCCGTTCAGACGTGCGCTATCGATAGCACGTTGCCAATCGGAATGGGTTGCTAACGGAGCGAAGACCAGCACCGTTTTGATTAAACTTCTTGAATGCAACTCCAATGCTGTATGAGTTGCCATAATCGTTTTGCCCAACCCTGTCGACGCAACTAAAATCGCTCCTCGATATTGTTGGAGTTGACGCAGCATACGTTGAACAACTTCTTGTTGATAAGTGTTGGGCATTTTATAAGACGCTTTTGGCGCTTTGATCTTTGTACGCGGAGAAAGAAGTTCTATCGTTTTGAGATAAATGTCGTAAGGTGGCACCAATTCTAGCCATCGGAGTAATGATTGTAATAAATCTGCGGTTACATCATGTGAATCTGCGGCCACCCAGTTACGATCAAAAACGTTGATGTAGTAACCAACACGTTCAGCTTCATCAATTGCATTCGCATTTTCAGAATTTGTCCGCAATCCGGACTGAGTGAGGTTTGCCGAACTCGGCAACGCAAATCGCCGATCCAATATATAAATTTTGGCATGATCTTTTTGGCGAGTTTTGAATTGCAGTTCTTCGGCATCATCCTTTTTGACAATACGAAATTGACCCTGTTGAATACTTGCTACAATCCCTTCAATCGCCGCACGCCGTTCGGCATTATTCCAAAACCGCAGATCTTCTAGAAGTCGCTTCACTAACTCATTGTGTAAAACAACAGGTGCATCTTGGTCATACCCTATTAATATGCGTACCTCTTTACATTTGAGATGAGTCCGTAGTAGGTTATAGCCTTGTAAAGTAAAGTACCCACTTGCGACGCGAAGTAATTCAGCAGGCTGGCTCAAATACTTTACCAAGAAGGATAGCGTATCATTAGCATAGTGATCGAGATGCATGTTATCGTCTTGATTTGTCACCAACATTTCCTTTCTTGTACTTGCCTCTGATTTGCTTGTATGTACTACTAGCGCTGCCTAGCAGCAGCGCAGCGTTGCTAAGCAACGCCGAACCACCTCAGCTAGCAACAGTGTATTTTACATGTTGGTAGCGCAGCAGAGTTACCTCCATTTGCAGTGTAATCTCGGCTGAGGTGGTCGCCAGCTAAAACGCTGGCACGTCAAGCGCCCGTGGGGCTGATGTGCCGCGCTCAGGCGCAGCACCGCTGACGCTGCACCGGGGTGCAGGTCAGCATGTGGTCACGGTTGACCGCGACCACCGGACGCACCTTGCGTCCGAACCCAGACCAAACACATGTTTGTCTGACATTTTGCGTTATCGCAGCTCAATCTGGTTCAAGCGTTTGCGACGCTCCTTCCAATCCGGTAAGACACGCTCCAACAGCCCGTAAAACGCCGGACTGTGATTATGTTCTTTAAGATGACAAAGCTCGTGTATGACAACATAATCAATCAGATCTTTGGACACTTGAATAAGCATCAGGTTGAGGATAATACCGCCTGATGCCGTGCAGCTTCCCCACCGCGATTTCATTTGTCTGACACTCAAGGGTGGATAGGATATTCCCAACACTTCCCCACGCGGATAGCACACCTTTAACCGTTCATCAAACACCCGCTTGGCCTGATGCCGATACCATGTTGTGACCAGCTTTTCGATCTGTCCGGTGTCAGACACATGCCCCACACTAACAGTCAAATACCCTCGACTCAACCGTACCCGTTCGACCTCATCCGCCACCACCTTCAACCGGTACTGCCGTCCCAAGTAGCGATAGGACTCCCCGCTGACATATCGACGCGGCAGCGGATTAGGTGTGGGATAAGTTTGAAACTGCCGCTGCTGACGCAGTATCCATCCGCCGCGTTTCTTAATCTTTGCTTCGACCGCTTCCGGTTTACTATCCATCGGTGCATCGACTATCACGCTCCCATCCGGATACACATGGATCGCGAGTGTCTTACGCTCCGAGAAAGTCAGCTCATAATCGATTGTGGTCGTCCCATATTGAACCGAATGCTGTCCACCAACGACGGTCATAGACCCGCAGTGTCCCGCTTCTTAGCCGTCTCAACCACGCTATCAATAATGGTATCCATCATCCCACCGCTGATCGTCATATCATACGTTCGCTTGAAATCATACAGATGATCTTCCAGCGCGTTCTTCAACTTATTAACCGTATCCAAATTATGCGCCCAATCACGTCCTTTGAAACGGTTAATCGTCCCTTCAAAGGTGACCGCCAGATCAGCCATCGGCTCTGCTACTCCATCGACACCCATGTGTAGAACCAGCAATCCATAATACGCCGACGCATCCTTTGTATTCGAAAGCTGCTCCGGCAGTGAACTGTCCTTACCACTCCGAAACTGATCCAAACCCGCTTCAATCCGTTCCAGATACTCCAACTCACTGATACGTCCCTGCCGATACGCCTCAATCGTATCCTCAACCATCGCCGAAAATTTACGATAGAAAGCTGGATCTTCATCCATCTTCTCGGTCGCTGTTTTCTTCATTTTGTAGGCAATCGCATCTGCCCGTGCCGCCGGACTTTCTAAATGGGCGACAGCCTCCGCGAAGGCTGGCTCATCAAAGATATTAACCTCCGGTGTGAGCACACTCACCCCATCCGCTTTGATATGATCATTCAACAGCTTGCGAATCTTCTGCTCGTATTCCCCATAATTCACGGACTCGGCATACCGCAGCTTGACCGAACTTCGCAGCCGGTGGAAAAATGTCAAATCAAATTTATACTTCTGAATCTTTTTCTCAGGTGTCTTCTCATAGAATTCCACAGTTCCCAACGCCACTTTCAACCCGCTGGCATAGGCATTCAGCGCATCATAAAACATCTGCCGCCGATCTTCCGGCTCCAAATAGCGTTCCATTGCCTCTGAATCACCTTTGTTCGTCACCGGATCGAAAACCGCCCACAACCGATCATGCAGTCCCGGCAGTTCATCAATCACCTTTTTGATGTCCGTTACCGTCCCCGCCACATCCTCTGCATCGTAGGCTTCCAGCGCATTATAGGTTTCGAGCGCCTCATTGAGTTCACCCAGCACACCGCGATAATCCACAATGTACCCGTATTCCTTACCCTCATATAACCGGTTGACGCGTGCAATCGCCTGAAGTAATCCGTGTTCCTTCAACGACTTATCCACGTACAAAATCGTATTGCGCGGCTCATCGAATCCCACCAGCATCTTATCCACCACGATCAGGATTTCGATGCCATCCGCCTGCGCGAATGAATTCTTGATGTTGCTCAGATACTTATCTTCCGTGCCATGTGCCTGCATCATCCGCTTCCAGAAATCCTGAACCGGCTTCAGATTAGTCTCGTCCGCATCCGAATTCCCTTCGCGCGTGTCCGGGGATGACATGATTGCCGCGCACTCAATCCCCTCATCTTGCAGCGCCATCATGTACTGGATTGCGACCTCTTTACTCGCCGTCGCAAACTGCGCTTTGAACCCCGTTCCCCGCCACGTTTTGATGTAATGCTGTGCTACATCCCACGCAATCGCCTCTAATCGGGATCGTGTCCGGTTGACCTCCTCGGCACGGCTCATCTTCCGCTTCAGATCGACCTTCTGGTCGTCCGTCAAATTAGCCGTCCGCCGCTCAAACCATTGATCCATCGCCTCGCGGCTCACATCCAGATCGACCATCCGCCCTTCATATAACAGCGGAACCACTGCCTTGTCGGATACTGCCTGCCGCATCGTATACTTATGGATAAACCCGCCAAACTTATCCGCCGTGCTTTTCTCTTTCTTGAGCAAAGGCGTTCCCGTAAACCCGATATAACACCCTTTACGAAACACCTCCGCCATCCGTGCGTGACTGCTCCCGTACTGACTGCGATGACTCTCGTCCACCAGTACAAAAACATTCACATTATCGTCTGACAGTTTGGCCTTCGCCGCCGCCTCGAACTTATCAATCACCGTCGTGATGATCTCATTCGCTGGATCACGAATTAACTCCATCAGATGCTTACCTGACTCGGCCTGTACCACCCGCCTCCCACATGCCTTGAATGTCCCCCAAATTTGCGCGTCCAGATCAATCCGGTCGGTCACAATCACCACACGCGGATTATGACCATTCAAATGTAGCGCCAATGCCTTCCCCAGCATCACCATCGTCAGCGATTTCCCGCTGCCCGTCGTGTGCCAGATGACACCACCCGCCCGCTTCCCATTCGCATCAATCTGCGTCACCCGTTCCAATGTCGCCTTGATCGCGAAATACTGTTGATAACGCGCGATCTTTTTCACCCCGTTGTCATACACAATGAATTGGTACGCCAGCTCCAACAATCGCGCCGGATTCAGCAGACTCATAATCGTTCGATCTTGAGTCGTCGCCAGCCGCTCACCCGCCGCATCCTGATCATCGAAATACTGACGCACCCATCGCCCATCATCCCGCCACCCATACAACTGATCTTTCTCGCCCTCACTTAGCACCGCGTTAATCAACCCATGCAACTTATCTTCTGCATTGAACTTGCCACTTGCAGCTTGCGACTTATCACTTTCCTCTTCATTCCACGTCGCCCAGAAATCCTTCGCCGTCCGCGTCGTCCCATACAACGCATCATTGACGCTCACCGCCATCACCACCTGAGCATACGCAAACAGATGCGGAATCTCATCGTCCAGCCGTTGATTACGCAGCATCTGGCTCACGCCCTCGTAAACCGCCTTTTCGCCCTCACCCGTCTGCTGATCAGGCCGCTTACACTCGATCACCACCAGCGGAATCCCGTTGACGAACAGCACAATATCCGGCCTGCGTGTGTGATAGCTCCCCCGCCGCTCCACCACAAACTCATCCGTCACCTGATATACATTCTTTTCTGGATGTTCCCAATCAATAAATTTGAGGCTGAAGCTCCTTCGATCTTGACCAATCACCTGCTCCGCGCTCACCCCCAACGTCAGCAGTTCATACACCGCCTCACTCGCCGGAATCAAACCCTGATTCAGTTGCAAATCCTTCAGCTTATGGATAGCCCCCGCCAGATTCGCCTCACTGAACGCATATTCCCGCTCTTTGTACTGAACTGAATTATTGGATCGCAGCCACTCCAACATCACACCTTCAAGGATCACATTGCTCGTCTTATTCCCACGCAGCCCATCGACAGCCTTCGGCGGCATATACTGCCACCCCATCGCCATCAACAGCCGCAGCGCCGGAATCTGCGAAATCCGATCCTCAAGGTACGAAGGTGCTTGCATAAAGACGATTTCCTTGTGCGAATAGCGTTTCCACATTTATAATATGAAACATTTTATATAAAGGATAAATCTTGACACCTAAACCCACATTATCAATCCAGCCAATTGCGCCAAAAGCGAAAATCATAG
>JBBSBS010000321.1:0-7846 GCA_038251045.1 Aggregatilineales bacterium | reverse complement strand
ATATTGAAAAAGCGCCGATAAACACGCCAAACACCGCCAGCATACATCCCCGATATACGGTCATAGGTTTTCACATCCTATAGGCTATGGTCGTACGTTTTAAGTATAGACTGATCCCGTCCAGTCCACTTTCTCAATGCCCGGTAAAGGATGCCCGCCGTCGCGCCCATCGCCTTTATCGGGGCCAGAGTCCAACCACGGCAGATAATCCGATTCTGTCCAATCGATCTTGGTGGCATAGGTACGCCCGATGGCTTCCAATAGTTCGATTTTATCTGGGTCGAAATCTTCCAACCCGGAACCAATACTCGATGGTAAGGGTCGCCCCTTCAATGAAATGCCGAGTATGTCGCGCACATTTTCATCTTCGATATACGGATTATAACGGCGGAAATCAATCCGTTTACCATAAATTTGACGGGTAAGAAACACCTGCTCTAAAGTCGTGTCATCCAACGTCTGGTTAATGATATACCGTACCCAATCCAGCAGCCAGAAGCGCGAAGCCGCCCCATCAGCATAAGTACGCGGCGAGTAACCCGTTCCCATCGACATATGGATGATATTGCCGTCGCTAAAGCCTTCAGCCGCGCCAATATACTCCAATGCCTCAACCGTTGCTGCTAAACACGGGTTGCCCGTTACGCCAACACCGCCATCAATCAGGTTTCCCAACACCGGCGCGAAATAAACCGGTGCGGCTCCACTGGCTCCCACCGCTCCGGTCACAGGCCAATCCGCGAAGCGGCTGGCTCCCGGCCCCTTGCTGACGATATAGTACGTGCTGGCTGTACGTACATCACGGGTGGTCATAAAAACGATCGGTTTAGAAAAGTCGCGGATTTTCTTGCCTTGTGCAAAGGGTCCTAGCGCCTCGACAAAAGGGTGCAGATCATAAAAATTACGTAATCCTTTGAAGACATAACGCAGGTAAAGCGCCAATCCGCGTGGTTGTGATTGGAACGCTTGTGGCAGCCGTGTCCGGTAGACTTCAGAGAGTAATTCTTTGGCGGAAATCCCCAGCCCAAATCCGGCAGCGATGATCGCTCCTGTACTGGTTCCCGCGACCATATCGAACAGATCAGGGCAAGTTTTACCGGTCATTTCTTCAAGTTCTGCCAGCATCGCGATGGTCAGAATGCCGCGCACCCCGCCACCATCAACCGACAGGATCATTTTTTTATTGGACGGATTGATATTAAGCATGAAATAGCAATAATCGTTTTGGGTTCAAAGCTGAAAAATTGGTTATGAGCCGATGAGAGTATCTCCCTGATGAGCATACACGCACTCGCAGAGGGTGGCAACCTGTGCTATTGTAAATTTGTGTCGGGTATCCTTCAGAGGGACATCTCACCCGCTATGATGTGTATGTAATCGAGAGATTAGATTTTCGATGCAAACTGAGCAATCAGATGTGCCACTGCGTTCCAAACCTGCTTCCACACCACATATCGCTGCTGAACGTACGACATTTCTCCGGTTAAATCGGTTTGACCGCAACGTAGTCATCATTTTAGTGATGCTCTTGGCTGCCACCGCTTTTATCATTCTGCTGGGCGACCGTGTTGGTGTGACGCTGCAAAGGGTGGCGCCGCTGGGTGTTGCCCGCAGTACCAGCTCGGTCGTCATGCAATTTAGCGAAAGCATGAACCGCGTCAGCGTACCGCCTGATCTTCAAGTCCTCCAAATTTCGCCTGATAAAATTAACACGGTTGTTACCGATGCCGATGTTCTAGCAGCGGTTGACGGCACTTATAGTTGGAGCGGAACCACGCTCAATTTCCGCCCGACAAAACCCTTCATACCGGGCGCGGCTTATCAAGTGGTACTTCAACCCGGCGCAGTCAGCGACAGCGGGCGCAAGGTTGTCTCGGAATATCGCTACAGCTTCGTGGTACGCTCTCCCCGTGTGGCATATCTCGCCCCCGCCGATAGTGCACCGATGAATATCTGGGTGGTGGACCCTACCAATCCTGATTCTGCGCGGCAGGTGACGAACAGCCCCAGCGGAGTATACGATTACGGGGTTAGCCCCGATGGCAGCAAGATTGCCTTCACCGAGAAAAATAGCAGCACCGGTACGATGGACATCAAACTTCTGGATCTGGAAACCGGTGGCGTGCAGCAGTTGACCAACTGTGCTGATGCCGAGTGCAAAACACCGGTTTGGCGACCGGATGGACAGTCCATTGCCTACGAACGCATCGATCTGAACACGGCACTTGCTCAACAATTGGGAGCCAGCCCGACGCGCATCTGGTTAATTGACCTCAGCAGCCAGCCTGCCACCACCCGTCCGCTTTTCGATGACTCGCAAATTTTAGGCTATGGTGTCCGCTGGTCACAGGATGGCACGCAGATATCCATGTTCGATTATGGCAGTCAGGGCATTCTGGTTCACGACTTCAATGACAGCAGCACCGAAGTCATTGCTAGCAAATATGGTAACCCCGGTGAACTCTCACCGGACGGAACGAAACTCATCTACCCTGAAGTGACACTCGTGACCGATCAAGCCACCAGCTACTTACAGGTCGTTGATCTGGTCGGCAAGACCATCCAACGGCTGAGTAATCCCGATGACCCGATTGATGATGATACCGCTATCTGGACTCCCGATGGCACACATCTGATTGTCGGTCGGCGGTACACTGATGAGCGGTATACGCGTGGCAGGCAAATTTATCAGGTGAATTCGGTTGATGGTCAATCCGAACCGCTGATTGTTGACCCCAATTATCAGAACGGCTATTTTTCACTAGACCCAACCGGCACACACCTTGTGCTACAGCGTTTTCCGGATGCGGTTGCCCTGAATGACCCCAACAATCCCGGTTTGCCGCAGGTTTGGGCATTTGATTTACAAACCAAAGCTCTCGTAAAAGTGGTTGATAATGCTTATTTCCCGCGTTGGGTTCCCTGAGCGCCATCACCAAAGTAATTGTAAGGACACGATTTATGACCGACTCCACATCACAATCATCCGAGAGGCAGGGAGGCCCATCTCCTGTACTGCTCATGTTTCTTTTTATCCCACTGCTTGGCATCATCGCGGCTGTAGGTTTGGCGATCAATGAAGGGGGCTTCGGTGGGCAGGTCATCGCCACCCCGCAGGCAGTGCCTTCCAATTTTGTGTCATTGGTCGGGCAGCCGTCGCCGAATTTCTCGTTGGGTGGTTTGGATGGCGCAAAACATCTACTCTCCGACTATAAGGGGCATGTCACTTTCGTCAATTTCTGGGCGACATGGTGCGGCCCGTGCAGAATCGAACTCCCCACATTAGAGCAGTTTGTTGCCGAACAAGGCACCGATGGCGCTCAGGTATTGGCGATCAACGTGGGTGAAACAGGCGCACAGATCAACACCTATTTTACGGATAACAATATTGGTGGCCTAAACGTTCTGCTGGACTCAAACATTGAGGTCTATACAGCCTTTGGTGTAAACGCCCTGCCGACCACCTTCGTCGTCGATCAAGATGGCATCATCCGCGCCCGCCATTTCGGTATGCTTGAAGTGACCGACATCAAAGCCTACATGGATAAACTGGCTGCTTAACCGCACGGCTTTTACGCAAAGTTAGTCTGAAGCCATCGCCTCTACTTCTAATTTCCACTTTGGATCAAGGAGCTGGGCACAAATGACTGTTAATGCGACATGATGATGACCTAGATATTTTTTACGTAATCGGATATTAGCCTCATCGTAGTCCGGGCTCGCCAGATAAAAGCGTAGTGACACCAGATTCTCATAGGTCATATGGGCGGATTCCAGAATCCTCCCAAGGTGCTGCCAGATAAGTTCGGCTTGTTCTTCAAAGGATTCAGGCATCGTTTTACCGTCTTGTAAGTAACCGTTAAGGCCGCTGATAACCAGCAAACGGGTATTGCCGCCTATTTCTATGGCATGGCTATAATTTTGATATTGTGGATAAAGACCATCAGGATTGTGCTCAATGATTGCCATTGTTGTGCTCCATCATCAATCGAATTTCACAAAAACATCTAGTGAGCCATTATAAACCATCGTTATAGGGTGAACCTCACGAAAGACAGATGGCTTTTAAGTACGCGCTGTTTAATTTCCATAAACCTATCTTGTCGAAACCTCGTCGTCCATGCATAATCCCACCATTATCGGCGGGAGGTTGCATACGTGGATATTGGTCGTGCATTTACTTACATTTTAGATGACCGTGAATGGGCTCCCAAGCTGCTCATTAGCGCGGGCATTGCGCTGATTTCCACCTTCACCAGTATCGTGTTGATCGGGCTGGTGGGCTGGGCGCTGCTGCTCGGTTATCTGGTCGAACTCGTCCGCAATCTGAACTCCGGCTTGCAAAACCCGCTGCCGCGCTGGGGTGCTTATGGCGACAAACTTCGCCGTGGTGGTAACGTGCTGGCAGCCCTCATCGTTTATAATCTGCCGCTGCTGATACCGGCCTGTTGTTATGCGACGACCTCCAGCTTTTGGGGTGATAATTTCATCGGCACTGCCATCGGCTTCGGCGTATGGTGCTGCGTTGTTCCCCTGATACTGATCTATAACCTCATCACGTGGCCCATGTTCGCTCTTGCTCTCGTTCGCTTTGCCGAAGAAGACAACATCGGTGTATTTTTTCAGTTTGGCGATTTGTTCGGCACAGTGTACCGTCACCTCAGCGACACCTTGCAGTGGGTCGTGTTTACGCTGATTGCCAACTTTGTCTTGCTCATCTTGTTCGTCATTCCCTGCATCGGGCAGGCCGCCGCACCCGCATTAGCCATCCCCATCATTGGCTATCTGGCCTCACAGTACGCCGCACGCGTTGAGGACACGCCCCGACCCAAACGCAAACGAGCGCGATGAATCAAACCTGCGGATGACAAAAATAACCCCTCACGAGTTTCATTTGTCAGATGAAGAATGCCTGCGAACCCACTAAACTTACAGTTGAGTGATTATAGGTGTTCTGAGGGTATATATCATGGCAAGTAAAGATAAACCCCGTGCTGAAAACAAGAAGCAAAATCCACGTCACGACGAGATAGTACAAAACAAACATGAGGAGCGGCAGCAGAAAAAACATCTGCTGAAAATCATTCGCCGTCGATCGCACCGAACCGGACACACGTCCATACCAAAGGGTTAGCCAATGGTGTGTTTAGTGCCCACACCATTTAAATTAAGTACAGAGTAGTTGTGGGCTGCTCTGTACTTTTTTGATTTACGAACCAAATGCCTATGGATTCGCTCGACAGAACGCCTCGATTTGTTCAACCTCATCAGCATTGAGTTGCAGGGTCATCGCACCGATGATGCCTTCGACCTGCTTGGCGCTTCGTGCGCCAACGATGGCAGCCGTGATCGCGGGCAGCCTCAGTGTCCATGCAACTGCCACTTCGCCCGGTGTTCGTCCGTGGTTTTCACCAATCGTCTTTAATATTTCCACCAATTGGACGTGCCTCAGTAATCGTGGTTCACGGAAGTTTTCACTGCGACTGCGCCAATCATCGGCAGGCAGGTTACGCGCCCGCTCCAGCGTCATAGCGCCTGTCAGTAGTCCGGCTCCCATCGGTGAATAATTGATAACGCCAATGTTGTGCTGTTCACAGTAAGGCAGAATTTCCGCCTCGACATTGCGTTTAACCAGCGAGTAGGGCGGTTGCAGCGAGGTAATCGGCGCAATCTTAGCTGCCCGTTCCATCTGTGCTACGTTGAAATTTGACACGCCAATCCAGCGTACCTTGCCCTCATCTTTAAGCTTGGACATCGCCGCCCAACCTTCCTCGATTTCGTCGTCGGGGTCAGGCCAATGAATTTGATACAGGTCAACCACATCAACCTGCAACCGGCTTAGACTATCCTCAATTTCTTTGCGGATGGACTTCATGCTGCTGATAATATTTCGGTCTTTGTCCCACAGCTTCGAACTTTTGGTGAAGATATACGGGCGGTTTCTGCGCCCCTTGAGCGCCTTTGCCACCAGTTCTTCTGAATGCCCCAACCCGTAAACTGCCGCCGTATCAATCCAGTTGATACCGCCGTCAATCGCCGCCTGAATGGCCGCGACAGCCTCACCATCATCCTGCTTACCCCACGCTGCCTCCCAGCCCGCGCCACCAATGGCCCACGCGCCGTATCCGATACGTGTAATTTGCAAATCTGAGTTGCCCAGTTGCCGTGTTTGCATAAGGTTCTCCCTGAACTATATAAATAAATTTCTAGATGGTGTTCGTGATGCACGGATGCTATGAATAGGGCAGAGGACAAATGGTCGGTCTGCGCTATAGAATGCCCATAACGCAGACCCATCGAGCCGGTATCGTTTAGTTACGCTTGCCCTGCCACTCCTGCATACCGGCTTTGTCCAATTCTTGGAAATCCGCGTCGGAAAGCACTACGCCAGCCGCCGCCACATTCTCTTCCAGATGCTTCACTTTTCCCGTACCCGGAATGGGCAGCATGACCGGGCTGCGCTTCAAAACCCACGCCAGTGCCACCTGAGATGGAGTAGCGCCCACCTTCTTGGCAATCGCATCGAGGATACCGCCTGCCTCGCTCAGCTTGCCTGCCGCCAGCGGGAACCACGGAATAAAGGCGATGTTGTTCTGCTCGCAGTAATTCAGCACCGCTTCACTCTGCCGCATCACCAGATTATACATATTTTGCACACTCGCCACCGCGAAATGCTTCTGTGCGGCTTGAATTTCTTCCACGCTGACTTCACTCAAGCCCACATGGCGGATTAATCCCTCACGCTGCATATCAGCGATCACACCAAATTGTGTGTCGCGGTCAACCTTCGCGTCAATCCGGTGAAGCTGCCACAAATCGATTCGCTCGACACCCAGCCGCCGGATACTCATCTGCACGCATTGGCGCAGGTATTCCGGTCGACCAACCGCTGCCCAGCGGTCAGGGCCCTGCCGTGTATTTGCCCCTTTGGTGGCTACGATAATCTCACCATAAGGATGTAGCACCTCACGGATCAGGTCTTCGCTCACATCCGGCCCATACGCATCCGCCGTGTCAATAAAATTAACATTCAGTTCCGGCAGGCGCTTCAGCACCCGTACCGCCTCGTCGCGGTCTTCCGGTTCTCCCCAGATCCCCTTGCCCGTGATTCGCATCGCGCCAAACCCCATCCGGTTCACGCTGATGTCACCACCCAGCATAAAAGTTCCGCTTGGGGTTGCAGTCATATCCGTCATAACACTTATCTTTCTATACTAATAAGCCTCGTCCATGAATTCGTATAAGGCATGCTGTAGGATATTTTCCCAAGCCCCATACCCTTTCGCAGACGGTAGCCCGCCATGCTATCTTACGTTTGAACCGGAATGTTTCCCTACACCCCCAGATTAATCACCACCATCTTGAGCGTGGTCATTTCCTCAATAGCAAAGCGCGGCCCTTCACGTCCCACGCCGCTGTCCCGATTGCCACCGTAAGGCATATTGTCAATCCGTATCGTCGGCACATCGTTGATGATTACGCCGCCCACATTCAAGCGCTGTACCGCCAGCATCGCCTTATTCAAATCGCGTGTATAGACACCCGCCTGTAAGCCGAAGTTTCCCTCGTCTGCCATCCGCAGCGCATCCTCAAAGGTGTCAAACGGCACGAAGTTCACCAGCGGCCCAAAAGCCTCCGCGCACATAATCTGCATATCCGGCTTCACATTCTCCAGCACCGTCGGCTTGAACATCCGCCCCTCGCGTGTGCCGCCGATAGCCACCGTTGCGCCGTGTGCCACCGCCTCGTTTAACCACGCCTCAATCCGTTCGCCAGCCGCATCATTAATCAACGGCCCAATGTCCGTCGCATCGCTCAACGGATCACCCATCACCAGCTTTTCCGT
>JBBSBS010000320.1:0-7865 GCA_038251045.1 Aggregatilineales bacterium | reverse complement strand
TATGTTCTGCAAATTGGGATTGTTACTGCTGATGCGACCCGTAGTTGTGCCCGTCTGGTTATAACTAGTATGTACGCGCCCTGTTTGAGTGTTAATCAGTGTCGGCAGTGTATCGACATATGTGCCTTTGAGCTTGTTGACTTCTCGATAATCCAGAATTTTATCGACAACAATATGCTGCCCGCTTAGGCTCTCTAATACACTTGCGTCAGTCGAGTAACCATGAGTCGTCTTGCGGATTCCCTCGACAGAAAGTCCCAATTTGCCGAACAGCACGTCATTGAGTTGTTTCGGACTATTAATGTTGAACTTGCCGTATCCACTTGCGCCGTATATCTCATCTTCAAGTTGTGCCAGCATACCGGTCAGCTTGTCACTTAGCTCACTCAAATATGGCGTATCCAACACCACGCCCACCCGTTCAATCGCTGCAATAACCGGAATTAATGGCAGTTCAAGGCTGGTGTACAGATTGGATAAGTTTGTTTCTTCCAATTTCGGGCGTAAATGATCCGCCAATCTGTGCGTAATTGCTGCGTCTGCCGCGGCATATGGAGCAGCGCGTTCAATGGATACATCATCCATCGTGATTTGCTTTTTACCGCTGCCAATTAACTCGCTGATTTCGGTCATATGCACGTCTAATTCTTGCCGTGCCAGATTTTTCAGACCAAGAAATTTGCTGTCAGGCGTAAGCAGCCACTCTGCAATCATCGTATCAAAGGTTACCGGGGTCACATCTACACCGTAGCGCTGCATCATAATGAGGTCATAATCAGCATTATGACCCTGCTTGCCAATGGCAGGGTTGTTCAGTGGTGTCCGTAATGCATCCATAACGGTTTTCAATGGCAGTTGTTCGCCTGTCTTGTGTCCAACCGGTATGTAGTATCCTTTTTCGCCATCTACCGCGACCGATATACCAACCAAATCCGCGCTCATCTGGTCAGTCCCCGTTGTTTCGGTATCCCAGCTTATGAACTTGGCACTGTTAAGGGTTTCAACTAAAGCCAGCAGGGTTGTTTCATCTTGCACAATAATCGTTTCAACCACTGGCGGCTGGTGTACTTCTTCTTCTGGTACATCACTTACGGTTCCCATATCAAAAAGGCTCAGTTGAGCGCCGGATTTTGGTAACCGGTCCCGTAACGCCCTAAATTCCAGTATGCCAAACAGTTCATCAACTTTCTGCGCATCATAGTCATGGGCAAGGCAAGCTTCCAGATTAAGTGTAATAGGCACGTCCTTCTGAATGGTTGCCAAACGATGACTTAAGAAAGCAGAATCTTTGCCTTCAATTAACTTTTTCTGCGTAGCGCCTGTAATTTCGTCAATGTGATCGTAAATATTGGCTACGGTTTCATACTCTTGCAGGAGTTTAGTGGCGCCTTTATCGCCAATACCTCTGACCCCCGGAATGTTATCGGATGTATCACCAACCAGCCCCTTCCATTCGACCAGTTGCCACGGTTCTAATTGATATTCTTCTCGGAATTTTGCAACATCAAACACCACATCTGCTTCGCCTTTTTTAGGGAGTTGTACGGTTACATGTTCAGTCAGCAGTTGCAAAATATCTCGATCGCCGGTGACGACTCGAATATCGACCCCTTGGGCTTCTGCCTGTGGGGCAACCGTTCCAATCACATCATCTGCTTCATAACCATCCATTGCCAGCAGCGGCATGTTGAACGCTTCTACAAGTTGGGCAATCCGGTCAAGTTGAACCCGTAGCTCACCCGGCATTTTCTCGCGTGTTCCTTTGTATTCGCCATAAAGTTCGTCGCGTCCGCTTAATCCACGATCAAAGCTGACTGCAATATACTCTGGCTTATTCTTTTGCATAATGTCGAGTAATGTTCGGGCGAAACCATAAACCGCGTTCGTCGGTTCACCACTGCGTGTACTGAAACTGGCAACAGGTAGAGCGAAAAACTGCCGGTAGGCTAGGGCATAACCATCTATGACATAAAACATGGGGCGCGAAGCCATAAGACATCCTCAGGTTAGGGGTTAACTGAACATTTGGGCTAATTGTAGTCGCTTTATTGGAGATCGGCAATTACAGCATTATTCTGACGCTGAATTTGTAAGCCAAGATGGTATCGTCGAGTTGACAGGCGACAAGATGGAGCTTACCAAAATTGACGGGACTTGACTCACCATATGCCTACATCATGCGTTGGAAGTCAATGAATTCCTGTATTTCGTCTGCTGCCAATTCGCGCCCCGGCGACAACACCAGATAACTATCTGCCCACAGTGCTTGTGTTTCGAGATTGCTATCTTGCTTTTGGGCAATAGTTGCGGCGCGTTGTTTAAGATCGCGGACGATTGAATATGATGGTGTTTCACCCGGTACATTTGCCAAGAGGTAAATGTATTCCTCTTGCACTTCCAGTTGTTCAATTTGCCAATTCATTTCGCTTAGTTGTGTCATCAAACCTGCTGAAATAGATTGGGCAACAGCGCTGCTTAAACCTTGTTCGGGGTTTTGTACCAACCATACATAGGCATAGGGTTCAAGCGCTACTTCAACCGGCTGCATTTCCCGTCGTGATCGGGTGGCAATCGCGTTCGTTGCTGGTTTCGCTGCCTGTTCTGGCACATCACCCAACGCATTAAGTAATCGTTGCCCTTGATGTCGGATGACCCGTAGAGGGGTTGTTCCGGCAAATATCATAGAAAGGATTAGTTCATCCTCAGTTCCTGTTGAATACAGCATGTATTCTTTACCGCTGCTAGGCAGGGTAATGAACCGCAACCGCGCCCCTTGACCACCTGTTCCCCAATCATTATTGATGACAGTAGCCAATTCAATGGTGTCGTCTTGGGAAAGATGCCCCGCCACGGCGATAATCTGATTATCCCGTGTAAGGATAGTCCCCTCGGCGCTTACTTCTAGTGAAACCTGCGTCAGATTGAGCGCCAGTTGAGCAATTCTGGCTTCTTCGTTGGCAGCCGCCAATGACGTTTCATCGACTGGCGCGGGCAAATCCCACTCATCAATGACTGCTTGTGCGTTCGGTTCGCTTACAGTTTCTGGCACATCCCAATTTGATTCCCAATTGGTGTCGGCCCGTTCTGCTGGATTTTGAGACTCTACTGCTGCAAATTCGCCCATATCCATGAATGATTCTTCAACAACGGGTGACGCTTCGAGCGTTTCCCAATCGTCACCTGCCGCTGTCGCTGGTTGTGGGTCATCATCTGCCACAGGATTTTGTTCTGCCCAGTTTGGCGTAGCTTCATCAGGAATCTCAGGTTCTTGCCATTGTTCGGTGACTTCGGCAATGTGGGCGGGTTCGTCCCATTGGTATTCAGATTGATGACTTGACGATTCCGCTTCGTCGTCATAGCGTGGCACATCATCATAGTCGGATGTGTTTTCTAGAATGCCAGAGAACATCTCTGCATCAATAACAGGTTCTTCATCGGCGGCTTCATCGAAATAACCCGGTTCCATCCGCGTTTCATCATTTGCGTCGATACTTTCAATCGCTTCCAAACTTGGTTCAGAAGCAACCGTGGTCCAAACTTCAGCAACTTCGGCTTCCATCAGCGGTAATTCGGGCGCAGCGTTTTCGTCAGGCGGGAACATTTCAGGTAGAAAACTGGGTTCTCCCGGCATCCGCTGGCTGGGTCGTCCCTTTGCGCCCGTTGACGAATCCGAATCATCCTTTACGGGAGTGTGGAAAGCTGTAGTGTCCATATCCCATGAAGGCAGCGGACGAACTATTAATTTATGGGTAGTCAGTCGATCATTAATGTCGGACATCAATTGATCTAGTGAGAATTCACCCGGTGTCGATGTATTTTCTTGAGTGGATCGCAGCACCACCTGTGCTACCGTCGCCCCACCAGTATCATCATTAAAATCGAAATCAAATGATTGGTCGGCTGGTATTCTATTCTGCCTGACCACCGGCACAGAATCAGAGTCGATGTTGGTTGTATGTAAGAAGTCGTCCAGATAGGCACTGTCTGTCTGGACCGGCGCTGGTGTATCCTTTTTAGTACCACGGGGTGGTGTAGGCGTATTACTCTCAGGCGTATCGTTGAGTAACGCCAATACATCACGGAAATTGCTATCCGCTATTCCTACCAGTAAATCACTAACGGTTCCGTTTTCTTCAAGTGTTGGCAGCGGCGGTTCTTCCTGCGCCAATTTTTGGAAGCTGCTCTTTTTGCCTGTTGTCGGCGGCGGTATCTGCCGTGATTCTTCAACCTGATTTGCCGTAACCTTCGGTAAGGTTCCTGTCTTGGTTTTCTCAATTTCATCCAAAACCGAATCCATACCCGTCGTCAGCACGAAATCCATAAGCTGCTGCTGCCGATCCGGCAAACGGCGCTGTGGTTCATTGCGCTGCATGGACTTGACCAGTCCTTCAAAATCCACCTGTCGCTGCTGCTTTGGCGCTTCCGTACTATTCGGCTCAATAGCACCCAATACATCGTCAAAGGTTTCGGCATCATCCTTATTGTTGCTGGTTGCCATGAACTGACGGAGTGCATCCGAGTCTTTTGTCGGGACAGCCGGTGTGTCCATATCATCAACAACAGGCTCTTCCATAGCGAAGCTCTGTAATACCAGATCCAGTGAGGAAAACTCCGGTGGGGTAGGCGGTGCTGCCGACGATCCAGCATTGTCTAATTGTCTCGTGCTGCCCGGATCATCTACTGGTTGCTGCTTACCTAAATTCCGTGTTTGAACGGGGTCTTCTTCTTCGTCCCCGTGGAGTTGCCGCGTTTGTAAGGAATCAACTGCATCTGCCTGTGGAATCTCCGGAAATATCCGCGTTCCTAATTGCTGCTCATTACTGATTTCATCAGCATCCTGCAAATTCCGCGTTTTGTATCGATCTGCGTCAAGCAGGTTATCTCCGGCATAGGGCATGTTTTCGGGCGATGCCACATCATTGCTGTCTGGGTCATCCTGCCCAAGATTACGTGTTTGAAACGGATCGTTCTTTCGCGTCCCCGGAGTCGCGGTTTGCACACCATCATTCGACGCTGGTGCAGAATCATCGGTGAATGGCTTTTGAGGTTTTAGCGGGTTGTTAGCAAGCGGCTTGGTTTGTGGCTTGTCACCTTCATAATCTGGCTCTGATGGCAGGATGTGTGTTTGCGACGGCACATTTGCTGACTCGGGTGAGTGGTCACCTAAATTCTGCGTCGTGCCCATTTGCTGCCGCTTGATGCGTTTTTGTTCGCCGAGGTTGCTGGTGGTCATCTGACCACCCATAACACTAGGCGGCTCATGACTCAAACTGTCGCTGGGGGTTTCATCCAATGCGTTTTGCAACAAGGGTAGCAGATCACGTGCGCTAAACGGTGAATTGAGTGAGCCTTGTACACCATAACTCCGCTCATCAGCTTCGGAAAGTTGTGGTGTAACGATAATGGCAATATCAGGTTGCAACGACCGTAATTGTTGGATAATCCGCGAGCCGGAGCGCCCCGGTAATATAAAGTCAACCAGTGCAATATCCTGTGGATGGTCGCGCAGAAACTCAAAAGCCGCTTCCGCTTTGGTAAACGGATGCACGGCGAAGCCACCTGTCTGCTCAAGAGCTTGCTTGATCGTGACAGCAAAAACCAGTTGACGGTGAATAACCAATAATCGTGTTGCCATAATTGCATTCTATAAGCGCTTTGGCGACAAGTCAATTTAGCCGAAACAATTCAACACTTGTTCGAGAAACTTGATAGGGGCGTGATGATTATCAGTATAATCGGTGGGAGGTATAAACAACCTCCCACCGATGAAGTTTTACGATACCGTTACTAACAACGTCGCTGTATTGTTCACTTCGCTAATTTCATTGACTTGACTGTTCGTATCCACTTTGGCAATCAATGTGTAAGAGACTGCCGCCGTAAACGAAATTTCAATGTTCAACGAGATGCTCTCACCGGCGTTGAGGTTAGATACCACCCCTAGATCAGCATCTGACCCGTTAGGTAGTGTGACTTTATTGGCAAAGCTGCCTGTTGGGCCGCTGCCAGTGTTCGTAATCGTGACTGAATAGGTAACCGGGCTGTCGGCAACCGTTGTACTGGTCGGGCCAGCAATACTAGAAATAACCAGATCAGCCTTGCCCGGCGTGACCGTGATGGTCGGTGTCGGTGTTGGCGTTTTAGTGATGGTCGCTATTGGTGTTGACGTGCTGCCCGTGGGTGTCGGCGTTGGCGGAACAGTAATTACCGGAATAGACGAGCATATGCCGTATATAGATGTGTATTGACCGCTAATCCAACCAACCGTAATGCCATAGCGTATTTGCCACCACGAATTATCGCCAGTCCTACCGATAATCGGCACGACTGCGCCGCCTGCCACCAATCCTACTTTGTCATATACTGTCCCCGGTCCGCTGCGCAGATTTAACCCTGTGTTCGTCAGGGCACGGCATGTCGGATCATTAGGATCAATAGCCGGTACATTGTTGACAGGCTGAAGAGTGGGTTCAATCTGAGCTTGTGGTGACTTCACCTTAATATTGACTACTGCCGGATCACTGGCAATTGCGCCGCGATACGCCACAACCTGCAAATTGACATCACCTTCTTGTCGGGGAGTGTAATCCAGAATCACTTGGAAATTACGTTGCCCCGCAGCCGATTCTGACGATACAGTTTTAACGATCTGATTGTTGGCAATCAACTGCATTCGTGTCACACCCACCGCGTCAGTTGCGGTCGCGGTCACGAATACCTGTGTTCCTGCTGCCACCTCCGCACCATCATTCGGCGAATCGATGATGACAATCGGTCGTCCACCTGCGTCGGCAGTCGGTACGTCTAAAGGTTCATCTGTCGGTGGTTGGGAAGAAAGATTGCAGCCGCTTAGGACTAAAACAATCAGGATGAGCAAAAGTCGTGTGTAACGTATCATAAAATACCCCGGTTGTTGTCACATGGAAAATGAACTGGGCTACCTTGCATTCTATCACTGCCTGCCACCCCCTGCAACGCGTTCTGCCGCCGCCAACCTGACGTTAGTCCGCTGGTCTCTCGCTGAACTTGCTCCCCACGCATCAGAGAGGTAATATCAACGGTGCTGAGGCGTGGAACCACCACGTCCTTTTTATGTATGTTATGTATTGTACGCAAGGAGTTTTTATGTCTGCTCCAATTGGCCTTCAACTCTATACCCTGCGCGAGTCGCTGGCAAATGACTTTGAAGGTGTTATTCGTAAACTTGCTGATCTCGGATACGCCGGCGTGGAACCTGCTGGATTTACAGGCACAACCGTAGAGGCTGCCGCTAAATTATTTACAGATTTAGGCTTGCAGGTGTCCAGTGCTCACAGTCCCCTCCCTCTCGGTGACAATCAGAACAAAGTGCTGGACACAATGGCCATTCTCGGCTGCAAGTATCTGGTTTTAGCCCATATCCCTGCCGAAGAATTTACGACCACTGAGCGCATTAAATACCATTGTGACCTTATGAACGAGGCGGATGTTATCGCTCGTGCCAATGGCTTAACACTGCTTTATCACAATCATTGGTGGGAGTATCGTCAGCAAGTGGATGGAAAACCCGCATATCAGGTTATGCTGGATCACCTATCGCCCACCATTGGATTCGAAATTGACACTTATTGGGTTCAAACGGCGGGTTATGATGTGGCTGCGCTCCTCAAGCAGTTGGGTTCCCGCGTGCCATTGCTCCATATTAAAGATGGCCCTGCAGATGAAAACAAGTCCATGTTGGCGGTTGGGGATGGCGTAATGGATTGGTCGCCAATCATCTCATCATCAAATCCTGAATGGCTGATTGTCGAGCTTGACCGCTGTGATACCGATATGTTCGAAGCAGTTTCGCGTAGTTATACCTATTTAACCTCGAAAGGGTTTGC
>JBBSBS010000319.1:0-7878 GCA_038251045.1 Aggregatilineales bacterium | reverse complement strand
GCAGGGGGTAAACCGCCGTTGAGATATGTGTTATAAGGCGATTGCACATCCGTATAATCTGCCCGCGTAATTTGAGGCCACCACGTACCACCCTTGAATCCAATACCATATTGCACAGTTGGGTCAGCTTCTAACCGCATGTTGATGTTCAGTCGGTTTCGATAAACACCCGCAATCATCGGTTCTTCGTCAACATGAACAGCTTCGCGCTCCACAATCGAAGCCAACGTCACCACTTGGAACATCGACATGCCTTGCGCCGCTGCGTCACTAATCAGTTGCGCTCCCACTTTATTTTCAAAGTTTTTCAATAATATGTCGCGCAGCATGGGTGCGGTCACATCTGCCGGAAGTTCATATGTATCCGGATACAGAAACCCTTCCAATGAAGCACTCGCAGGCAGTCCATACCGGTTCGCAAATGCTGCATCAATCTGCGCACCACGCCCAACTTGGGTTAAGAAGTCCAGCGCCGTAAACCCGAAATAAGCTTGCGCCCCATCAACCTTCGCCGCGATTTCTTCGAGTCGCTCACCCTCAATGACGCGAAATGTAATCGAACTGTTGCGCGAGTCAGTTAGCGCTGAGGCGATTTCTTTCAATGTTTGCGAACGCTTTAAAAAATAGGTTCCGGCTTCCAACTCAATGTCAATATCATTCAGTTGTACATAATCCACGAATAGCTGAGCATCCCCGATCAATGCTGTATTGACGAGATTCTGCGCGATTGTACGCGGGCTGTCACCACTATTTACCCTGAATCGCACCGGCGATGTGTCATTGCTGACCGCCCGATTCAAATCTTCTTGCCGCCCCGAAAGTGAAATCTGGAGCATCGTCTTCTGGGCAAATCGTACTGGATTGCCACCGGATATCACAAATACGATACCAACACACGCGACCGCCACCACGAGAAACAGGGCTGCTGCAAGACTGACAACTTTAACCGTACGGTTCAATCTTCAATCCCTTTGTGTTCATGACCATCTTGTAAAAACGGCGAGAGTTTCATTCCAAAAATGATTACTTGTTGCTTCATTCTGCCAATCCATCGCGTACCGCGTTCAAGTAACTTTGCAGGATGACCCGTGCCGCAAGATCATCTATCGGGTCACGCACTTTACGCCCTTTTTGAATAGAGAGTTCGCGCGCGTCGAGGCTCGTGAGTTGCTCGTCCCATGTGATGATCGGCAGTGTAGTAGTAGCTGCGTACCGTTCAATCCACTTGCGCACCGTGTCGCCCTGCGTATATTCGCCTGCTCGTGCATCACTGTTCACAGGCATCCCGATCACGATGCCAACCACCCGCTGCTCACCGGCAATATGGTTAATCCGCGCGAAGTCTTCGACATTTGTTTTGCGGTTGATAACGGTCAACTCCCGCGCGGTTAAGCCAATGCCGTCGCCAACCGCCAGCCCAATCCGCTTCAAACCGTGATCAATACCCAGCAGCTTGCCTTTCATTGCGGGGTTGGGGCATCATTAAGTTGCACAGTAATGCGAAACGGGAGCAGCGGCATCCGGTCGAAACTATCGGGCCAAATGCTGATAGCCGGTGCAATGCCTTGTTGCAAACGTAAATCAGTGACCAATGAAGCCATCGCGTCATTCAGGGATCGTCCGCCTACTTGCTGGCGTACTTGTTCCGCGTCAATCTGTGCTGCGACAATTGCGCTGCCACTCATTTGAAACACAATTTGACCCGTTTCTCCATCCACATGCCCCGTTGATTGGCAGCCCAAATCATAGGCTACACTTTCCGGTTTTATCGCTTCACCCGGTTCCATTTGCTTCGTCAGTTGCGCCAAAACAATCTGCTGGGCGAACTGCTCATCCACCAGCACCGCATCCACTACCGCCTTCATACTTAACGACAGTGAGTCCGCAATATCACCCACTTGGACATTGTACGTTTTCCAGTCGTCGCGTTCCTCACCAATCTTGATCGTGTCCAGAATGATGCACTGCTTAGGGGTCAATCGTGACTGCATTTCAACATACGCCCGCGTTTGCAGTTGTTGCTTTACAATCGCCAACACGTTTTGCACATCCGCGTCGGTGACCACCCGTTGAGTGCGTGTGGTTCCACCTGCTGTTGCCGCCACATTTCGCACGTTTACGCTGTCCGCCATCGGGCCAATCACCGTGTTGATGGTTCCGCTGTCCACGTTACCCGCCGAACCTGCCGAAGCCTGCAATGCCTCAATCGGCACTTCTATTTGTAAACCCTCGCCACCCGGTAAATTGGCCTCAATTGTGGTACGAAATTGTATCGGCGTTCCCGCGCTCGTGGTTACCACAGTGGCAGCCGGTATCGTCACCGGTTGGTTGGTCTTATTGATGAACACTACCGAGCCTGCCGCCGCTGCATCTTCCATCGACTTCACACCCGTGGTCTCAATCGTTCCACTGTCGTCAATCTGGATGCTCAATGGACTGCTAGGGATGCTGTTGTTTTCGATGTCGATGCCCAGTGTTTGCGATGAAACCGTAATATCGGCTGTTGTTTCGACCCGCCGCGTTGCGGGAGTGATAGTCACGACTGCGCTCGGCAGCATCACATAGCCAATAACCAGTGCCACTGCCGCGAATATGATGATCCCGATCAACCGCCGGATGTGCCGCCAGCGCTTTTCTTGTCCCGTTTCTTCCGAATAAATCCGGCTGGCAACTTCTTTCAGGTCATCGGGTATGGGTTCATCTTTGGGACGTTGAAAGCGGTTCGTGAATACTTTCCCGCGTCCACGTCGCCATCGTCCGCGTTCGCTGGCACCAATCGTTTCAAATGTGCTGATGTCCAGTTCCCGCGCGTGGCGGATGACTTCGGCATCATGTGTCACCAGCGCCAACCGAATTGCGCGCCGCATCGCCTCCCGCTGAATCAATACGAGGTCGAGCTTGCGCGTCAATATCGTTCCCTCCTCAGGCCAGATCAGCAGTACCCGCTGACCCCGCAGGAAGGATAATCGGTCGCGGATAGAACCTACATCATCCGCATTCTCAAGCTGAATATAGTCGGCTTTAGTCGCCATTAGCCCTTATAATTCTGTGCGATTAAGTCCCGTGCTTTGCTCAATGCCTCAGTCAGCTTACTCGCATCCTTACCGCCTGCTTGTGCCATATTTGGTCGTCCGCCGCCGCCACCACCAACGATTGCCGCCACTTCCTTAATCAGGTTGCCAGCATGCAATCCCTTCTTGGTCAGGTCATCCGTTACTACAATTAATACTTGAGGTTTACTGTCAACGACGCTCCCGACCACCAGTACACCACTTTTCACCTTGCTGCGGAACCAGTCTGCCATCTCGCGCAGCGTATCCACCGGGATATGCTCGAATTGTCCGATGATCGTTTGCACCCCATTGACCGACTCAGGTGTAAGCTGCTCGAATTGACCCTTCGCCATCTCACGTTGAAGCTGTCCGATTTGCTTCTTTGCCGTTGCCAGTTCATTTTGCAGCGCATGGACTCGTGTTGCTGCTTGTTCCGGCGTTGTCCCCAGTTCATGTGCCACATTGCCCAGCGTGTTCAACGTGTTCTGAACATATTCTACCGCGCTACGCCCTGTAAGCGCCTCCACACGTCGAATACCCGCGCTGACACTGCCTTCGCTCACAATGATGAACGAACCAATCTCTGCCGTCTCCGGCACATGCACACCACCACATAATTCATAGCTGTAGCGGTCACCATTTTTCGCAATCGTTATCGTTCGCACACGGTCGCCATATTTCTCGCCAAACAACGCCATCGCTCCATCGGCTTTGGCTTCACTCAGCGACTTTTCAACCGCATTCACCGGATAATTCGCCAGAATAATATCGTTGACCTGCTTCTCGATTTCCGCGATTTCCTCGGCGCTGACCTTCTGGTCATGCACGAAGTCGAATCGCAATCGGTCAGGTGCAACCAGTGATCCGCGCTGTTGTACATGCGTCCCCAATTTATCTCGCAGTGCCGCGTGAAGCAGATGGGTTCCCGTATGATTGCGGGTGACGCTTGCTCGCCGCATCATATCAACTTCGGCATGAGCAGCGTCGCCCACTTTGGGCTGGCCTTCCACTACTTCGCCCACATGCACGATCAGCCCGCCGATTGGCCGTTTGGTATCCTCAACCTCAATCGACCATCCATCACTGCTAATCGTACCGGTGTCGCTGACCTGACCACCCGACTCGACATAAAATGCTGTTTGTCCCAGCACAATTTCAACTTTTTCGCCCGCAATCGCGCTGTCTACTGGCTGCCCATCACGGAATATCGCCAGCACATGGTCATCAACAACCGTGTCGCCATATGGGTTATAGGCCACGCCTTTTTCGCCCAGTTGCTTATTGGCTTTGAGCTGCTCCAGCGTCGCCTTATACGCCTCGCTCGCGTCGATTTCGCCCATCGCCTGCCCACCGCCGCTGATCGTACTGTGCTGCACGTCAGCCACGTTGTAACTTTCCTCATCGACACTGTATCCGCGTTCCTCTGCCACATCCTTGATAACCTGAATCGGCAGGCCCATTGTTGCTTTTAAATAGAACGCCTTATCTCCCGCCAGCACAGTTTCGTTTCGTTGTGCCAGTGCATCCAGTTCCGCTTCAAGCTCACCCAATCCTCGGTCGAGCGTTCGACGAAAGCGAATTTCTTCTTGCGTGATGACTTTTTTAATGGACTCGGCACGTTCTACCAATTCGCCATAATGCCCGCCCATGACCTCAATCACGGCATCAGCTACTTTGCCCAGAAACGGCTCGCTGAAACCTAATTTACTGCCGAATCGTGCTGCCCGCCGGATGACCAATCGGCATACCGCGTCGCGTCCCTTCGCCCCCGGCATCACCCCATCTGCGATCAAGAACACCGCCGCCCGTACATGGTCAGCAATCACCCGATATGGAACGATATTTGCATCGCGCTGTTCGTCCGTGTCGCCCGTCAGGGCTTGTGTTGCCTTAAAAATCGGAATGAACAAATCGGTTTCGTAGTTCGATTTTACGCCATTTACCACACTCAGGATGCGTTCGAGTCCCATGCCCGTATCTACGCCGGGCGCGGGCAGTGGTACGTCGAATTCTCCCGTGTTCTGCGGATCATCCTTTGTCCGGTTGAATTGCATAAACACCAGATTCCACAATTCGAGGAACCGATCATCTTCCTCTGTCAGTGACGGAATGATGTCATCATCCCCACGCTCTGGATATTTATCCCAATGCAGTTCGCTTGTCGGGCCGCATGGCCCCGTTTCTGCCATCTGCCAGAAATTGGTCTTGGCACCCAAACGAGCCACTCGCTTCGGGTCAACACCGATGTCATTGACCCAGATGTTGAACGCTTCATCATCGCTCTGGTAAACCGTGAACGCCAACCGTTCTTTCGGCAGGTGATAAACCTCTGTCAGCAGAGTATAGGCGAATTTAATCGCGTCCGCCTTGAAGTAATCACCGAAGCTGAAATTTCCCAGCATCTCAAAGAATGTGTGATGGCGCGGTGACGGGCCGACATTTTCCAGATCCGAATGTTTACCACTGACCCGCATACATTTCTGCGATGTCGTCGCCCGTTTGTAATCGCGCTTATCCATCCCCAAAAATACATCTTTGAACTGCACCATGCCGGCGTTGGTAAACAGCAGGGTAGGGTCGTTCCCCGGCACAAGCGAGGACGATGCCACCGGTTTGTGTCGGTGTTCTTCAAAAAAGTCGAGAAATGCCTGCCGCGCTTCAACGCTCGTCATCGGTTTCATAACGTGAATACTGTCCTTACGTAGGTACAATTATTTTTGGAATTATAGTCAGTCGCTTTGCGTCGAACAAGGGGTACAATCATCCCCACGATTAATATATTCTGTATTTCACTTAATACGCAAAATATCTGTGGGGGAAAAATGACCAAACGTCTTTTAATTACAGGTGCGACTGGCAAAGTTGGGCAAGCCTTCATCAACCGCTTTTGGGATGATCCTCGTTTCGCAGACTTTACTGTTCGTGGCCTCTGTCACAACCGCACTCTGCCAGCGCATGATCGCCTTGAAATTGTGCGTGGATCACTCGCCGATCAGGATGTTGTTGCCCGTGCGATGGATGGTGTAACCCATGTCCTTCACCTCGCTACCGTAAAAGAAACACCCCTCGAAATTATGGACGTCGCTGTAAAAGGCATGTTCTGGTTGCTGGAAGCCAGTCGCGAAAGTCCAACGTTTCAGCAGTTCATCCTCATCGGTGGCGATGCAGGCATGGGCCATTTCGTTTATCCCCATCCTGTTCCGGTTACCGAACAGCAGAAGCACAGCGCCTATCCCGGTTGCTACGCCCTTTCCAAAGTGCTCGAAGAAGTCATGCTTGAACAGTATTACATCCAGTACAACCTCAATGGCTGCTGCCTCCGCGCCCCTTGGATCATGGAAAAAGACGACTTTAAGTACCAGTTGTCGTTTGGTGAGGATGTTTTCGGCGGTCCCCGTTGGCGTGACTTCGTGGATACTTCAACCGCCGATTCCTATGTCGCATCACATACCACGCCAGTCATGCTTGACCCTGACGGTAAAGCTGTCAAACGCAACTTTGTCCATGTTGAAGATTTGGTCAGCGCCATCCTCGCATCCCTTGACCACCCCGCCGCCCATCAGCAAACCTTCAATATCTGTATGGACGAACCTGTTGATTACCGCGAACTTGCCAACTACCTCGCTGCCACACGCGGTTATCCGAATGTCGAATTTCCCACAGCGTATCACTCGACATGGCTGGATAACACCAAAGCCAAATTCCTGCTTGGCTGGCGACCCAGCTATGACCTACCTAAACTCACGGATGCCGCCTTTGACTATCAGCGCTCTGCTAATGATCCGCGCATCATCTACTATCCCGGCTAAATATTGTCTCGTACAGGGTAGGTGGAAGCATATGTCAAGTCTCCCGCCTACATTAATTTCAAACCCTATTCATACCGAAAAGCTATTGACCAATTACGAACCTTTGTGCTAAAATTGAGCCTGTATATTTGTACCTCAAAAGGTTGATTTGCCGTGAATCCTTTTCTTCTCCTTCGTTAGTGTCTTCGTGGTAAAAATGCATTCGCTTATCTCCTCACCGCGAATCCTTCCCTCACTGTCGCGGCTGCACAACTGACATTTGCGACGCAGCGGACATACCCGAGCCTTCCGCGGCGCTCAGCGGTTTCAGCCGGGATTCCCGTGTCGCAAAATTGACGATTCAGCGACTTCCTCCCTCATTCTCGCCCGCCATTTCAGCGGGAATCATGCAGAATATGCAAATTGTGCAGTTTGCGAATAACTAAAAACTTGGCCAATAAAGCGCTTCCACCTTTAACCTTTTGTCCCCCTTCGTTATACTAGCCCCCATTTCATAAACATTCTGACTAGGAAAAAGCCCACATGCCCACCATTGATGAGCAAGTCGATATTCTCATGTCCGGCGCGGAATATGGTGACCCCCAAACCAAAGAAACCATGCGTAAGGAACTGCATGTCCGTCTCACCGAGGCTGAAAAAGCCGGTCGCGTGTTGCGTGTCTATTGTGGTTATGACCCCCGTACGGCTGACCTTCATCTCGGTCATACCATCACCATGCGCAAGCTCCGCCAATTTCAGGAACTTGGTCACGATGTCACCTTCTTAATCGGTAGTTTCACGAGCCTCATTGGTGACCCCTCAGATAAGGACAAGGCTCGCGATCAGCTAACGGTGGAGCAGGTTCACGAAAATGCCCGTACCTATGCCGACCAAGCCTTCAAAATCTTGGATCGCGAATTGACCCGCGTCCGTTTTAATGATGAATGGCTGGCGACCCTCGACTTTGCCGATATTATCCGCCTTGCCAGCAACTTTACCGTCCAGCAGTTCCTCGTCCGCGAGAACTTCAAACGCCG
>JBBSBS010000318.1:0-7880 GCA_038251045.1 Aggregatilineales bacterium | reverse complement strand
GGCGTGCTAACGGCTTTTTGGGTGAGTTAGTCAATAGTGTCAATCAAGCGGCGTTGGAACTCAACCAGATGGAAACAATGCGGCAGGAATTTATTTCGAATGTGTCACATGAGCTTCAGTCTCCGCTAACATCCATTCGAGGATTTGCACAGGCGCTGCAAAACGATGATCTGAAAATGGAAGATCGACATCACTACCTGACCATCATCGAAACCGAAAGTGTCCGCCTCTCCAAACTCACGGATAATTTGCTCAAGTTAGCCTCGCTGGAAGCTGAACATGCAAAGTTTGAACCAATAACGTATCGCCTCGATAAGCAAATCAGAAGCTTGATTCTGGCCTGTGAACCGCAATGGGCAAGTAAAAATATTGAAATGGATGTTGAGCTTGACGAAGCGACCGTAAACGCAGATGAAGATTTGTTGAGCCAAGTATGGGTTAACCTGATCCATAACAGTATAAAATTCACGCCAAACGGCGGCAGTATATGCATTGGTGTGTACCTTCATAATGATTTGGTGCGATTTGAAATTAGTGATACGGGCGCAGGTATTTCAGAAGCGGATCGCCCGCATGTTTTTGAGCGTTTTTATAAAGCGGATAAATCCCGAACCCGTTCCAACAACGGTGGCAGTGGATTAGGACTCTCCATTGCCCAGAAAATTATCGAGATGCATCAAGGTACGATCACTGTAGAGAGTAAACTGTCCGGTGGCACAACTTTCCTCGTTTCTTTACCCACGAAATAGCATGTAGCCTCGCTGCCTTGTTTAAATTGAGTTTACATACCGCAACTATAGTGCTGATGAATGCGTATTGATGCGCTATAGCATGTGACGCAGTAACAAGGAGAATATCGCAGCATGAGCGAGCGATCACAGAACAATCAGCCCTTACAACCTGATTCAGCAACTGAGACAAGTGCAAGTGAGTTACTAAAAGGTGTGAAATGGGGGCGCTTACTCGGATACCTCAAGCCTTATCGCGGGCGCATGATACTGGCGATAATAGCGCTGCTACTATCCACCGGTTTTGGTTTAGCCTTTCCAGCGATTATCGTCCAACTGCTTGACTCGGTCACTCAGTCACGTGAATCCGGTCCACTCAATATGCTGGCAGGCTTACTAATCGGTATCTTTCTAATACAGGCGTTCTTCGGATTTGTACAAAATTATCTATTGGCCTACATCGGTGAGCGTATTGTCCTTGATTTACGCACCTCACTTTATACCCACTTGCAAAATCTTTCGCTGGATTTTTATGCGGTGCGGCGGGTTGGCGATCTTGTATCCAGACTATCGAGTGATGTGACCCAGATGCGCACCATGCTGACCAGCAATGTCACCGGTTTACTGAGTCAAGTACTCACGCTGGTCGGGTCGATTTTTATCCTGCTCAGAATGAATACGCAGTTCACGGTATTTATTCTGGCGCTGGCTCCAGTATTGATCCTAATCGCCATTTTGTTTGGCAGACGAATCGAGAAAGGCAGCACCCATATACAGGATCAATTGGCGGATTCGACCGTGATCGCCGAAGAAGGTTTGCAAGGTATTCGCGTAGTCAAGAGCTTTGGTCGCGAATCCTTTGAAACAGGACGTTACAACGTGGCGATGGAAAAAACCTTCAGCGCCTCTTTGCGCATGGCTGTTTATAACTCCCTCTTTGGCTCTGTGATGATGTTCTTAGGATTTGGCTCGATTGCGGCAATCGTCTGGTACGGCGGGAATGAGGTTATCGCCGGACGGCTAACCGTCACAATGATTACCGGATTTTTGATCTATGGTATGACGATAGCGGGCAGCCTCGCCGGACTGGCAGGGTTATACGGGCAGGTGAGCGCCGCAATCGGCGGAATTCGGCGAGTCTTTGAAATTCTGGACACGCCCCCTACCATTCAGGATGCGCCGAATGCGGCTGCACTGCCGAGCGTTCAGGGGCAAATCAGCTTCGATAATGTGTCATTTAGTTACGATGGGGAATCGCCTGTGCTTCAGGAGATTGCACTGGACGTGCGTGCCGGGGAAATTCTGGCGCTGGTTGGCCCCAGTGGAGCCGGAAAAAGTACCATCTTGAATCTGCTGCCACGCTTCTATGATCCGACGGCGGGTTCGATCAAGATTGACGATTATGATTTGCGCAGCGTGACGCAGCACAGCTTGCATGAACAAATCGGCATCGTGCCACAGGAAACCATTTTGTTCGGTGGCACGATCCGCGAGAATATTCAATATGGGCGGTTGGAAGCCTCTGAAGCCGAGATCATCGCGGCGGCCCAGGCGGCGAATGCCCACGAATTCATTATGAATTTCCCGAAACAGTACGAGACAACAGTGGGTGAGCGCGGTATGAACTTGAGTGGTGGTCAACGTCAGCGGATTGCGATTGCCCGCGCTATTTTGAAAGATCCGGCTATCCTGCTGCTGGATGAAGCCACCAGTGCCTTGGACAATGAATCAGAAGGGTTGGTACAGGAAGCGCTGAACCGGCTCATGCAAAACCGAACCACCGTGATAGTGGCGCATCGTTTGAGCACCATCAAAGTGGCGCATCGCATCGCCGTATTGGATGATGGGCGCATCACCGAGTTGGGTACACATAGCGAGCTGATGGCGAAAAATGGGTTGTATGCTCATTTGTATACGATGCAGTTCCGTGACCCGGAAGAAGCGATGACTGCTGCCAAAGAGAGTATGTCCTCGAATACCCCCCGCAGTGTTGAGATTGCCCCCCAATCCGATTTAGCACCCATGAATGCGGTTGGCGGCTAACACAATCACTTCGATCAAGCAGGGAGGAATGATAGGTTCCTCCCGTTTTCGAGTCTATTAATTACGGATTTTTTCCTCTACGGTTACTTACCTGCCCAGCAATCCGCCGATAGTTATGAATTATTGACGAAGTTAATGCGGCACGTGAAAAAACACATATATAATTAGTAATAGAATGTAATAGAGTTTAACTTCAGAATATTGGGAGCTCCTATATGTCCGTTGCTGTCATCCTGCTTTCCTTGGGAATTTCGCTGCTACTTTCCATTACATTAGCCATTCGCGTTTGGGGACAGCGTCAGGTATCTGGTCGATCCGCAACCCTTATTGCTGCTTTAATGCTTGCTGTGATTTGGTGGACTTTATTTTATACGTTGGAGATTGCGATCCCCGGCGACTCATTCAAGCTGTTTTGTAATAGTGCCAAGTTTGTTGGCATCGTATTCGTACCGGTCATTTGGATGTTGTTTGGGTTGCAATACACTGGGCGAACCCAATGGCTTACAAGAAATCGTATCGCCTCGTTTTGTATTGTCCCCTGCCTCACGCTCATCATCATAGCGACTAATGGAACCCATAACCTCTTCAGTAAAGATCTAGGGATATTGAGCTTTGGTGATTTTGCGGTGGCATCCTCGACTCCGGGGATTTGGTTCTGGGTGCATTCGTTTTACTCCTACCTGCTGATTATGCTCGCTTCTTATTTCCTTTTTCGGCAGTTTGCCGGATCACCGGGCTTATACCGCCGTCAGCTCATTGCACTGCTGGTAGCGGTCGTCGCGCCAATGATCGGTAATGCGGTAACGATCTTCGGCAATTTCCCCCTCGATATTACGCCTTTTGCCTTTACCATTACAGGCCTTGCCTTAACGTGGGGGTTGTTGCGATTTCAACTGCTCAACTTAGTGCCCGTTGCCCGAAATGTGGTGGTGGATAGTATGACCGATGGGGTGATTGTGTTGGATGCGCAAGAGCGCGTGGTTGATTTGAACCCTACTGCCAAACATATTATCAGCCGTACGACCCCCGACCCCATCGGCAAACCGATTACGCAGGTCATTAACTTACTTGCACAGCGACAGGATTTGACCGAGCGTATTCGAACAAGCAGCAGTGATCAGGCAGAAATTGAAATGGGCGAAGGAACCGCAAAGCGCGTTTTGGATGTGCGTGTATCGCCACTTTATGATCGGCAGCACCGGTTATCCGGTCGCGTAATTATGTTTCGGGATATTACAGATCGTAAAGAGGCTGAGGAGCAAATCCGTATTCAAAATGAGGAATTGATAAAGGTTAACAGTGAACTGATCGAAGCACGGAAACAAGCGGAACACGCAACCCAGCTCAAGAGTCAATTTTTAGCGACGATGTCTCATGAACTCCGCACCCCACTCAATGCTGTAATCGGTTATACGGAAATTCAGTTGGCGGGCATCGCTGGCGAATTGAATCAAAAGCAGCGCGATTTTCAGGAACGCGTCCTTTCAAATGGACTTCACCTCCTTGGCTTAATCAATGATGTGCTCGATTTGTCCAGAATTGAAGCCGGACGCATGGATCTGGTTCTAAAACCTTTTACATTGCGAACGTGGTTGGACGAAATTGTTTTGCAAAATCGGGTGTTGGCAGAAGAGAAAAACTTACGCCTAGACGTTGAAGTTGACCAACGATTACCTGAAGTTTTGGTGGCAGATTCTGAACGGCTGAAACAAGTGCTCATTAACCTGCTATCAAATGCCGTGAAGTTTACCGAGCAAGGCCACGTAAAAATCGAGATTGCGAGAAATGACGGTGACACTTGGAAGATCAGTGTCAGTGATAGCGGGATAGGCATCCCAATTCACGCACAGGAGACGATCTTTGAGGAATTCCGACAGGTGGATGGCAGCTCGCGTCGCCAATACGGCGGTAGTGGCTTGGGATTGGCCATCGTGCGCAAACTGATATTGATGATGGGCGGTCACATCCGTATCAAGAGCGAACTAGGCAGCGGCAGTACGTTTACGGTTACACTCCCATTAGTAACTGCGCCGGGGGACAGCACCGATGAGCCAAAGAGTAAAGCGCTGGAGGCGATGACGCAATGAATGAACAAAAACTGGCACCTGAATTTCGTAAGCTCGCGACAAGTGACGCGTCGCAATGGACGGTGCTGATAGTAGACGATGAACCAGATAACCGGATGATTGCTGAAACCGTACTATCATTTCATGGTGCGAAAATCTACTCATCTGTTCATGGTGAGGATGGATTAAAAATACTTGAAGACATTACGCCATCGTTTATTTTGCTTGACCTATCCATGCCCGTCATGGATGGCTGGGAGATGCTCAAGCTTATTCGAGCCGATGATAAAACCCAAAATATTCCTGTGATCGCTTTAACGGCACATGCGATGGCTGGTGACCGGGAAAAGGCATTACTTGCAGGTTTTGACGGATACATTGCCAAACCATTTCGTATCGGTACACTGTTGCCCGAATTGATCAATTGCTTTCAGGAGTTATCCGAACAAACTGCTGTAAGGGGAATTGAATGATCAAAAAGCCGTGGCAAATTATCGTGGTTGAGGATGAATTCGACAGCAGGCAAATGGTGTCTGAAATACTCAGTTATCACGGCATTGATGTTTTGATTGCGCACAACGGAAGAGAATGTTTAGCGCTGCTGAATCAAAGTCATGCCACCTTAGTGTTGACGGATCTCGCCATGCCAGAAATGGATGGCTGGGAAACATTAAGCGCTATTCGTGCTAATCCACTCACAGAAATGATCCCCGTAGTGGCAATTTCTGCATATAATTCCGCTGACGTGGAACAACATGCTTTAGCTGCCGGCTTCGATGCATTTTATTCAAAGCCACTTAGCCCAAAGACATTCGTTCAAGGTATTGCCAAACTGATCGAGACCTAAGTACCGCTAATCAAATCCCCGTAGATTTTTATCGCAACTACACGAGTTCGGGAAGAGTAAACGATTACATCTCTCTCGAACCCGCATAATCTTCAATTCAAATCACTATTCTACTGTTACAGACTTGGCAAGATTGCGCGGCTGGTCAACATCCGCGCCGCGCAGTACGGCGATGTGGTAGGCCAGCAGTTGCAGCGGGATGACCGCCACCACCGGACTGAGCAGGGCTGGTGTTTCTGGCACATACAGCACATGGTCGGCTTTGTCGGCGATAGTCGTATCACCCTCGGTGGCAATGGCGATGACGATGCCACCGCGCGCTTTCGCCTGTTCAATTTGGCTGATCATCTTTTCGTAAAGCGCATCTTTGAGTGCAATGCACAACACCGGCATCTGGTCATCAATCAGCGCAATTGGGCCGTGCTTCATTTCACCTGCCGGATAACCCTCGGCGTGGATATAGCTGATCTCCTTGAGCTTGAGCGCACCTTCCAATGCAATCGGGTAATTGATGCCCCGTCCCAGATACAGAAAGTCGCGGTAATGTTGGAGCAGGGCAGCCAGTTCTTTGACACGTGACTCAGTTTCCAGCGCCCGTCCCACCAGATCGGGCAGGCGACCGAGATCAAAGGCGTACTGTTGGCGTTGTTCCGGCGTGAGCGTCCCGCGCAGGTTGCCGAGGTGCAGCGCCAGCAAATATTGGTCAACGATGCTGGCTGTGAAGGCTTTAGTGGAGGCCACACCGATTTCTGGCCCGGCGTTCATGGTGATGTAACCATCGCTGACGCGCATGGCTTGACTGCCGATGTTGTTGACGATGCTCCATAATGTGGCCTGCTTGGCGTGGGCTTCTTCCATCGCTGCTAACGTATCCACTGTTTCGCCGCTCTGGGTGATGGCGAGAACTGCGGTTTGCGCGTCGATAATCGGGTCGCGGTAACGGTACTCGCTGCCGTAATCGACTTCGACATTCAAGCGTGCCATCTGTTCGATGAAGAACTTGCCTACCAACCCACTGTAATAACTGGTGCCGCAAGCTACCGTCACGATGCGGTTGAGTGCTTTGGCTTGCTCGGCGGTCAGGTTGAGGTCAGGCAGCAAGGCTTCGCCGCGCTCAAAATCCACCCGCCCACGAATAGTATCGGTCAGGCTGCGGGCTTGCTCGAAAATTTCCTTTTGCATGAAGTGCTTGAATTCGCCCTTAGCAGCCGTGATCGGGTCATACGGGATGTCGTGGATGTCGCCTTTGACTGCTTGCCCATCCAGTGTTTGGATATGGTAGTCATGCGCGGTCAGCGTTGCTATCTGCCGCGATTCGAGGAAAATCATCCGGCGCGTGTGTTCGAGGATAGCCGGAATATCCGAGGCGATGAAGTTCTCGCCTTCTCCCAAGCCAAGGGCTACACCGCCCGCGTTACCGATGCGCACCGCGACCAGTTCGTCCGGTTTGGTGCGGCTCATGACGACGATGGCATGTGCGCCGCGCAAATAACCAACGGCCTTACGGGTGGCTTCGGTCAGGTTGCCGCGTGCGCCGTTGTGGGCGAAGCGTTCGATCAGTTGGACGATGACTTCTGTATCGGTGTCTGATCTAAACTCGACCCCTTCCGCCATCAAATCATGTTTTAGTTCAAGGTAATTTTCGACAATGCCGTTGTGGACGACCACATATTCACCGTCCATGCTGACGTGGGGATGGGCGTTGCGTTCGGCGGGTGCGCCGTGGGTTGCCCAGCGAGTGTGCCCGATGCCAATGCTGCCGCTGATAGGATCAGCCTGCACTTTTGCCCGTAGATTTGCTAATTTGCCCACATCACGCCGCAGGTTGATGCAACCGTCATCATTGATGACCGCCACCCCTGCCGAGTCGTAGCCGCGATATTCGAGTCGACCCAACCCGTCAATGATGATGGGGGTCGCGTCCTTTGTGCCAATGTAACCAACAATTCCACACATGAGATACTCCTCCGTTGTAGGGATAGGCGAGAGCCTATCCGCGCATGATCTAACAGGATGCAATCGTCCCCTGCGGCGCAGGCACGGTTCGATTACGCGAAGCCCCATCCCTTTTGGGCGGGCATCCTGTCCACACGCTGCCACCTGTCCCGGCACTTACGCACCGGCTTTCGTGGATCGCTTTTATTGTACGGAGGGGTAAGACAAAGGGATGGTGGAAGCACCCCGGCGGCATCCGCT
>JBBSBS010000317.1:0-7935 GCA_038251045.1 Aggregatilineales bacterium | reverse complement strand
TACGGATCGGGCTGTCAACTATACTGCCATAGGTGATGTTGTAAATACTGCCAAGCGTCTGCAAGAATTGGCACCTGCTGGCAAGATATGGGTAGAAGCTGCTGTAGTTGAACGCTTATCAGGACTTGTACAAGCGCAGCCACTAGGCGAAATAAAAATGCGTGGCAAAAAGAAACCCGCCTTTGCTTATGATCTACTTGGCTTGAGCGCTAAACCCTAGATCGCCCAGATCATTCTTATTAATATAGTAACGGGCGAGGTAATTCAGCAATTGCCTCGCCCGTTGGTTTTTATTGCTCACATCCCGATGCGTCTCGGCTTTTTGTCGTCTTCTAACATTCCGTCTCTGGGGCGGAAGCTCAAACGAATTGGTGTACCTGCAAATGGATACTCTTCCCGAATCTGGTTTTCCAGAAACCGCTTATACGTAAAATGTACCAACCGTGTGTCATTTACATGGAATAGAAACACTGGTGGATTTACCGCGACCTGAGTTAAATATAGTAACTTCAGCCGTTTTGTTCCCTTGGTTGGTGGCGGATGTTTTTGCACTGCTGCACGTAAGAGCCGGTTGAGTTCCGAAGTTTGAATCCGCTGAAATCGGGATTGCCATACACCGTGTGCTGATTCTAATACCTGATGTACCCGCTGACCGGTCAATGCGCTAATGAAAATGACTGGAGGCTCCGGCAGAAAATCAAATTTATCCCTGATAGACTCTATGAATGCGTTCATAGAATGTTCGTCTTTTTCGACCGCATCCCACTTATTGACCACCAGCACGACACTCTTGTAAGCGTCTTTGATGTATCCGGCGATATGTTGATCTTGATCGGTAATGCCGTCTACCGCATCAATCAATAGCAGCGCAACATCGGAGCGTTCAAGTGCCTGCATCGTTCGCAGCACACTATGCTTCTCTACACCCGGCTCAATCTTCCCGCTCCGACGAATACAGGCTGTATCGATTAGCCAGACGGTTTCTCCATGCCACACAATCTCCGTGTCAATCGCGTCACGGGTAGTTCCTGCTATAGGGCTTACGATGACTCGTTCTTCACCAATGAGCAAGTTGAGTAGGCTGCTTTTCCCTACATTTGGCCGCCCAACAATAGCAATACGGAGAATATCATCATCGTCATCGTCATTTATTCCGGGTATGTTCTCGAATGTCTTGACGACAGCATCCAGCAAATCACCCACGCCTAGCCCATGATAGGCGCTAATTGCGAATACCTCACCCAAACCCAATGCATAAAACTCAAATGCGTCATCCGTCCGTGCCAGATTATCAGCCTTGTTGGCAGCAACCAGAACCGGTTTACCCTCATTTCGCCGCAAAATTACAGCGATTTCTTCATCTGCTGCCGTAATACCATGTGTCGAATCCACCACCAGCACGATAACGTCAGCTTCTTGTACTGCCAGTAAGGCTTGTGCCTTAATCTGCGGGACAAAGTCAATGCTGCCTTCTGCCAGCGGCGCTGTGTCTCGTGTGCCCTTGGGTTGATACACTTCAATGCCACCCGTATCGACCACGTTGAATGTTGCGCCTGTCCATTCGCCTTCAGCTTGAATGCGGTCGCGGGTGGTTCCCGGAATCGGATCAGTAACCGCCATGCGCTCGCCCACGAGTCGGTTGAATAGAGTGCTCTTGCCCACGTTGGGGCGACCTACCAGCGCGACCAAAGGTCTACGCGCCATAATTCTGTGCCTTTCATCAAATACTAACAGGGGCACGTCACCGACATGCCCCCACTCTTATTCTAACAGATGAATTTGGCGATTCGTAGCCTGAGGAAGTGTCAAACTAGTGGGCGAGGTGTTCTTTTCTTAGGGTGATTCAGTCGCTTCAGGTATGGTCACGCTGTCGTCAATGATTTGTACGTCGACTTCACCCGGTAATACGGATATTCCGTCGTTGGGCACTTGTCCTTGACCTACTGACACATTCAGCGGAAGCGTATAATTACCCGGTGCAAGACCGTTCAAGTCCAGTACAACACTCACATCTCGTGGGTTGAGCAGATTAACGGGTTCCTGTGGTCCATTGACCAACACCGAGACGGTATTTGGCACAATCTTCGCACTGAGTTGTTCACCAAGACCCAGTATTTTTATAGGAATAGCTTCAAATTGCCTGCTCGCGGTAACTGGCTTGATTTCTACCGATACAGTGATATTTTGGCCTGAAAGTAGCACTAAATCTGTGCTGGGTAATACAACCGGAACCGATACTTCAAAGTTGCTCGTGTGGTCACTTAAATTGATGGGAAGCGTCGAAAGCGTATCTGCCAACGCCGCGAGTTGTGAGGGCGTACCACTAATCAATACTGACTGTGGTTCATAACTCAATGCATTTAGAACGTAGCCGTCCGGAGGAGTGCCTTTAACATCCGGTCGCACACTGATTTCACGCACATCCTCGCGCCGTCTAATGTTGACGTTCACCCGTACCGTCTGCGGATCTAAAGTAACATCAGTCACCGCGTTTCCATCTGCGTCAACCGGTGTCAGTCGCAAATCCAACTCCACTGGATTGCGCTGCTGCTGCAAATCCAAATCAACCTGTGCCGCCACAATAGTATTTACTTTTGATGAAGGCCCACTCACTAGAACTTGGTTTAAGTTGACGTTGAAGCTCGGTTCTCCACGCGAGTAACCTGCTGGCGGTTCGGACACAACGATTGCACGTAATGGAACTTGTCGTTGTTCCGCTTCTTCTATTGTGACATGCATTTGATGCGGCGATATATCAACAACGCTGGTTTGCTGTCGGGCGAGAGAGGCTTTGAGCTCAACCGTATGATCTCCTGCTCCTAACCCAGCGAGGTCGGCGCTCACCAATATTTCGTCACTGGTCAACAATTGCATGACGGAATTGGGCGCTCGTATAACGATACTCGCCTGACGGTTCACAGTGGATGGAAATGTAACCAGCAAACCGCTGTCCGCATTCATCCTTACTGGAACACGCTCACGAAATCGTTGTTGTTGAATCGGATCGGATTGCAAGGTGGCAATCATCCAGATCAAAAACGCCAGTATCATTGAGCCAATGAACCATATGATGTTATCGATGATGACGTTCTTGTTGCTTGGTCTTTGCATTATGCCTGTTTACGCCGCTCACGCCATGATGCAACGAAATCTTGCCCACGGGTGATGAATTGTCCAAGTGTGGTTGACGAGTTTTTGCGTTCTTCGCCGTAAAAAGCAGTTAATATGGTACGGAGTCGTTTGCTGTCGAGTTTTGGGATCATCCGGCCTGAGTTCGTAATCGAAATACGTCCGGTTTCTTCTGAAACGACAATACAAATTGCATCGCTGACTTCACTAATCCCCAACGCGGCCCGGTGTCGTGTCCCCAGCTTCGGGTCTGGCAGGTTACGGCTGGCTGTAAGCGGCAGTACCGAGGCTGCTGAAGCCACCCGCCCATTTTCATCAATAATGGCTGCACCATCATGTAATTCTGTTTTGGGCCAGAAAACGGTCAGCAAGAGTTGTGAGGTTACATCACTATGTAGCGGAATACCGGTTTTGATGTATTCCTCAAGGCTGCTTTGTCGCTGTAGTACCATCAATGCACCGTGTCTGCGTTCCGAAAGCTTTTCGGATGCTACACTGATTTCTTCAATCACCCGTGCGCGTAGACTTTCGGGGGCTTGCCTGTTTAGTAAAGTTCCCGCACGTCCCAATCGCTCTAGTGCTCGGCGTAGTTCCGGTTGGAAGATGACCGGTATCGCTAAACCCATCACAACCAGTAAATTTTGTGTCAACCAACGGAGCGCTTGCAAATCAAGTACGCTGGATACGACAAGCAAACTAACTAACAGCAGCAGCAGACCGCGGAGCAGGGCAATGGCTTGCGTACCCCTGAAGAAGAAACTTGCGCCGAAAAATGCTAACCCCACCAGAAATATATCAAGCAGAGCCTTCCATGTTAGGCTATCCAGCGCCCACAGCAGTTCCACGTCTATCCACCTAGCTGCATGAGTAACTTACGATAATCTTCAACCCCGTCCGGGTTTAGTGCAATAATCTGGCGTATCGTATTAGTCGCTTCTTGATGTGCGCCCGCCTCAAGTTGCAATTCGCCCAATGCATCCAATTGTCGGATGGCATCATTCTTCCGTTTGAGTTGTGTATAAATAGCAGCCAAACGGGAACGCAAGCCAGTATCGTTGGGGTAGGTTGTCACCAATTCCTCCAACAATTGTGTTATGCGGTTAGGTTGTTTGCTCTTGGCATAAATCCGCAGCAGCGCATCCAGTTTCTTAATGGCCTCAGTTGGGCTTGCTTGCCGATAATGTAAATCAACCAGCATTCGGTGGGCACGCTCATCATCCGGTACAAGTTGGATAATTTCATCATACGTCTTTTGTGCTTTGCGAATATCAAGACGCATCTGATCAATGTCTGCTACCCGATGTTTAATGCGCACGATTTTGTCTGGTGATGAGCCCACGCGGTTGGCTAATCTTTCAGCAGCCCCGAAAATATCACGGGACATATCAAAGTTGCCCAGTTGATGATGTGTATCTGCCAGATCAACATACTGGTCAAGCGCTTCGTCCCAGCGTTGTTCACTTTCTAATAACTCAATCAGGCTTTCGCGCACTGAAATATCCAATGGAGCCATTTCCAGCACTTCACTGAGGATAGACGCAGCCCGTTCATTTTCGCCGCGCACAAGATACGTCTTGGCAATCATGTTGTATTTGTTGATTGCCTGCCGGACGCGTCCTTCCTTCATCATGATTTCTGCCATGCGGACATGTACAGGTAAATAAAATGCCGAAAACTCCACCGCCCGATGCGCCTCGTCCATCGCCAGTGTATACAATCCCTGCCTTGTGTATCGGTCAATCCTTGCCACCGCTTCAGTTAACTCATTGCTGTGGCTTGCAGTAAGAATGTCAACCACACCCTGTTCGCCTTGGTTGCGTAAGGTATCTTCGAGTTGACGACGGGTATCACCGACTCGCTGTTTCCACTCTTTGCCACTCAAGAGGTCTATGAAACGTTTGTTAATCCCCGTTAAGGTTTCAACAGGACGATTTTGCAGTACTTCAAGCAAATGTTCATATGAGTCAGCGATTTGCATATCCGTTTCGCTGGACATAGCGGTTGCTGAATCGACGGCTTGTGCCGCTTGCAAGAGATAGTTAATCGCCTGTTTGTGTTTTCCAAGAGCAAAATATGCTTTACCAAGCGCATGGAATGCGCCCGGTGCCAGTTGTGGGTGCATCACTGCTTCACCCAGATGCTTGATTGCCTCATCGTTGCGATCCGTCAACACCAGCAGACCGCCCAGATTCATTTTCAGTGCCGGATGGTTCAACCGTGCTTCTGCGCGTTGATAAGCTTTAATCGCCTCATCATTGATACCTTGACGCTGCAATTCCAATGCCTGTAAAGCATCGCCACCCGAAGCATCGAGTGCGCCACCTTCCATGACAAATGTTGCCAGCATCGCCATGGCATATCCCATTGTTTCGCCCATTGGCCCCAATGGATCAGCATCCGCTACTGCCTGCACTTTTGTAGTGCTGGCTGAAGAATCGCTTTTGCTCCCGCTGGACGACTCTGATTTCTCAGGTGCAGGCAGACTCATATCTGAGCCACTTTCAAGTGCCCGCAGCGCGTTCAATATGCCGATATTTTTGGGGTCGAGCTTCAACGCTCGTTGTGCCGCCCGTATCGCCTTATCCGCCTCACCCAACCGCTGGAAGTTTTGTGCCAGTACCAGATATTCGCGAACGGATTTGCTTTTTTGCCCCAGTCGTTCGTAGGCCTGTGCCAGCTTGGCGTGGATAGCCACCATGCCCGGTGTTAAGCGTGTCGCCTGCTGCCAATTGAAAATGGCTTTATCTAAATCGCGTTGCGATAGGTAAATTTCAGCTACATTAATATACTGCTGCGCCGCTTCTTTCAGCCGCCCAACTTTTTCCAGTACATCCGCGCTTTTTTCTAGAGGTATTGGATCAGTCGGGTTGATCTGGTGCGCGCGGGTATACACGCGTAACGCGTCATCCAGTCGTCCAACCTCCAGCAGCGCCAATCCGAGGTTGATATGAGCCTCATGGTCATCCGGGAATTCTTGTATGGCCTGCCCATAGGCTGCAATCGCTTGCGCCCAATCCTTGTCCCATGCGGCGTTATAGCCTGTACTCATCGCGCGTTCGTAAAGTTCACGGTTTGCTGGCATAGCTCTATCCAGAATCCATCTACTAACCCATTAATTCGACCAGAATCGCTTTTTGCATGTGAAGACGATTTTCCGCCTGCGGAAAAATGACTGAATGAGATCCGTCGGCTACATCTTCCGTTATTTCATGCCCTCGGTGTGCCGGCAGACAGTGCATCACAATCGCATATTTATCAGCCTGCTGAACCAGATCGTCATTTACCTGATACGGCTTAAGCAGTTCCATGCGTTGTGCTGTTTCTTTTTCCTGTCCCATGCTCACCCATGTATCTGTATAGATGATGTCTGCGCCCTGTGCTGCTTGGGCAGGATCATTGAACACCTCTATTTTACCGCCATTTCGTTCGGCAATGGGTGCTGCCATTTCTAAAGCATCTTCAGAAAGCATATACCCATCAGGAGAGGCAATTGTAAAATGCATTCCAAAATGTGCCGCTGCCAGTACCAGCGAAGCAGCCACATTATTCCCGTCGCCAATGTAAGCAATTTTCAAGCGTTCTAGTCTCCCGAAATGCTCATAAATAGTCAGCATATCACCCATTGCTTGGCACGGATGATGGGTGTCGCTCAGGCCGTTGATAACCGGAACGTCTGCCCACTTTGCCAGTTCGACCACATATTTATGATCAAACACACGCGCCATAATGCCTTGTGTATAAACTGCTAACACGCGCGCTACATCCGCAACACTCTCACGTGTACCCAACCCAACTTCGTCCGGGCCAATCCTCATGGCATCTCCACCCAGATGTTTCATCGCTACTTCAAATGACACACGCGTTCGCAATGATGGTTTTTCGAAGACCATCGCTAACGTTTTCCCGTGCATGACAGGGCGATTTCCACCCGATTTCCATTCGAATTTCAAGTGTACTGCAAGATCAATCAGTCCCCATAATTCTTTGGTCGTCCAATCAGAAAGGGTAAGGAAGTCTTTCATGTTTTTCCGCGTCATAGAGAATGTAAACAAAATACCATGCTATATGGGCAGTATAGCATAGATATAGGGCTGGCGAAACGTGAACGCCGCAAGTTTTGTGCCGGGTTTTGAAGGGTAATGCTAAATGCTTACCATATCCCGCCAATTGTCCCCTACATTTGCATTCGCACGCAGCGGCGCATCAAGTTTGTATGCGCCTTCCATCACCTCTATCACCAGATCGCGGGTTTCGGGGATTTCTGCCTCTGGCACTTCGAGTACCAATTCATCATGCACCTGCAAAATCATCTTGCCGTTCAAGTGTCGTTTTTGTAGGGCATAATAGAGGTTTATCATCGCCTGCTTCATGATGTCCGCCGCTGTTCCCTGAATTGGCATGTTGATGGCAACCCGTTCCTCACCCTGTACCGCGATTTTGTTGCTACCTTCATCCGCCCGTCGCAAAATTGAAAACTCACGTTGTCGCCCGAACAAAGTCTTGATCGGTCCCATCCGTGCGGCTTGTTTAGTGTCTTCTAGATATTTTTCCACACCCGGCAGTCGCTCAAAATAAGTTTTGATAAATGCTCTTGCTTCGGCTAACGTGAGTTCACTGTCGCGTGCCAGTCGGTATGCACCCATACCGTAAATCAGCCCGAAGTTCACCCGTTTCGCGAAGCTGCGTTGCTCTTTGGTGATGTTTTCAACCGGCACGCCTGTAACCGCTGCCGCAGTCGCTGCGTGAATATCCAACCCCTGTGCAAAGGCCTCTAAGAGCGTCTTATCTTGGCTAATATGAGCCAGT
>JBBSBS010000316.1:0-7990 GCA_038251045.1 Aggregatilineales bacterium | reverse complement strand
TTCGCTTGGTTAAGTAATTATCGCCGTTTGAGCAAGGATTACGAGGAATGTATCCGCAGCAGTGAAGGCATGATTTACATTGCCTCTATTCATACCTTGCTCAAACGTTTTCCATCCTAATATTCAAATGGCCTCTTAGAAATTGCCGAGCAGCGTGCCCTTGAGTTGGATGTGGCAGCCAACCTTCAGTTTGTGAAAGCTGATGCTTCGGATTACATCAAGCCGGATCAACCCGAATCTCTATTCGACATGGTGACGTGTTTGGGAGCCAGTTGGGTTGGTGGTGGCTTGGTCGGTGTTCTGGAGCTGATGAAACTCGGATTAAGTGATCAGAACAGCCTGATCGTGATCGGTGAACATTTTTGGAATGATCTGCCTCCGATTGATGCCTATCAGGAATTAGGCGTGGGGACGGAAGAATTTGCTACGCTGGAAGGCACACTTGACCGCTTTGAATTGTGTGGTTTGGAACTGATCGAGATGGTGCTGGCTGATGGAGATACATGGGATCGGTACGCGGCAGCGCAGTGGATGGCAGTGAGCAACTGGCTGCGTGAAAATCCCCATGACCGCGATGCCCCCGCGCTGGCACAATGGATTGATCAGGACAAACGGGCTTACATGCGCTTTTCCCGACGTTATTTTGGCTGGGGCATGTTTGTCCTGCGGCAGATGGCGTGAATACTTTTTAGTCGGTACTCAGCCGCCATGATTTCCTCACTGTGATAACACTTCATTGAGGAGGGCTTGCATCCGCTGGTGGTGTGCGCCTTTCCAATAGACCTGCCCACAGGATGTACAGCGGTGGAAGATGTCATAGTAGCGTGCTGTACCATCAGGCAGTTGATCGGTGATTTGTTCACGGGCGACGGCTCCGACAAGTCCGTTACACTTCATACAGCGCGAAAACGGGATGACTTGATCTTGCAATTGGAAACGGGTGGTGATTTCGGCAAGCTGCTTACGTCGATTGGTGTCGCGCACAAAATAACCGTAAATGACCGCGCTGCGTTTGAGTAGGCCGATGTCACGGGTGAGCAGGATGCGGGTTTCATCGTGGGAAACTTGCGCCAATTCTTCGTCATGGTAATCATTGCGGTAGAGGGTGTCGAACCCCATCATGCGTAGATAAGCCGCTAATCGTCCGAGATGCTGGTCGAGTATGAAGGTTGGTCGGGTAGGATAAGGTGGACGTAAAAGTTCACGGTTGGGAATTTCCGGCACGAACGAAACGGGATAAATATTGATGAACCCGCCGTGTTGAACGATGGTGTTGAAGTCTACCGATCTGCCATTAATGACGATCATCTCGACTTCGGGATGGGGTACGCCCAGCGACTCGATCATATCCTTGACCGAGGAACGTCCCTCGTAAGGATGATCAATCAGCCGTTCCTTGAGGCGGCGCGGCAGGAAGAAGTTCAATGAGTCATGAAAGCGAAAGTGCGCGGTGGGCATGGCTAGGTATTCGGGCGGCGGGCTTCGATAACAACCCAATCCCCATCCGCCTGAATCCGTCGTTTATAGGGTTCAAGTCCGGTTTTCCATAAAGCGGCTTCCACATCATCGGCCTGTTCCAGAGTCAAGCCGCTAAAAATAGCGAGGCCACCGGGTCGAACGGTATCACCCAGATGTTCATCACACATCATAATGATGATGCGCGCCAGAATATTGACGACAATCAGATCGAAGCGGCGAGCAGAAGTGATTACGTTCTCCAAGCTGCCTTCCTGTGCCGTGATTTTGCTGGCAACACCGTTTTGCTCGATGTTTTCCTGTGTCACTTTGACGGCAATAGGGTCATTATCCAGCCCCAGTATGTGATCTGCCCCCAGTTTGGCAGCGGTAATCGCGAGGATGCCAGAGCCGCAGCCGAGATCGAGCACTTTGATGCCGGGTTGCACCAAATCTTCGAGTGCTTCCATGCAAAGTTGGGTGGTGGGATGTGTACCTGTACCGAATGCCATGCCGGGGTCAAGTGCAATTTCGATGTCGTCGGGTTGCAAATCGACAGGTATCCACAGCGGACGAATAAACAGCTTGCGTCCGATGCGCACCGGATGATAGTGTGCCTTCCATGCTTCTGCCCAATCAGTTTCATACACAATGGTATAAGTTGGCGTGGGCATGGGGTACATCATGTTCATGTGACCGAGGGCGGATTCGAGTCGCATCTTGGCATCTTCAGCGCGGTCGTCTGCCGGGATATAGGCGCGGATGGTGAGGCGTGTGGGGGGCGGAGTCGCGCCTTCGTCATACAGCTCAGGCATGATGCCTTCCTGCTCAATCGCTACGCCTTGATGCCCGTATCGTTGCAGCAGTTCGGCAACTGCTTCGGCTGATTCACCATCGACACTTAATGCAATTTCGATCCAGTCCATACAATTTCCCTGTTGAGATTTGACGAACGCAGCACGCTGCGCCCCTCCAAGATCATTTGATGTGGTAAAATATCCAAAATAAAAGCGTTCTTATGAACGCTCTTATGGCTGTATTCTACTCAATTTTGGCGAATAACCCTATGCCTGTTCGCCAGCGAAAAAATCCATCACGCGGTCAAAGAAACCGCGCCCGTTTTGTTGGGGTTGGACTTCGCGCCCGAATGTGCCCGCCAGTTGTTCGAATAATTCGCGCTGTTCAGTGGAAAGGGTTGTCGGCACACCGACCTGTACATATACCATTTGATCGCCGCGTCCGGAGTTGCTGCCGTCGCTGCGCAGGCGGGGGATACCTTTGCCACGCAGACGGAATACTTTGCCGGTTTGTGTACCCGCCGGAATCGATAACTCGACCTCACCATCCACCGTCGGGACATTGACCTTATCACCGAGGGCAGCTTGAGCCACGTTGATGGTGATGTCCAGAATGACATCGTTTTCTTTGCGCTTGAAATACTGATGCTGCTTGACATCAATCACGACATACAGGTTTCCCTGCGGCGCACCGCGTTCGCCGGTATCGCCTTCGCCCTTGATCTGAATTTGCAGACCCTCGCGTACGCCGGGGGGAATCGTGACATTCAGATTAGCATGTTTGCGCAGCATACCTTGCCCGTTACAAGTCTTGCAGGGGTTGGGGTTGATCTCGCCGCGTCCATTACAACGGGGGCAGGTCGATGTACGTACCATTGCGCCGAGGAAAGTTTGGTCAACGCGCCGGACTTCACCCGCACCTTTACATTCAGGACAGGTGACAGGCGATGAACCCGGTTGTGCGCCATTCCCATCACAGATTTCGCAGACTTCAAGCCGGTCGAACTCGACTTGCTTTTCGACACCGAAAATGGACTCTTCGAATGTGACCTGCACATCGACACGGCGATCTGCTCCCGGACGTGGGCCGCGCCGCCGCCCAGCAGTACGTCCACCACCGAAGTTATTGAAAAATTCCTCGAAGATTTCTTCAAAGCCGCCAAAGCCAGCTGCACCATTGAAACCCGGCTGACCATTTACACCTGCTACGCCAAAGCGATCATAACGGGCGCGTTTGTCATCGTCCGACAATACTTCGTAAGCTTCATTGATTTCCTTGAATCGGGCTTCAGCATCGTCATGGTCGCTGACATCAGGATGGTATTCGCGGGCGAGCTTGCGGAAGGCCTTTTTGATGTCATCTTTGCCGGCAGTTTTGGGAACCCCCAACAGCTCATAGTAATCGTGTGCCATAAACTCGTCTCAATCCCCAGTTAATAAACCTCAGACACAAGTATACTGCTATAGTTTTATAGGACAGCATTGATATGAATAAAAAGCGGGTAGGGAACAATCCCTACCCATTTTGTTTGCTTATCTTTCGATCACACCAGCATGACGATTATGCTTCGGTGTATTCGCCTTCGACCACATCTTCGCCACCGGGCTTCTGCTGTCCGGCATTTGGATCAGCACCCGGCGCTGGCTCGGATGCACCCTGCTGGTACATACTTCCGCCGAGCGTCTGGATGTGCTCGTTGAGCGCGTCCGTAGCAGCCTTGATCTTTTCAAGGTCGTCACCTTCCAACGCCTTGCGGGCAGCATCGATTTTTTCCTGTGTCTGCGTCTTGGCATCTTCAGGCAGCTTGTCAGCAAAATCCTTTAGAACCTTTTCGGCAGAGAAGATCGTGCTATCTGCCGTGTTCTTGACTTCGACCTGCTCTTTACGCTTGAGATCTTCAGAGGCGTGCGCTTCGGCATCCTTAACCATCTTTTCGATTTCAGCATCAGACAGGCCGCTGCTTGCCGTGATGGTGATCTTCTGAGCGCGTCCGGTTGCCTTGTCAGAAGCGCTGACATTGATGATACCGTTCGCGTCGATGTCAAAAGTGACTTCGACTTGCGGCACACCACGCGGCGCAGGTGGGATACCGTCAAGAATGAACTTGCCCAGCGATTTGTTGTCGTTCGCCATCGGGCGTTCACCCTGTACCACGTGAATTTCTACCTGAGTCTGACCATCTGCCGCAGTCGAGAAGACTTGGCTCTTCTTGGTCGGAATAGTGGTATTGCGCTCGATGAGTGGGGTTGCCACGCCACCAAGTGTTTCCACGCCCAGTGACAACGGAGTCACATCGAGCAGCAGAATGTCCTTGACTTCACCACCGAGGACACCAGCCTGAATGGCTGCGCCGAGGGCGACTACTTCGTCGGGATTAACACCCTTGCTGGGTTCCTTGCCGAAGAAGCTCTTAACTGACTCAACAACTGATGGCATACGGGTCATACCGCCAACCAGAATGACGTTGTTGATTTCGTTCTTGCTAAGGCCAGCATCTTTTAGCGCGGCTTCGCACGGGGCGATGGAGCGCTTAATCAGGCTCTCGGTCAGGCTTTCCAACTTGGCACGTGAAAGTGTCATGTTGAGATGCTTGGGGCCACTAGCATCGGCTGTGATAAAGGGCAGATTGATTTCCGTCGAAAGTGTGCTTGAAAGCTCAATCTTGGCCTTCTCAGCGGCTTCCTTCAAACGCTGAAGCGCCTGACGGTCACCCTTGAGGTCAATGCCTTGATCGCGCTTGAATTCAGCAGCGACATAATCAATGATGACTTCATCGAAGTTGTCACCACCAAGATAAGTATCACCATTGGTACTGCGGACTTCGAACACACCATCACCGACTTCGAGGATCGAGATATCGAATGTACCGCCACCGAGGTCATAAACGGCGATGACTTCATTCTTCTTCTCGCCCATGCCATAAGCCAAGCTTGAGGCAGTCGGTTCGTTGATGATACGCAAGACTTCCAGACCGGCAATCTTGCCTGCGTCTTTGGTCGCATTACGCTGTGCGTCGTTGAAGTAGGCCGGGACTGTGATGACAGCCTTATCAACCTGTTCGCCGAGGTAGGCTTCTGCGTCAGCCTTGATCTTCTGCAAGATCATGGCTGAAACTTCAGGTGGGCTGTATTCCTTGGTGCCCATATGGACGCGGGCATCACCGTTGGGTGCTGCGCTGACCTTATAAGGCACGCGCTTGACGGTCTCCTGTACCAGCGGATCAGCAAACTTGCGTCCCATAAAACGCTTAACCGAGAAAATCGTGTTTTCCGGGTTGACGACCGCTTGGTTACGGGCAATCTTGCCTACTAAGCGCTCGCCAGTCTTAGGATTTGTAGCTACCACTGATGGGATGAGGTTATTGCCCTCGGCAGAGGGGATTACCACAGGCTGACCGCCTTCCATCACCGCTACAACCGAGTTGGTTGTACCGAGGTCAATACCGATAATTCTTCCCATAAAGTTTATTACTCTCCTTGGTTTGATTTTGTGCGAGTTATTTTCGGAGTACTATGCCTCCACGCACGGATGTACTAGATCGCTATTTTGACTAATGCCGGACGCAGGATACGTTCCCCGCGCGCATAGACTTTTTGCAGTGTGGCGATCACATGACCGCTTTCAACTTCACTGCTTTCTTCGGTGACCACTGCTTCATGGCGGTTCGGGTCGAATAATTGCCCAACAGGATCAAGAACGGTCACCCCTTTGTCTTCCAAAGTTTTTTGGAATTTACGGTGGATGCCGCCCACGCCATTCATCCAGGGATCATCTTTCATTTCAGGGGGGACGTTCGCCATCGCCCGCTCGAAATCGTCAATGATGGGCAGCAGATTGAGCATGGCTTCAATAACTGCGGTATCTCGCAAATCTTTCATTTGCCCTTCAACACGCTTTTTATAGTTGTTGAAATCTGCTCGTTCCCGCAGCCAGCCCTCTTTGAACTCAGCGGCTTCCTTGCGGGCTGTTGCCAGTATCTCCGCCAGATTGACATCAGGAACAGTCGTGTTCCCGTCTGCTGCTGGCGTGCCTTTTTCTTCGGCGGCGAACTGTGTCGTCTCCTCTTGGCTCACGTTATTTATTATCCTCTCTCAGATTGAATGACGCACCAATAATGGTGTGCAGACATGCTTAAATATAGCGGCATTGTATCAGAATCGCATATGCATTTATATGATTAGCATATGAGTTGTAGCACAAAGTGGCGGGTTTTATTCCTGACCGGATTCCTCGTCAGGTTTTCCGGTATCGTAGATGTGTTCCAATGCACCGGTCATGAGTTCGGATACATAACGAACGGTGCTGATAGCGCGTCCATAATTGATGTATATCGGCCCTAATACACCCAGCGCACCACTAACCTGACCGGGTATGCCGTAACGGCTGAATACCATGCTGACATGTTTGAGTTCCGACCAGCGGCCTTCGCCACCAATGACGACTTCGACATGATTCATATCAGGGCCGAGTTCGCTCAGAATCATGTTCAGAAAGGGTCGTTCCTCGAAAACACGGACGGCTTGCTGCGCCCCGGCACTGTTCTGAAAGCTGCCCATGACTTCACTCAGACCTTCACGATAGATCAGACGCAAAGGATTATTATCGGCCTTTTCCATCAGATCAGCAATCATTTCGGTCACCTCACGGTCGAGCATTTGCAGCGAGACACTTTTCATGCGCACTTGATTGGCATTCAAATCCATGCAGATGGAATTGATATGGGCAGCGACTTCGCTAAGTTGATCCTGAGGAATAGGATCACTGAGGTTGTGCATTTGCTGTTGGACAGCGCCACCATGAAGTACCAATACAATGAGTACCAACCGTCCTTGTATCGAAATCACTTCCAGATGCTTGAACCGGCTGGTTTCGGCAATCGGGGGCGTAACAAGAGCTGCTGAGTTTACAGTACGTGCGAGGATAGTGGCAGCACGGCGCATCCACTGTTCGGTTGCCAGCGGGGAGTCCTGAAAAGTCTCGGCAATATGGGTTTGTTCGGCGGTCGGTAAATCCCCAACATCAATCAGCCGTTTGACAAAATAGCGGTAGCCGTTCTCGGTTGGGACGCGCCCTGCCGAGGTATGCGGCGCGGCAACATAGCCCAGTTCTTCGAGGACTGCCATTTCGTTGCGGATCGTGGCGCTGCTGACGTTCAGGGCAGCACTTTCGGCTAGACTTTTCGAGCTTACGGGTTCGGGTGTTTGGGTATATGCGCGAATAATATGAGAGAGGATTTCTTCTTGACGGCGGGTAAGTTCTGGTAGCTGCGCATCGTCTATATGCATAGGATGAAGTTTACTCCCACGCTGTTGTTAAACAGTGATGTTAAAGATGGCGACACATTCAACATCATGATAACATGGCTACAAAACAGCGTCAAAATAGATGAAAGATGGAGGGCGCGATGAGCGATATGACCTTTGAAGTGACTGAAGCCAATTTCCAGAAGGAAGTCCTTGAGTCTACTGAGCCAGTGTTGATTGATTTCTGGGCCGAGTGGTGCACTCCTTGTAAGATGATTGGGCCACTGGTTGACCAGATTGCGGATGAGTACAAGGGTAAAGTGCGTGTTGGGAAGCTCGACGCGGATGCGAACCCGGATGTTCTGATGCGCTATAACGTTATGGGCATACCAACACTGATGCTGTTCAAAGGTGGTGAAGCCGTCGAACGTATCACTGGCTACCAGCCCAAGGAAAAGATTACCTCGAAGATTGTGCCGCACTTCAGTTAAGCA
>JBBSBS010000315.1:0-7994 GCA_038251045.1 Aggregatilineales bacterium | reverse complement strand
TTCTTGCGGCGGAAGATGTAGGCCGAATAAATCGCACCGCCAACCAGCGCAATTGTGCCCCACGTATTCATCACCGGCGAGAAAAAGCGAACCGTACCTTTGGCGCTGCCCGCCATAATGCCTTGATGAAGAACTGTGCCATCCGGTGCAAGCTCGTCGCGGTAAATCTGTGTCATATCCGCGCCGGGATGCCATGCACTGGCATTAAAGGGTGTCAGGAACAACGTCCACGGCAAGGTCATAATACCCACCAGAATGAGCGCCATCATGACATTACGGGCGATGCTGCCGCGCCGCACCAGCAGATAAATAGTACCCTGCCCCAACCACGCCGGAACCATCAACGCGCCGCACCAATACCACAGGGCGAAGAATAATGGACTCCAAACCAGTGAGAGGATGACCTGTGACAGTGTGCCCATGAAGTACAAAAAGAGACCGATGCCCCACGCCAACAAATAGGGACGCGGTTTTTCCCACCAGCGGCGCAGGACGATAAATGTGAAGATAGCTGTGACGACGGTGCTGATGACCGACAGCACAAACGCAATGGATACCGATTGCATAACGGCAAAACTTTCTTACTCGGACTCAGGATATGTGAATTTTAGCGCAAACTGCTGTGTTCTGCCCATACTGGCTGCAACTCTACATTTAACCGTTGGTAAACCGGTGAGATAACAAAATTTAGGCATGTAGGGAACCTCATATTAAGGTATAAAGGAATTGTGGTATCGTTATATGAAGCGTGATTCATGTTTCCTTTTACTTGCATTTACACAAATAGGATTTTATTGACAGATGGATAAACCTCATCTCGTCTATGGTATTGCTACCGACCATATGCATTCGCGCGAAGCAGCACAGGATGCCTCCAGTGTGCTCATAATGTCCGGCATTTCTGATGCGGGTGTACAGGAATACGGCTTGTTCGTCGTAGCGGACGGCATGGTCGGGCGAAACGAAAGCGAAAGCGCGGCGACACTGGCAGTACAAACCCTCGTGCATGAAGTTACCCGCCAAGTTTACGAGCCGCTGCTGACCAATATGGGCAATTATGAAGTGGCGCTGCGTACGGTGCTGGTCAATGCGTTCATGGCGGCTAACCAACGGCTGATGGATAACCCAACTTATGGAACGACAGCCATGACTGCCGCGCTGGTTAACAGCGGCATGGCTTTTATTGCCCATGTCGGTGATACCAGCGCCCATGTCGTAACATCAAATGGTGTCGAACAATTGACTACTATGCACCATCTGGCGCACAAGCTAGTGGAAACCGGTGAAGCCACATGGGAACAAATCAATGGTAATCAGGTCGATGTCACCAACGTGTTGTACCGTACGGTCGGCAAAACGGAAGCACTGGAAGTGGATGTGGTAACCTGCCAACTTGATTCTAACAGCCAATTGTTACTATGCAGTGATGGGCTTTCGGGATGGAATTGGGAGCGCATCAACAAGACCGACGTAGCCAGTGTGATGCTCAGCAGCTACGACATGCAATTTGCCTGCAATCGTCTGGTGACGCTGGCGCAAGAACGCGACAGTATTGATGCGGTTACGGCGATCATGGTCGGCTTGGTCAACTAATAAACCGCAGCCCACCGCCTCCCCTACGTCCAACTTTGGATGGATACGCCGTTTCCGAAAACCTCATATAATAAAGTTTGTAACCTGTAATTAGTCAACAGTTGATCAATCATGTCTAACAAACGTGCTTACTCACAGGCACAGGCGACTCAACCGATTCGTGTGCGGGCTTATCCCCAACAACAACCGCGTATTGCAGCGCCGATGCCACGCCGACCTGCCCCACCAAACGGTTACTATACAAACCATCCACAGCGGCAAGGCAATGCTTATCCACTGCCCCCGCCAGCGGGAAATGTACCTGCCCGCAACCGCAAAACCACACGCAGCAGCAAACGTTTATATTTGTGGCTGGCAGCCGGAGCCGCAGCCTTTATGCTGATGGCGTGTGCGATGATGACACTGGGGGTCGTGGTTATCTATGGGCGTGGTATTCTCCCCGGTGTGCGTGTGAGTGGCATTGCACTGGGTGGGTTATCACAAACCGAAGCCGCCCGCAGACTGGCAACTGAATGGGACACACTGCGCCTGACCGATGGGCAGCGCGCATGGCGTTATAACAGTGCCGAGTTAGGCATCACGCTGGATGCCAATGCCACCGCCCAGTCGGCGTATGAACAGGGACGCACCAATATTGGCAATGCGCTGGCGAGTCTGATTGGACGGGTAGAGACTCAACCCATGGTCAGTGTAGATGCGACCACCCTTCAAAGTACACTTACGACTTCAGCCGATCAATTCACACAGCAGCCGATCAACGCGGGTGTCAAACTAGTCAACGGTAAGATTGAAACCACACCGCCGCAAAACGGGCGGGTACTGGATGTCGCGGCAACAATCGGCAGGGTGCAGCAGAACCCCGGCGCAGCATTGGCTGACGGACGTTTAGAACTGGTGATGCAAAGTATTGCACCCACTGTCAGCGATTCTTCGCCGATGGTGGAACAAGCACGGCGCTTGTTAAGCAGTCCACTCGATATACGAATTTATGATCCGGTCACGGGTGACTCGGTTTATTGGTCGGCCCAACCGGAACAATGGGGCAATTGGCTGAGTGCTGATCCTGATCCCACCAGCCCTACCGGACTCGCGCTGACCGCAAATGACGCGCCGGTACGTGATTATCTGACAGCACAATCTGTTGTGCTCGATTCAACCCGTTACCTCAAGTTGGACGAGGCGGTTACGAATGTGCAGCAGGCCATCCGTGAAGGGCGCACCACACCTTATGCCCGCGTTTATCACCGCGACAGCCAATATGTAGTGCAGCCGGGAGACAGCATCACCAGTATTGCATGGGATGTGGGCGAACCTTATCTTTATATTCAACAGGTCAATGGGGGCATCCAAGGGGTATCTGTCGGGCAAAGCATTACCAGTCCGTCGCCGGATACCTTCATGCCTTACGAGGTTGTGCCGGATAAGCGGATCGTGGTCAGCATCAGCCAGCAGCGCACGCGGGTGTATGAAGGCGACAACCTGAAATGGGATTGGGCGACCAGCACCGGCATCCCGGACAGCCCGACATGGCCCGGCATCTACCAGATCATTTCGCATGAACCCAATGCTTACGCTGGTAATTGGGACTTATACATGCCAAACTTCATGGGTGTTTACCAGCCGATACCCGGCGCGGACTTCACCAATGGCTTTCATGGCTTCCCAACACGCGGCGGATGGCAACTGCTGTGGACGAACAGCCTCGGAACCAAGGTGACGTACGGCTGCATTCTATTAAGTAACGACAACATCAAACTGCTCTATGACTGGGCAGAAGAAGGCGTTGTCGTGGAGATACAAGCTTGAACAAATACGTACCATCATGGGCGCTTTCGTGGCGGTTTCTACTACCGCTGTTTGTCGTGGCAATTGCTGTACCCATGCTCTTTCCGTCCGTCACGTCAATCGCCACGGTTGCCATCATTTTGTTGATCATACTGGTCTTATTTCGTGGTGTGCTGGTGCGTGGCATTGTGTCCATGTTATCGCCAAAGAGCAGCAATAGCTTTCTCTTTAGCGAGGAATATGAAAAGGCGGTTGAACTGGCAGACCAGCAAATCGCCAAGAATCCGAAAGATGTGGTGGCACACCTCACCCGCAGCACGGCTAACATTCATCTGGGCAAGCTAGATGCTGCCCGTACGGACTGTAACTCGGCACTAGCGCTTGATCCCAAGTCGGTTTATACCCTGAATAACCGTGCGGTCATCTCTATGCAAGAGAACAACTTACCCGCAGCCATGACTGATATGCAGCAGGCGCTTACCCTGCAACCGGACAATCCGGTGCTGCTGTATGGGCGTGGGAGTGTGTATGCCCGCATGGGGAACGATGCGGCGGCATTAACTGACTTCAACGAGGCGATTGATATTGAACCCGAACAGGCCGTGACGTATATCGCGCGTGGGCTTCTGGCCTTTGAACGCGGCGATATTGCTGATGCATTAGCTGATTTTCAAAAGGCCGATGAACTCGCGCCGGAAACACATCAATTCGAGGCAACCTTAGCGGTCGCTGAATACGTATCCGGTCAAATAGAGGCGGCACAAAAACGCTGGCAGGCACTCCCTACCCGCTATACACCTTATGCTGACCCTGATTGGCAGGGCCGTGTCCTCAATTGGCCTGATGCAATGGTCGCAGCAGCCGCGAAATTGGTAGCGGAGATAAAAACACAGGTAATTGCATAGCTGCAACGATCACAACTCTAAAATACGCCCCACGACCTGCGTATACTGCGCCGCCATTGATGTGACCGAGAATAACTGCTCCACCCGTGCCCGTGCGGCTGTACCCATTTGCTGCCGTAGTTCCGGGTTTTCCAGCAGTGCAATCACCTGACGCGCCAACCCTGCCGCATCCCCCGGTGGCACGAGATAGCCAGTTTCGCCATCAGCGACTGTTTCCGATGGGCCACCTCTATTGGTGCTGACGACAGGCTTGCCGGAAGCCATCGCCTCGATATTGACCATGCCGTAACTTTCAAAATGTGAACTGCACACTACGACATCTGCCGCCGCAATCACCCGTTCGGTATCTGCACGGAAGCCCAAATAATGCAGTCTATTTTTCAACAACGGATCATTAGCCGCTGCCTCCAAAATGCGCGTTTTATAGGCATTGTCGGCGCTGGTTTGGGTGTTCTCACCGGCTACAATGAACTGCGCATCCGGTATAGCCTGTGCCACCAAACGCGCCATGTCCTGAAATACATCATGCCCTTTTACGTCCTGAAACCGTGCCAGCAGCGCCACCAACGGCGCATCCGGCGTGACACCCGCCTCTGCCCGCAACTGTGATCCATCGAGTCCCGGCTGAAAGCGGTTGGTATCCACACCGGAGTAGATCAGCTCCACCGCGTCCGCTGGCATAAATGGCGGCTCACCCAAGAAACCCGCTTTGATGGCTTTCGACAAGGCGATGGTCGCAGCAGACCGACGGAAAAACGCCCGCTGCCAGAACTTCGGCTTGAACCACCAGCCCCAGCACCACCATAGCAGAGGAATACCTGCCCGTTCAGCCGCAGGGAGTGCCATCGGCAGCGTGTGATAATCGCTGTGAACAAGCTGGATATGCTGCTCGCGAATAATAGATTCAATGCGGCGGCTGATCGGCAACTGCGCCCATATTAATGGAATGAAGTAGGTGGTTGCACCGCGCCATACCTCGATGGTGACGGGCCACCCGCGATTGCGCCATGCAGCCGCTAATTGACCATCTGCCCGTACCAGCAGATGCGGTAAATAACGGACAGAATCGAGATGATCGACCAGATTCAGCAGCGCCGTTTCGCCGCCACCGAGATCAACATAGCTGGAAATGAAAAGGATGTTAATGCGTTTGTTCATACACCCGCGTTGATGAATCCAATACCGACAAATAACACAAGCGCCACAGCACCTTTCCGCAATAGTTCATTGCGTGTGATGTTCTCTTTATAGACAGCCGGGGCAATTACAGTCAATGCCCAACCCATGACGATGCCAAAGAAAATTTGCGTCCCGCCGAGCACACTGACCAGCGCGGTTGACCCCATTGCCACGGCTGCCAGTGTCATCAACTTAGCGATTACGAACACGGTTTCATTGATGCCAATGATGCCCAACGCACGGCGCGGAATAGCCGGCAATGCTTCGCGAAAAGCGCGGCGCATGGCCGGTACGAACAGATAGATCAGCACACCACCGAGCGCCATCCCCCAACTTTCGTAAGAGAGTAAACGGGTGAAGTCGCTGCCTTCCGCCACAAACTTAAACAACACTACCGACAGTGACCACAGGAAGTTTACGATGACCAATGAAACCAGCACCGAAGGCCGAACCCCTCCAATACCCTTGCGCATCGACAAGGCCAACACCGCCCCCAATATCAGCACAAAACCTACCAGTTGTACCGGCGCGATGGTCTCATGCAGCAGCAGAAATGCCAGCAGCAGCACCATAACCGGCTGAATCTGAATGAGCACAATAATCTTACTGGCTTCTTCGACAGCCAGCGCCTTAAAATACAACACTGAACCAACCGCAGCCAGCATTCCCGAAAGCATTACGATCACCGCATCGTGTACGTTCAACACCGGAAAGCCGGTCAACACCCACAGGATACTCCCGTTAACAAAGGCCATAAGGGATACAAACGGCAGCATGATCAAGGGGTTATGAATATATTTCCCTAGAATGAGCTTATCGACAAAATTGACAACTGTAAAAACAAACGGCGCGAGCAGCGCATATATTAACCAGCTCATTCATGTTCCTTATGGATGTTCAAAGATCAGTCTTCAGTGTACATCAGTGGCGTAGACGGGTGTAGGCCATGCCCATCAGAATGCGGTAAAATAACGGGGTCTTATCCTCACAAGAGTCTACATAACATCAAGGGCGGCAGTGTGATTGATTTTCAACCGATTTTTCAGGCAGTAAGGCAGGCTGCGATCCTCTGCCAGCGCGTACAGGAAACCCACCTCATCAGCAGCGACAAGGGAGGACATGAACCGGTCACCATTGCTGACTACGGCGCTCAGGCCATCCTCAGCCGTGTCATCAGCTTGCACTTTCCTGATGATGCGGTTCTCGCCGAAGAACAGGGTGGACAGTTTATGGAACTGGTTCCTGAAGCCGGTCGCCAAGAGGTCATGCGTCTGATAAGCGAAATACTCGGCATTCCGGTGACACAGGTGGATGTGGTCAAATGGCTGGATTACGGCCAAAACCGTGAAGCGAGCCGTACATGGGTCATCGACCCGATTGATGGCACAAAAGGTTATATCTCACTGCGGAATTATGCGATTGCGATAGGGATGATGGTTGACCGAAAGCCGGTTGGAGGCATCATTGGTACACCGTCGTATCCCGGTGGGGAGCAGCTTTTTCACGCCCAGAGTGGTATTGCTTACATGCAACCGTTGACGGGCGGCGCGGTAAAGCGTATTCATGTATCCGAGCGCAGCGACTCAGCCACGCTCCACGCGTTAGAAAGTGTGGAAAAGAGCCACGCCAACCATGACCGGATGCAGCGTGTGCGTGAAGCAGCCGGCTTTGGCGAAGCTGAATTGGTACGGATTGACAGCATGGAGAAGTACGCCCGTATCGCCGCTGGAGATGCTGAACTCTACCTGCGACTGCCCCGCATTGGCAGCACTCGCCCGTTCATGATCTGGGATCATTGCGCGGGGACGGCATTGGTGGAGGCCGCCGGTGGAAAAGTCACGGATGTCGATGGTACGCCGCTCGATTATTCCACAGGAAAAACCCTGCATAATCAGGGCATTATCGTGAGCAACGCAGCCATTCATGATCGTGTGATTGCTGCTGTGCAGCGGGTATTAGCCGAGGAGAGTGATTGATTCGGCAACTTACTGGGACTTATTGAGGCTCGGCTTCTTCCACGTATAAAGGCAAGCTGATCGTAATCTGTGTCCCCGATCCCGGACGAGAGACAATCTCTAGCTCGCCATAGTGGGCTTCCACAATACGCCGTGCCAGAAACAAGCCTAATCCCAATCCCTGTTGTTCATTGTGGTCGCGGTCAACCTGTTCAAAATCACGCGCGGCATGGTTAAGTTGATCTTCCGTCATGCCCGCCCCGCTGTCTGTGATGCTTATGTAGACCCACGAATCACGCGTCCACTGCGACACTGTTACATCACGTCCCACAGGCGAAAAATCCAGCGCATTCGCAATAATTTCAGCTATCGCATGGGTCAAAGATGGTGTATTGCAGATGACCTGCGAGGTCTTATCACGCTCGTCAACCTGGCAACTGCCGGTCGGATTGCGGTAGGCATAGCGCCGCCCAAGATTCACAGCCGCCACCAACACCGTCCAAATCGGCGTGGCAAAACCAAATTCGGTAACCACTTCTTGACTGAGTGTGTTCGTATCAAGCTGGGTCATCAGCGA
>JBBSBS010000314.1:0-8010 GCA_038251045.1 Aggregatilineales bacterium | reverse complement strand
TATCCACGAGACAAACGCTTTGCTGGTGCGTAAACTTTGGATTTTGCGGTAGATGATCCACAGTGATTCTTGAACGGCATCCTCAACATCATCCGGTGTGGTGCAAAATTTGCGTGCAAAACGGGTAAGCGAAGGTTGATACTGAAGCAATAAACTTTCTATTGCTTCAGTGTTGCCATCAATCGCATTTTGGACAAGCGATACCATGAGGATAACTCTTACTTAAATTGCTGCTGTTGTTTAATTTTCCGCCCGACTAGTGCACAGGCTGGACACCATCCCACAAAGCCAGTGGCAATGGTAAATATACCGGATGCTATGAACAGAATAGCACCTAATTGCCCAAAGGACTGCTGAAGCAGGGCAATAGCAATTAATATGATACCGGCAGTGATGCGGATGACACGTTCCCAATTGGGTACATTTTTGGGGTAAAACATTTCACACTCTCCTGATAATGATCTTCATCTCGTAAGAGTGTCGAAATGCTCAAAAGGATTCAAAATCGCTGGGCTAGGTTTTAACAAACTCCAAATACTCAGTCGTGACTTTGCTGAGGTCGCTGTAGAAGCCGCGTTTGGTGTCGTCTTTGACGGCTGTAGCCAATTGATACATGGCTTCGTGGCTCATGGCAGAGAGTGCTTCACGCGGGACACGGCTGCCGCCTGTTTTGAACTTGAAGGGCTTGCCAAAGTTGATGGTGATCTTCGGGCGCTGAAAACGGAACAGCTTCTCGTTCCAGCCGATTGCGCCGGAAATCGCTGTTGGGATAATGACCGCATCGGCTTTAGTGGCGATAAAGGCCAGCCCATCTTTGGCCTCGCCTAATCCTTCTGGATGACGGTGGCCTTCCGGCGCGATCAAAATAAGCTGCCCGTGTTTGATGAGTTCAATCGAGTTGGTCAGTGCTTTGCGATCAATCTCACTCCGGTTAACCGTATATGAACCCCACCAGCGCACAAATGGCCCGATGATAGGGTTTTTCATATTCTCGATTTTGGTCATGGGTATGACGAAGCGGTTGGTGACAGCCCCCATGCACAGTACCGGATCAATCATCGAGATATGGTTCATCATGATGATGGTAGGGCCATCAACGGGGATGTTTTCCGTTCCGGTGATGGTCATATCCCACAGTACTTTGAAACCCAGCGACCGGATCAAGCCGCGCAGAAGCACTCGCCGCCATCGCAGGCGGGGCTGCCGCGCAACGTAGGATTGTACTTCTGCCGAAACGGTCATTTCGTGCCAGTCCTCTGGTTGCGCCGGCCTCCGGGTGGGGGACGCTTTTTCTTATCCTTATCCTTCTTAGCAAAGGGATTGGGTCGGGCACGACGCTTGGCAGGGGGTTTATCCGCCGATTGGTTCTCGACATACGGCCTGCCCATCGCGCGCCGCACAGCAGCTTTGCCCTTGATCTGTCCCAGTTCATCCGCTGGCAATTTGAGTGCCGCCAGATCTTTGGGTGTCAGTTCACGCCATTCACCGGGACGCAGTATGCCCAGCATCAGCTTGCCCATCTGGGTACGGATGAGCGAGCGCACGGTATGACCGAGCAAGGATGCAGTACGCCGGATTTGGCGTTTCTTGCCTTCGGTCATGACGATCCGCAGCGTGGTTTCCTTTTCGCCGCCTTCCATGAGGTGGATGAAACATGGCGAGGTGTAATCAATTGTGCCATCTTCATTCGGCAGTTCCACACCCGTTTGCCAGCGGATCAACGTTTCTTGTGTCGGCAATCCACTGATGACGACTTTGTAGGTTTTGGTATGACGGTAACGAGGGTGAGTCAGGGTGTTCGCCAGATCACCATCGTTGGTCAGCACCATCAAGCCTTCACTGTCCGCGTCCAACCGTCCGGCGCTGAAGAGATGCTCTTTATAGGGCAGATAATCAGTGATGATCTTGCGCGTGTCACCTTCATGCGGCTCATCGGTCGAGAGGACATAACGCGGCTTGTTGAAGGCGATATACAATTTCTTATCGGGGAAGGCCAACTTGGTGCCGTCCACATCAATAATATCGGTTTGGGCATCGGCTTGGTCGCCCAGCTTAATCACCTTGCCATTGACGCGCACGCGTCCTTGGCTGATGATTTCTTCACATGCGCGGCGCGAACCGAGATTCGCCTGCGCCATTAACTTCTGTACACGTTCTTTCACAGGACAATTGTAATTCTACTCATTGATTCGGTTAATACATTATAGGGAGAATTAGACGATTCTTGTAGGACGAACTTACTGTTGTGATTTGATCCACGCCTGATGCCGCGCCCACACTTTTTCCCATAGTTCAATTACCTCCGGCAGGTGTAAGTCGAACTGGCTGCTTAACACGTCTTTATAGCGGGAAGCATTTGTGATGATTTCATCGCGTTCACCGTGAGCCGTCAGGGTACGAAACACAGCCCCGCGCAGTGAGAGATGGGCAGCTTCTTGGAATCGCAGGCAAACCGTCGTCCGCACGAAGCCCGATTCAGGGGAAGTTTGCAGCCGTGTTGATTGTCCGGCGAAGTCGCTGAGTTGAAAAGGGTTGAGGTTAAAGTCAAAGCCTTCTCCACCACGAGCATGATTGTAAAACCACCAGCGGTCATCCTCGCGTGACAACCTAAAGGTCAAGAAGCCTTGCTGGTATGTGCCTGCTTCCAGCGGTAGCGGTTCAAGGATGCCATTCCCAAAGCCGACATCTGCCAGATAGGGTTTGTCCAGCCTAACCAGCAAGATCAGGTGGTCGCCAGCACCTTGGGGAATCGCTGAGTCCTTATCACGTCCGACAAAGCTGGACATCAGCGTTACATCGAAGCCAATTTCACGCAGCGCCCATGCCAGTAGGCCGTTCATCTCGAAGCACCAACCGCCGCGCCCATTTGCGACAATCTTCTCGTAGATTTGTACCTCATCAACCGTCAGTGGGCAGTTGCGGTGGATGTCCAAATTCTCGTAGGTGATTGACAGCAAATGCGCTCGATGCACGGCGATTAACGTTGGTAAATCCGGATTCACCACGCCAACGTAGTTGATGCGCTTCAAATAAGAGGCCAGATGCATCATTCCATGCCTCCAATTTTTTTGTTTTGGCTCGTTTTCTGCAAGAAATTGTTGAGCCGTTTCTGAAATTCTTCGGGCTCTTTGCGTGCATCTTCGATGAAGCTAATACGGATTCGATGGTATAGCGCCGGAAATTGTTGGAAGTTTTCCCACGTTTGTGAATCGGCCTGAAGTGCGGCAAGGATGTCGTCCGCTATACGCACTTCTTGTATCGTTAGGTCAGGCAGCGTGGCGAATCCGGCTTCGGTCATTAGTCCTGCCGCAATCAATCGCCTTGCCCGTTCTTTGTTAAGCTCTGTCCAGTTGCTTTTCGGTCGGCGCGGCGTAAAACGCTGTGCCGCCTGTTCAACGTTTATCTTTTTTTGGATGCCATCAATCCAGCCAAAACACAGGGCTTCCTCGACTGCGTGGATATAAGGTATCCGCGGTTTACCGGTTGATGTCGAGTAAGAAACCAACCATATTTCTTTGGCGGTCGCGTGATTCGCCATCAACCAGCTCCGCCAATCAGCACGGTTAGTGGCATAAAGGGTCTCGGTAATTTGCATGGTTATAGCACCTGTTTCTCGCGGTTTTACCGCGCGGGTGCGTCGCTGCCGGGGAAAGACTCCAGTTCGGCTTCTTCCACTGGATCAATCGGTTCGGGTTTCGGGCGCAGCGGCTCGCTCAATTTGATGTTCGCCAACTGTTCATACACGCCGACGACCGCGCTGTTGTCGAGATCCTGCTGACCATGTTGCAACATGGTGGTATACAATTGCTGAATCACCGCCGTCAACGGCATGGGGATGCCGTAGGCTTTGCCGGTATCGAGGCAGATGCCCAAATCTTTGTGCTGCATGTGTGCCTTAAAACCCGGCTCACGATTGCCCGCGAACAGGCGCGGTGGCTTCACATCCAATGTCCACATTTGGGCAGCGCCGCCTTTGATAGCCTCAACCACGCGGCTGGGATCAACGCCAGCTTTCTGGGCGGTAATCAACGCCTCACCTAAGGCCGCCATCTGCGCCCCGACGATAATTTGGTTGCACACTTTGGCGATTTGTCCCGCGCCGCTGTCACCGACCAGTACCCATGCCTTGCCCATCGCTTGGAACAACGGCACGGTTTTGTCAAAGGCAGCCTGCGGGCCACCGACCATAATCGTCAGAGTGCCATTTTTTGCGCCCACATCTCCACCGCTGACCGGAGCATCCAGCGCCATGACACCGGCGGCGGCTAATTTCTCGGCTACTGCCCGTGCTGTTTCAGGCTTGATGGTGCTGTTGTCAATGTATATGAGTCCGGTGTGCGCCCCTTCAATGATGCCGTTCGCGCCCAATACCACTTTTTCGACATCAGGAGAATCGGGCAGGTTGGTGAATACAAAATCGACCTGCTGCGCCACTTCCTTCGGGGAGGGGGCTGCGGTTGCACCTTCGCTGACCAGCTTTTCCACAATTTTCTGGCTGCGGTTGTGTATTACGAGTTCGTGTCCGGCCTTCATCAAATTGCGGACAATCGACGCGCCCATGATTCCCAGTCCGATGTATCCCACTTTTGCCATGATATTCTCCCCATGAGAAATTGATAATACTGATACGTGCGCTTTATAGCCTAATATCCAATAGTGGCGAAGGTTATATTTTTTTACTGACTTGGAAACGCAGTGGAATGCCCACCATCAACCGTGTTTGTGCTTGCAATACCGGAATCGCTACCACGATCAGCGTCAATATCGGCAGCAGTGGGAAACTCAACAGCGTGAAAATGCGCTCCATAATCGTTTGCTTGCGTGTACGAGGTGGGCGGTTAATGACATCCTGATACCAGAACACGATGCCCAATATCGACACCAGTAAAAACGAAAGCTGGAGCAGCACATAGGACGGGTTGCCTAACCCCTCTGCCAGCACCTGCCCTAACAGCGGCGGGTTGAACAGGAACGGTAACTGCGCCCCCGCTGTAATAATGACCCAACCTGCGCCCGCAAGCAAAATGTCGTGGGCTACGCGGAACAGCAGCTTAAACGACACATTGATGTCCACTTCCGGTTGTTCCAGCATTTTGGCGACAATATAGCCGACTTCTTTGCTGCCCCATGCATGGCGCAGCGATTGCTGGTAGCGATTTTTGATAGCCTGCCATAAGGTGTCGCCGGTTACCGCTGTAGCCGAGAAGGGCAGGAAAATCCGGTCAAGCATGACTGCCCCTTCACGGGCGAAGTACGACTTAATGAACATATGCCATTCATCGGCAATGACATCCCCATCCCAGTATCCACTGTTGTCCAGCAGCTTCAGACTCAACGAATACGACGAGATGGGCATCGGTATCCACCACGGCGCAGCTAGATAGGCCAGTTCAAATGCGGTTGAATAGGCGTTTACGATGCGCAGGAGGGGGTTAATGTCCCAGATGTTGGTGTGGTAGCGGATGGGTGACTGCCAGAAGCGCAAATGGCGTTCCGGCGTAATCGCGAACAAATAGGTCAGCGCGTAAAACTGGTCTTTATGCCACAGTGTATCCGCGTCTTGGGTCGTTACGCAGATGTGGTCAATGTTATAACCCATCTGGTCAACTAACTTGCGCTTGATCCAACGTGCCGCCCAAGCCTCGTTTGCCGATTTACATTGCATTTCACCCGGTAGGCCGCGTGGATGCACCGCGAAAACCAGATGGGCGAAACACGGTTCATAGTCACGTACCAATTGTTCGGCCTTGGCGACACAGCCGTCTTCCCCGGCTTCCATTGCCAGTATGACCGTCATACGTTGTTTCGCTTGATACTGTGCTGCCAGATTATCCAGCGTGGTTCGTAGAATTTCAGTGGGTTCTTTGTAATTGGGGACAATGACGACGTGGTGAACAGCATCCCATGCCAACGACTCGTCGTTCGCTTCCTGTTGGTAGCGTTCGTACCAATCCGTTTGTTCCCATTGGCGAATCTTGCGCAGTCCCATCACATTGGCGATACCTGCGAATAAAAACCGTACCGCCGAATAAAAACCGAGCAGCGCGGCAATCAGCAGCAGCATCCGGGGGAACGCTAATGCACTAGCGACCGCGAAGAGCAGTGCCAACCATGCCAGACAGCCGGGGATGCCGTCTAAGGCACGCTCAGGAATGGCAGGGGGCGGCGTTCCAGCCCAAACTGAACGCCCGACTCCCAGTTGTACGTTGTTGCGGCGACCACCATTTGATTGATAAGGCACAGTCTCATCCAGCAGGTTTACGGTAAAGATCGCATACAGCATAGCACAGGTCAGGGGCGATGTGTATCTGACTTGTGATTGGCGCGCAGAGTCTTAACTGGAGCGCGTTTTGCTGCCTTTAATACCCTTCAACCCGCGTGACTCAACCAGATTCACGAGGTTCGTTTGATAGTCATAATTGTTCTTGCGTTTTTCGGCTTGTGCGTCGCGGGCGATTTCCACCAGCTTATGCACAACCTCACGGGCAGGCATTCCCTGTGCATCCCACAGGTAAAAGGACAGCGAACCGGGCATGGTGTTGATCTCGTTCAGAAAGACCTCGTTGGTTTCGGGCTTCACAAGGAAGTCAATCCGCGCCGTACCGCGTCCTTCAATGGCGCGGAAAGCTTGTATCGCGATGCCCTTAACTTTGGCGGATAGATCGTCACTGAGGGGCGCGGGGATGATGCGTTCGGCACTTTTCATGCCTTCACCGCCACGCGTGTATTTTTCTTCAAAGGTCAAGAACTGCTCTAGCGATATCGGTTGCTCTAACACCGAAGCTTGGATGTCATCATCGGCTCCCAGAACAGCACAGTTGATTTCGGTGGGGTTTTCAACTGCTTTCTCGACCAGCACGCGCCGGTCAAGACTGATCGCGACCTCAATATGCGCACGTAACAGATCCTCGTCGTTGGCCCTGCCGATGCCGATGCTGGATCCCAGTGTCGCGGGTTTGACGAATACCGGATAATTTAACTCGTGGACGATATGGCTTACCACCTTATCCGGCGACTCTAACCATTCGGCACGGCTAAATGAAATGCCCTCGACAATCGGCACACCTTGTTGGCTGAGGACAATCTTGCACATGATTTTGTCGTTGGCAATCGCGGAGGCCAGCACCCCGCAGCCCACATAAGCGATGTCCGCCAGTTCCAGAAGCCCTTGAATGGTACCGTCCTCGCCATGTGACCCGTGAATCGTCGGGAAAACGACATCCAGCCGCTTTATTTCGGCCTTCTCGAAGCGTCCGGCAGTCGGGTTCACAATCAGCCCGTGGTGGCGCACGCTCGGTGATATGACGGCGCTCTGCACACCCTTCAGGCTGATGACCTCGTTTTTGAAATTCTTAAGATCAGTCAGCGGCTCGCCTGTGTACCACATCCCCTGCCGGTCGACGTAAATGGGTACAACCTCATACCGTTCAGGATCGAACGCCCGCATCACTTGATGCCCGGTGACGATAGACACATCGTGTTCCACACTGCGCCCGCCGAAGATTACGCCGACGACTGTTTTTCGATTTGCACTCATGCGTTCTGTTCTTCTCTTTGGCTTCGCGGTTAGTGCCTGCCATTTTAACGCCTAATGCGCGTAAGCGGGATAGTCAATCATGGCGCTATCCGGTTGTCAGTACACTCACGACATACACCACAAAGATCGCCACGCTGATTCCGATGTTTAATGCGTATCCAATGGCGAACATCTTCAACGCCGCTCGTCCTGCGCCCATCGCTTTCCGCAAATCGCCAAATTGCGCCAATTCCATCAGCAGCGCCCCCGCCACCAACCCGACCACTGTGCCGACCAACGGTATCGGAATCAGAAATGTGCCGATGAATCCCCCTGCGAAACTGCCCAATGATGTGCGGCAGCCCATGCCACTGGTTTTAGCACCCAGTAATGGTCGCCAATAATCCGCCGTCACGCCGACGATCATCAGCAGAGTCATAATGACTGCCGCCGCAGGTGTGACGCGCTGCCAGCCTGTCAACACGCCGTAAACG
>JBBSBS010000313.1:0-8042 GCA_038251045.1 Aggregatilineales bacterium | reverse complement strand
TCGAAGATCACCACATGGTCGTCAATCGCGTCCAGATAGCGTCGGTTACTGTAGGTCAAATCATGTGTGCGTGTCGTCATTCAGTTATGTTCTCCGTGTCAATCACAGGGGTATTTGATAAATGTTGAGGGATTGCGGCTGTCCAATGGTGATTCATATCGTAGAATGGGCCGGTAATTACATAACCACTTGTCCCATAAAAACCTGAATACAAATCTTGATTAAGTACAAATCCAGAACTGGCTTCAGGATGATTTGAAGCATCGCGATACGCTTCAATGCCAATCCAGCTCTGACCAGTATTATTTATTCCGCTCGCATAGAAACGAGCTGATGGTATGTTTCTTAAATAAGAGGGTATGCAATCTGAGGTTAGCTCAACAGGCAAACCGCTATGTTGAAGAATTGGTTTGGCTTCCTCGTCAGACATATACTTATTTCGCATAATTGAAATCCCTATCTCACAACTTCCGGTACATCCTCACCCGCATATGCTAAAATAATGTCGTTGCGCTTAATCCCCGCTTGTACCAGCGCATCCACAATCACTTTGTCGTTTTGATCGCGCTCTACGATGATCTTGTCACCCACAATTCGCACGACTAAACTCACACCAGAAATATGCTTACCTTTGACCTGCGCCACATCCACTACTGTATAGACGCTTCCATCTTCACTTTGTGTGAGAAAGCTGTATCCGTTAAGTACCTTACCCGCATAACCAGCAACCACATCTCGAACCGTTTGTTTTAAGGTATCCATTTCACAATTTCCTCTCGCTCAGGATCAAAAACCAATATTGATATTTTCCCTTGCGCCAAACTGAGTATGCCGATTTTCTCGCTAAGAATGCCTGCATATGATTGGTTTGAAACAGCTAAGTACAGCGGCGTTGCAAGCCCAGCATCATCAAGGGCAGTACGATAAATAAAGTATTTCCCTATCGCTGCTGCCAGTGCCCCAATGGGTGATGAAACGTGTTCAAGTTCTTTGACCTCGATGAGAATTATTCGATCCTCAATCGGTTTAGTGGCTTCAATGTCGATAAATAAATTGCGATCCTCAATTATGATTTTCACCTGCTCATCTGTAATCGTCCATCCATCATTAAGGAGCGCACGAATGACTACATCATGATAGTAATCTTTAGCAGGCACTTTTCATCCCTTCAACCCCCGCGCATACAACTTAATATGCTCATCACCACCCAGTGCTGTGAACCCCATCCGCTTCAGATACTTCTGATGCACCTCGTCACCCGGCACACTGTAAAGCGTCGTGATATTGCGGGTCGGTAGCTGCTGCGCTAACTCGTGATACAAAAATTGTCCCGCCTTCAAATCACGATAGCCCGGTATCACATAATCCAACTTGACCAGCGCCCGTCCGCTGGCATCCCGTTCCATCACGAACAACCCCACTGGTTGCAAATCACGCAAGGTCAGGTACACCATATCCACCCGATCCGGTCGATATTCAAAATGCGGAAAGAACTTGGCGATGTCACTCTGATAGAACTGAATGAAACTTTTCAGGTAGCTGGAATTGCGGTCAACCTCCAGCAGCTTGAAATACGACTTTGCCATTAGCATTTGCCGGATGAAGTAAATATTGATGAACATATTGACCAGATTCAATCCGGCGACAGGCACAGATCCCAGCAGCAGGCCATAGAAGAAGAACAGCACCCCACCTACCAGCCCGATCATCCGCAGCTTCAACACCGATTTCATCAACAGGGATATGACGATCACCACCGAAGCCGCATATCCCAACAGATCAACTGCCGTCATGCCCATACCCTCGTGCAACTGCCTAAAAACAAAACGCGCCCCTTCATATTGGAAGGAGCGCGCTGGAAGTTTTCTTACATGCCGCACTCATCTTCCAGTTTTTTCACTGGCGGAATTAGCACCTTCCCGACGCTTCAGGGGTTGCTGCGAGGTCATTGGGCCGTACCCTTACTCGCTCTTGATGAGACTATAAATTGTGGCTACATCTTATTCGATTGTAATGGGTGTGTCAAGGTTGTTGGGCGAAATACAATTTCATCAACTGATTGTTTTTCAACACAACCATCGCATAAGAAATTCCTGTTTCATGGTCGCTAAATTCTACCTCGAAAGCATCTTCATTATACTTTTCAATGACTGTTCCCACTGAGCCTTGTTGTAAATTTTTCTCAGGTATTGTCTCCAATAATGCGACAACATCATATAAATCAATAATGCTCATTTAAGTCTCCATATCGTGAGGTGAACCCCTAATTAGCATACTTAAGTGATAGCTTTTATGACAATTGCCTTTTTGATGATGGGCGTTCGCAAGGCGTCCTCCGCTTAAATAATGACACTATTTACGGAGTACGCCCATGCCCGACCAGCCAGCGGGTTCTGCCACTTGTATGCAGCGCCTTGTCAACGCCATATCGCTTATGTATCTCTTGAGCATGGCGCTGTACCTGCTGTTACGTTTCACTATTCAAGATCGTATTTGGATCATCTCGCAGCTCAACAGTTTTGCCCTGCTGCTGTTCATTCCGCTGCCCATCGTGTTGCTGATGGCGCTTCTGGCACGTTCCCGTCGTGCCGTGGCCTATGCGCTGCCTGTGCTTATCATAGCGCTGCTTTGGTTCGGCCCACGTTTCTTGCCCAAAAATCTGCCGATCCCCTCTGCCAATACGCCCAAACTCCGTGTCATAAGCAGCAATATTTCACATTTCAATATCGCGCCTGAACGTGTTCCGGCTCTTGCCGCGTCACAAAACCCGGATGTCATCTTTTTGCAGGAAGTTCAGCCCGATACCCAGAACGACGTACTCAGTGCATTGGATGAAGCGTATCCTTATCGAACTGTACAGGATGATGCCATGCGCCTCAGCCTTTACACTGCTGTCAACATCACTTATTCACGCCTTCACTTCATAACTTCCGAACAGGTTAACCCTCAAATTCCCGACATGCCGCTCATCTATCGCAATGTCATCGAACTAGATGGTCAGCCGATTGTGCTCTACAACATTCATTTGCTCAGCCCCGGTGGAGGAGGTCGTTTCCAGCGTCTTACCCGTTTTGCCACCAACTATTTTGTGCGATACGCACTCAACTTTGATGATACCGCCCGCAACCGCCAGATTGACGCGCTGCTGATTTTCCTCGCCGCCGAACCCTATCTCTACATCGTCGCGGGTGATTTTAATACCAGTGATTTCAGCATGACCTACATCCAACTTGCTGCCCATATGCACGACAGTTTTGCTGATGCAGCGGTTGGTCTTGGCGGAAGTTGGCCTGCTGCCCGCGCCTTGGGTTTACCATCCTTTTTGCCACCGCTCATTCGTATTGATTACATCTGGCACAGTGACGGACTTCAACCCACCAGCGCATGGGAAGGGGATTTCGTCGGCAGTGACCATTTACCCATGTTTGCCGATTTTGTAACCTCGAAATGACTACCTAAAATAGAGCATTTTGCCTACTGTTTTAGCTGTGATTGATTACTTTTTGGTTTGTAAACTCGAACTCGAAAGCCTTGACCATGATAGCCTTTTTGTTCTACAATGAGAGTCTCGAAACAGTTTCATTCTTCACTGCCTAAACTGATGACGCAAACAGAAAGCCTGCTTCCGAAATTGACGAACTTGCAGAATTTTACCAATCCAAATCACGCCGCTAGCCAGAACCTTGTTGAGGAAATCCTTGGCTTTACGACTTTTTGGCACATCCTTTCCGCAAAATCCTCCCGTACAGTCGCGGCTGCAATGTCGCAATTGGCACGCGGCGGACACACGCCAGCCAATCGCGGCGCTCAGCGGTTTCAGCTGAACCTCCACGCTGCATTTTGTGTCGGTTCAGCGCTTGCCTCCCTCATTCCCGCCCGCCAATTCAGCGGTTAATATGCAATTACTGCCAAAACTGCGACTTGTATAAATACCGAAGAAATTGTGTGGTCTGAATCCTGAGTTGAACACAGTACCAACAAAAAACCCCGTTCGTTGGAACAGGGCTTCATCAATTCAAATCGGTAAAGCTGCCGGTGATCAGCTTTTAACCTTCACCAGCGTTTCAATTTGATCTTCAAGTTGCAGCACCCCGTCCGCATCATTTGTAATCACACGGTGAGGGATATAGGGTGTTTCAAACAGGGCGATCATCTTACGCGTGTAATCCGGTTCAAGTGGTTGGTTGGTACGCCGTTCCAACCGCAATTCGCGAATTGGGTCTTCGGCTATCACCAGCACAAACTGGGCATAAGGGAACACTTCAAGGAACCGTTCCCGATACTTTTCTTTAATGAAAGTCTGTGCTACCACCAACTTGGAGTGTTTCTTTAACAGTTGATGCACATGCTCGGTAATCCGGTTAAAAAATTCATCTCGCATATCATCGTTGATGGGCTGTTGGTTGCTAATCGCTACCCGCATGGCTTCCGGCAGGTCATCATCCGCATCATGTACCGTGAATCTAAACTGCTCGAACAAGCGCGCAGCATAAGTTTTTCCCGCACCGGGCAGACCAAATGTAACATATAACTGGGGTGTTTTTTTACGCATACAAGGGATCCGTACAGCATTGACTGTTACCATTGCGTTGATGATCAAACAGGTGATATATGACAGTCAATTTGAGTGTTGAAGTGCATATAAGTGTGTTCAGTATACCGTCTACAATCAAATTAAGAAATTGTGTATTAAAGGAGGCAATAATGGCTACCAACGCTGTTCTACATCACAATAAGCCAGTTATGACAGCGAAAGGTCTTTTCCACGAACTGGAAGTTTACCCGGATCGGCTCGTCATCCGCCGCACCGACTTAATCTCGCGCCTCTTTGGTCATGATGAAGTTATCTCCTATGATCAGATTAAGAGTATCCATACTTACAAATCATTATTCTTAATCGACAATGGATCGCAGCTCGTGATTATCAGCTACAGTGGCAAATCACGGGCGCTTTCTTATGGCGCGCACCAACAACATAGTGCTCAAAAAATTAAAGATTCGGTCGAGAATTTCTTGAGCCATCGAGAAGTCGTTTCTCAAATGAACATGGTGCAATCACACTAGTTTGCACCATGTTGTCAGATTAGAAAATACAGAGTAAGAGTACTGATCTATTCTTACCTTTTTCGATTCTAACGTCTTTCAGACATCGTCGATCTATGCTCAAATTGCAATTGCGGGAGAATAGTTATGAAAGGAAATGTATCATGACTTCGCTTGCCCCACACCAAAACCCACCCCTTCGCACCGCTTCGGGTATCTTTGATGACATTGAACTTTACCCCGACCGTCTTATTATTCGTCATCGCGACATCATTTCGCGCTTGCGTGAACAGGCCGAAATTCTTGAGTTGAGTGATATCGAATCGGTAAAAAATATCCCCAAACGGTCTGATCACAGTCGCTGGATACAGATGAAAATCATCTGCCATACCCATAAATCGGTGGAACTGTCCTACGATCCGTCGCAGCGCTCCAATATCCGTGAGTTAACCGATCTGCTCAATGAACTTCGTCATCACCCGAATGTTCAGAGTCCACAGGATTAATCCCTATAACGTATCCGTTGATTGTCGAAAATCTCCCTGATTGCCCCATCTCCCCCTATGCTTCAACTCAAACGAAGAAGCACTGATTGAATAACTAATCAGTGGGGGTTGTTCACGGAAAAATGGCTTTCAATCGACCAAATTTATTGAACACTTCGCTGAACCAGTATGTTATAGTATGGCATCTCCAACATCATTAAACAGGTCTCTCATGTTTGCTGAAATCGCGGTCAATGCTGCCGTCAGTCAAAGTTTTGATTATGCTGTTCCCGACGATCTGACAGATAAAATTCAGGTCGGTCAGTTGGTGCAGGTTCCTTTTGGGACGGCTCTCCAACATGGCATCATCCTTGCCTTGCGCGACCGTACCGAAATCGCTCAAACCAAACCGATTCAGGTTATTCTCGACCCGCATCCGGTCGTCAACCCCATGCAAATTGCCCTTTCTCGCTGGATGAGTGAACGCTATCTTGCGCCCATTGGTATGTGTCTCTGGTTGATGCTTCCCCCCGGCTTAACGGGTGGTCGCGACATCCGTGTGACCTTGATTGACGACCAAGCTACCAGCAAAGACGGACTCGAACAAAAGTTGCTGGATTTGCTCCGTCGGCGCGGTTCCATGACCGGCAAACGGTTGGAAGTCAATAAATCGCTGCAAGGTCAACATTGGCGACCCGCCGTTGAGTCGCTGACAAAAGAGCACATTGTCGATGTCGAGCGCATCCTCACCCCGCCGCGTGTCAAACCGCGCACTATTCAGACGGCGCTGCTGGCAATTCATCCCGACCAGATTCCGAATGTCATGCGCCATCTCGGTCGTGACTCTAAACAGGCTGATATTCTCGAAGCCCTTGCTGCGATGCCTGTTGATGAACCCTTTGTCTATCAAGTGACCGAAGCGGCTGATACCACCGAAGCAACCGTCAAGAAACTTGAGGAAACCGGACTCATTAAAATTGATCGCCCCGGCAAAAAACTCCCTGCAACCGTCATGCTCACAATCCCGCGTGAAGCAGTCTTGCCCGAAGTCATCAAATTCCGAAAGGCAGAGATCGAACTCCACGTCCTTCACGTTCTGGCGCGTCAGTCCGAGCCGATTGAAGTCCAGTGGGTTTATGCCCAAACTGGCGCAAAGTTAGCCGACCTCAAAAAACTCGAAGAAGATGAGTTGATCTTGCTCGGCGAGAAACAAACGTGGCGTGACTCGCTGGCGGATAAAGATTTTGTGCCCAACATGCCCCCGCCTCTCACTCCCGAACAAGCGCAAGCATGGAAGGTCATTGAAGAACACATTAGAGGTTGGGGCTGGGGAAAAGCGGCTGATGATCGCCCCCCCGGTTTGTTCCTGCTTCATGGTGTGACCGGCAGCGGCAAGACCGAAATCTATTTACGAGCCATCGAGCTAACACTGCAACAGGGGCGTGGTGCAATCTACCTCGTGCCTGAAATTGCCCTCACGGCTCAGACCATTCGCCGCGTCGCTGCCCGCTTCCCCGGTCAAACCGCTATCTTGCATAGCAAATTGAGTGAAGGCGAACGCTACGATACGTGGCGGCGCGCCCGCGAAGGACTGATACAAATTGTAGTTGGCGCACGCTCGGCGCTCTTTACACCGCTGCCGGATGTCGGCTTGGTCATCCTTGATGAAGAACACGATCTGAGCTACAAACAGTCTGAACCTATACCCCCTCCGTATTATCATGCCCGCGATGTTGCCGAACAGATGATGCGCCAGAACAACGGGGTACTCATTTTGGGCAGCGCAACCCCTGATCTGGAAACTGTTTATCGAGCCAGCCGACGTGAATTGCGGTCGCTCATTTTGCCCACCCGCATCATGGGGCATCGTGTCCGCATTTTAGAGCAATCCGAGCGCACCGGCGTGAATGCCCTCTATTATCCTGCGCGCGCTGCCGATGCCATGTCCATTGATCTACCGCCCGTACAAATTGTAGACATGCGCGAAGAACTCAAAGATGGCAACACCAGTATTTTCAGTTACGCCCTCCAAAATGAGCTTACCGAAACCCTGAAGCGCAAAGAACAGGCCATCCTGTTTATCAACCGTCGCGGTGAAGCCACCTATGTTTTCTGTCGCGATTGCGGTTATGTCGCCACCTGTCCCCGCTGTGATACACCGCTAACCTTCCACCGCGAAGGGGAAGCCCTGCGCTGTCACCGCTGCGGTTTTCAAGAGCCGCAGCCCCGCATTTGTCCCGAATGTAGTTCCCGCCGCATCAAATATTTCGGCGCAGGCACACAGCAGGTCGAGGCCGCCATGCACGCCGAGTTCCCGAAAGCCCGTACCCTTCGCTGGGATGCCGACACCGCCTCCGACCCTGAATCGCATGAACTATTCTTACAACGCTTTATTGACCGCAAAGCCGATGTTCTGATCGGCACGCAGATGGTCGCAAAAGGCTTAGACTTACCACTGGTAACACTGGTTGGTGTTGTCAGTGCCGATATGGGGCTGAACTTACCCGACTTCCG
>JBBSBS010000312.1:0-8042 GCA_038251045.1 Aggregatilineales bacterium | reverse complement strand
GGAACCGAAAGATCGCGCCACGCCACTTGGTATGCAAGTTGGCGGCCCTAACATGCGCCTCCTCGACGAATACGAAATCTGAAAAAACTGGCTCTGATTAAAGACATCGGAGCCAGCGAAAATATGAGTACGGTTCATTTTGGGGGTAGTCGGCAGGGAGGAAGGGGAGAACGGTGGGAGCACCTATATGTGCTCCCCGTGTATCTTGGGCGTTTTCCCTACTGACTCGCGATCCACGCCATCGTTTTGGTGGTGAGCCGATCCATTGCTTCTACCGACTGCATAATGTGTTCTTCTTTGGTGTCCTCGATTTTGTTGTGCGAGATGCCGCGCAAACTCTGTACGAACATCATCACCGTCGGCACACCCGCCCGCACCATCTCGGCGGCATCATGCAGCGGGCCGCTGGGAAGCTGGTGTGATGCCCCTGCCGTTTCCTTGATGGCTTCATCACACAATTCGATCAGGTGTGGATGGAAGGGCAGCGGTTGAATCTGCCACAATTTGCTCCACGATACCTCGATTTTTTCCTCGGCGGCGATGCGTTCGCTGGCGGCTTTGGCCTCGTTCAGCATGGCTGCCAATTCGCTGGCATCCAGATGGCGCTGGTCAAGGGTCATATCGGCGCGCCCGACGACTGCCGTCACGATGCCGGGATGGGTCACCACGCGCCCGACCGTACCCACGCCCTTGTGTGCTTTGGCGATCTGCCGGATGTCGAGGTGCAGCTTGCTCACCCCGCCGAGCGCGTCCTTGCGTTTGTCCATCGGTGTCGAACCAGAGTGGGCTTCCTGCCCGACGAACTGGATGGCGTGACGCTCTACGCCGACTGTCCCCTGCACTACACCCAAGGGCAAACCCATACTTTCCAGCACCGGCCCCTGCTCAATGTGGAGTTCCAGATAGGCTTTGGCATTCTTCAACTGCTTGTGCGATTGCGTCGCCATATCGAGGTTCACGTCGAAGTTTGCCAGCGCATCTTCCAGCCGGATGCCGTCCTTGTCCTTCAAGTCGCGGACTTCATCGGGCACGAGCGTGCCGGAGCAGGCGCTTGAACCGAGCAAACTGCGTCCGAAGCGTGAGCCTTCTTCATCCGCCCAATCGACTAAGCGCAGGGTGATGGGTGGTGTGCCTTCACTGGCAACCCGCCGCATGACTTCCAAACCCGCCAGCACATTCAGGCAGCCATCCAACCAGCCGCCGTTGGTGACCGAGTCCATATGCCCGCCGATGATGACTTCTTTTTCGGACACGCCCTTGAGCGTCGTCCAGACGTTACCGGCCTCATCGGTTTCGATGGTCACTGGCAGTTGTTCCATTTTGGTGCGAATCCATGCCCGTGCTTTGGCCCATGTATCGGTCCATGCGATACGCTGCGCCCCGTTTTCGTCCGCCGTCAGGACGCGTAATTCTTTCAGTTCTTCGAGCGTGCGTTGTGGATTAAGTGCAGACATGACGATTACTCTTTCTAATAACCCATTTCATTTCACAAAAGTATAACGCGCTTTGTGAGATTTGCACGGCATGAAAGCGAATTTTTGTTCGCTTATCCGGCGAATATGCATTATAATGTGGGCTGTGTAAAATGGTGAAATATGGCCTGCTGCAAACCAAATGATAAGGGAGAGTCGCGTGGTATTCAGTCCGTCAATCACTGGCTTGAGCCGTTTGTATCACCAGCGCATCACCCACCCATCTTTCAAAGACGCGGGAGAAGTGGTGGCATGGCTGGGCGCGATGCAGGGGCAGGATTATGCTGGCACGAAATGGGCATTCGGTTTGCGTTTACCCAACAGCACTGATGTGGACATTGAGCAGGCGATTGCCGAGGGCACGATCATGCGCACATGGGCTTTGCGCGGCACACTGCATTACGTCGCACCTGCTGATATTCATTGGCTGGTCGGGTTGGTTGCGCCGCGTCAGATTGCGGGTAACGCCTTTCGTTATAAGCAGCTTGAACTGGACGAGCCGACCTTATTGCAGGCTGTGGACGTTATCGCGGCAGCAGTGGATGGCGGCAAACACCTGACCCGCAGCGAGTTGTTCACCATTCTGGAAGCGAGTGGCATCTCGACCGCCGGACAGCGCGGGGTGTATCTGTTACAGCGGGCGGGTCTTGAACGGCGGGTGTATCAGGGTGAAATGCGGCGCAATGTGACGACATTTCTCGCACTCGATGCCGGTAAAACCTTGCCAAAAGACGAAGCGGCTGCGCAACTCGCGCGCCGTTACTTTATCAGTCATGGCCCGGCGACACTGGCGGATTTCAACAACTGGTCGGGTTTGCTCATCTCCGAAGCGCGGGCGGCGTTGGAGGCCATCAAATCCGAATTGGTCGAGGACATCATTGACGGTCAATCTTACTGGCTCTCCGCCGAAAGCGCGCAGCCACCCGAACACGACCTGTATCTGCTGCCGGGATTTGACGAATTCGTGCTGGGGTATAAGGATCGCAGTGCTGTACTTGATGCGCAGTTTGCGGATGCTATCTGCCCCGGTGGCAATGGGATGTTCATGTCAACCATCGTCAGCGCAGGCCGGATCATCGGCACATGGAAGCGGGCGCTCAAGAAAAAGAGCGTGGATATTACGCTCGAACTTTTCCGTCCGCTGCGCCCTGATGAGCTTGACGTGTTGAGCGAAGCCGCCGCCCGCTATGGCGCGTTTCTCGGATTGGCAGCGGTTGTTCACAATCCGCAGTTATAACTTTGGAATGGCGATTAATCTGATCCTAGAAGGAGGACAAGATGAACGTTTTTATGAAGCAACATGGCGAGATGTACCACGAAACCCAGATCATGCGCGAGCAACTGATGGACATCCTCAGCGATGCCGATCTGGCGTTTACGCCCGGTGGCACGAACCCGACCCTCGGTGAAATTTGCCGCGAAATGGCTGATGTCGAAAGTTCGTACATCGGGTCGATCAAGCTGCTGAAACAGGATTGGTCGTATAAAAATCCGCAGCCGGGGTTAACTGGAAGTGTCAGCCAACTGAGGGCCTTGTATAGCAAGCTCGATGACCAACTGAAGATCACGATGGAGGGCTTGTCCGACGACGAACTCAACAAAACGATTGATCGCGGGTTTCCTGTTACGGTCGGCGCGCAGCTTCACATCTACCGTGAGGCGCTGCTGATCTATTACGGCAAGATTGCCGTTTATCTAAAAGCGATGGGTAAGGTTATGCCGCAGCAGTGGCAAGGATGGATTGGCTGATATGACTCAAGCGAAGATTACCGCGAGTGCTCCGATTTTGCTGGTCAAAGATGTGCTGAAATCAGCCGCTTATTGGGGCGATAAGCTGGGCTTTAGCGATCAAAAATTCTTTGGCGAACCCCCGTATTTTGCGATGGTCAAGCGCGATTCGTTCACGGTGATGCTGGCGCATGTTGATGCCGACCACACGGTGATTCCTAACTGGAAAATCGTCGATAAAATGTGGAATGTCTATTTCTGGGTTGATGATGTCGAGGCGATCTATGCGGAGTTTCAGGCCAGCGGCGCGATCATTGATTACTCGCTGTATACTGCGCCGCACGGTGTCAGGGAATTCGGCGTGCAGGATTTGGAAGATCACGACATCGCTTTCGGGCAGGTTATTTAGGGGTTAGGAGACTTCTGCTAGCTACCTGAAAATAGAGGGTAATGTTATCGTCATGGGGGCAGGCCGCTAACCTGCTCCTACGATTCCAGATGCAACATTTGCGCCTTTTTTGCGTAGAGTAAATAAACGAACAGTGTGAGGAAGTGTTATGTCTGATCAGGAACTTTATGATATTGCCCGCCGGAAAATCGACCAGCGAAACCGCCGTTGGACAATCTGGGGTGTTGATCTGGTCATACTGGTTCTTTTGTTGGCGGCACTGATATTTTTGAGTGAAACTTTCTATGTGAACATAGCGGCGGCGGTTTTCATGGCGTGGGGAGGGGTGTTCACTTTGCACACTATCGTCACGGCGATGGCACATTCACGTGATAATGACATCGAAGGTGAAATCGCCAAACTGCGGGATGCTGTTTCCACGTACGAAAAGCCTAAACGACTGGAACTCAGCGACGATGGCGAATTGGTTGAACACGACGATTGGGAAGTTGAAGACGTGCGGCGTACCAGTCAATCGTAAATACTGATAGGTCAACAGGCAAGAGCAATCCATTCGGGGAGCAAGTCCCGCCTCATATCGCTACCGTTGGCGGTAGCTTGAAATAGGCCACCAGCGCCGGATTGCGGAAGGTGATGATGTCCGCGATTTGACCTTCCCCGAAAGTTAGCACTTGAACGCCGTAACCTGTATATATCCCCTGCGCCGCGTCAAGGCGGTACAAACAGAAGGCGACCTGACCATTGGCGCGGGTTGGGAGCAAGCGCCAGCGTCCAGCCGCATCGCCTGCGAAGATGGTTTTCCCCACCAATCCGCCAATGGTCGCCCGTCCCTGATACCAAGATGGAATCGGTGGCATACTGAAGGTCGCGTCCTCACGCAGCAGCGCCATCAACCCATTTACATCGGCGTTTTGCCACGCCGCCACATAATCGGCTAGCTGCGATTGGCGGTCTGCATCCAACTGCTGCGGGGCAACCCCTTCTAGATTCGCCCGTTTGTGGGCAGCCATCGTGGTGCGAGCACGGTGTAAAGCGCTCTTGACCGAGGCTACTGTTACCCCCAACAAATCCGCTACTTCGGAGGCTTCCCACTCCAGCACATCACGCAAGATGAGTACGGCACGCTGACGCGGTGGTAACAGATGGAGCACCGTGATAAATGCCAGTGTAATATCTTCGCGGGCTGCATAATATTGATCGGGTTGGGCATCATCGGCTGGCAGCAGTTCATCGGGAAATGGTTCGAGCCAGATGGCTTCGTTGACCTCTGGCGGAATCGGCTGGTCGAGCGTCGAGGCTGCTTGGCGCGTGAACGGCACGACGCGCCTTGCGCGTTTTTCCAGCGCATCAAGGCAATTGTTGGTGGCGATTTTATACAACCATGCCCGCAGCGAAGCCCGTCCTTCAAAGGTTTCACGCCGCCGCCATGCCCGCAGAAAAGTCTCCTGCACCATGTCTTCGGCATCCTGCCCCGAACCCATGATCCGGTAACAGTGGACGTGTAATTCCCGCCGAAAAGGTTCTGCTAATGCGCCAAAAGCCTGTTCGTCAACCGCACTCAAATTCATATCAACGTCCCTCAATTTGAATTTCAGTATACAAGTTTGTCATGTAGACCGCACCCTTTGCGCCAGTTTTACCGTCATAACATTGAATGCAATTGACATAAGGAGTCTACTCATATGAAACGCATGATAGTTCAATATACGGTCAAGCCCGGTCGTGCCGACGAAAACCAGCAGTATGTGGAAAAGGTATTTGAAGACCTGCGGCGCAGCAGCCCTGCCGGTTTGCGTTACGCCACCTTCAAGCAGCCCGATAACCGCACCTTTATGCATCTGGTGTCAGTCGAAACCGAGACTGGCGACAATCCGCTGACGCAGTCAACCGCCTTCAAGGATTTTCAAGCCGGAATTCAAGACCGCTGCGAAGTGCAGCCTATCGTCACTGACCTTGTAGAAGTCGGTTCATACCATTTCTTCGATTAACACCACTGCTCGACTAAGAAAGGACATTAATCTATGCAATCGACAGCGACAGCAGACGGAAAAGCCACCAGCTTAAAGACTTTTTTGAGCCGGACATGTTCGGTATCGACCAATATCCACGCCAAACCGGAAGTCATCTGGGCGTTATTGACCAACGCCGCCACCATCCCCAAATGGAATTCGACGGTTATTAGCATCGAGGGGCACATTGGGCTGAACGAGACTATCAGCCTCAAATCGATTTCTGACCCCAACCGCACTTTTAAGCTGAAGATCAGCGAATTCAACCGGCCTTCTAAAATGGTGTGGTCGGATGGCGCTGCGCCGATGTTCAAGGGTGTTCGTACTTACACATTGGTGGCAAAGATGGACGGAACGACTGATTTCAGTATGATAGAAGTGATCGGCGGTCTGCTGATGCCTATGATCGGCGGCTCACTACCCGACTTCAAACCGGTGTTTGAACAATACGCGGCTGACCTGAAACGCGAAGCCGAAAAATCATAATTATTATTGGAGGGAAAAATGGCACAAGGTGATGGAACCCCAGAAAATCCGTGGGTATTAAAGACCCCACCCGGCACATCCGAATACACGCTGCATCGGGACGAATCGCTGACCCCGCCCGTGTTGGTGTGCAAAGTCGGCAAGACCACCTTGCTTTATGATCTGCGCTGCATCGACGATTTACACGCGATGCTCAAGAAGCACGGTGATTGGATGGAACTTGGCAGTGCCGATGAGCAAAAACCTGCCAAAGAAGGGACGGTTGAGGCATGGGGACGTTCGCCGGATAATCCGGTTGGCGGCTGGTATGGGCTGAAAAAAGGACTGCGTGGGCGCTTTGGCATGTACATTCCGCCACTGCTTGAAGTGTTGGGGTTAGCCGAGGTCGAACACAACGCCAGAGGCAACCGGATGCGGGCGTTATAAGCGGCAGCAAGAACGGTTAGTCGGGGCGATCTGATTGGTCGCCCTCTCACATGCTTTCGCTCGACGGCTTCGGTGATGCTTCAATGACTTTGGCGTTACGCGGGCGGAGTACGCGCCAGTACAGTACCATCGGTACAATCGAGAGCAGCGCGGCAGCCACCAGCGCCGGAATAATCCCGATTCGGTCAGCCAGCCCACCCAGCAAGAACGAGAAGACCGCGAAGGTAATGCTGCTCGCAAAACTGTTGAGTGACCCCATCGTTGCCCGCTGTTCGTCGCTGAATTCATGTTGTATCAGGCTCTGTTTGGAAACGGTATTCACGCCAAAGAAAATGGAATTCGAGGCCATGAGCGCTGGCGAAAGCACTGTCGGAACCAGCAGTCCGAATAGATTAACGACTTCGCTGATGATCATGCCGCCCACCAGCAGCCGAAATTCCCCGAAGCGCTTGATAAGCCGTCCGGCGTAGTAGAAGCTTAGTGCAGCGGTCGCGTTGCCGATCATCTGGGCGATGCCGATGGCCCAGACAGGCCACAACGTCACAATGAAGGCCGAGCGGATCAACCACGACGACTCACCGATGGCATAGCTCATGATCCATGCCAGACTCAATGTCCGCAGGCGAGGGTTATGACGGAAGTTGCGAAAGGCGGTCGCCAGATGGGCATACATATTGGTATTGACGGTTGTATGGACGCGCGGCTCGATCAAGCGCAGGCTGACCACCAGCGCCAGCAGCATCGGGATGACCGATACCCACATCACCGTTTGATAGGAGATGGTGGCGATCAGGCTGCCGAGCAGCGCTGAAATCGCCAGTGCTATTTGGTACATCGAGGACGTTCGCCCCAAATATTCCTGAAAAGTTTCGCGCTGTTCCATTTCTGCGAGGGTGTCGTAGAGCAGGGCATCATTGTTGCCGCTGTAAAAGGCACGGCCTAAGCCTTCAAATATCGCACCGGTCAGCAGTGCTAGATAGGTTCCACCGATGGCGTAAAATGTCAGAGCGAACACACCGGCAACCGCGCCGTATGCCACCGTCTTTTTGCGCCCTACTCTATCGGACAGCACACCTGTGGGCACTTCAAATATTGATTGTGCCAGCATCGCCGCTGAAAAGATGCTCATGCCCAGCGCATACGAGCCGGTTACCTGCGCATAATAGAGGATGGCAATCGGCCCATAGGGTCGAAAATCTGCCCAGAAGTTGAACCATCCCAGCAGCCGGATGTTGTGTGAAACAAGCACAATAAGCTCACTTTTATTGAATAATAGTGGCTTATTGTGGGTTTCGAGGGGTCAAATGTCAATGTGGATTGTAGGGACACATACCTGTTATTTCGAATTCAACTTGACCAATACATCACCCATCGTCTGGATGATGCTTTCGACTTCTTCAGCGGTGATAATCAAAGGCGGCGAGAAAGCCAGCGCATTACCGACTACCCGCGTCCGCAGTCCGGCATCCATCGCTGCACCCATCAAGGCGTTGGCCGTGGCTGCGTCCGGTG
>JBBSBS010000311.1:0-8049 GCA_038251045.1 Aggregatilineales bacterium | reverse complement strand
GGTGGACAATTCTGGTCGGATGGCTACTTTATCGCATCGGTTGGACAACACACCAGTGAGGGTGTGATCCAGGAATATGTGAAAAAGCAGGGCAAAGACGCCCGTTACCAACAACTTCATGTTCATCAACTGCTTCTCTTTTAGATACCCCGCAGCTTGCTGCGGGTGTAGTTCATTCAACGATGAATTCACTCCCTAAAAATATGAATAATATTAATCGTCACGGGCGCAGCGGAAGTCGTACCCATTATTCGTTTCGGTCGTTCTGATAGGTAAGCCCAGCCGAAAGAACAAAACGGGTAAGCGTTGACCACTTACAGCACCTACAACATATAAGTTGCGGCTTATTTATATCTTGACGAATCTCATAATTATAAAATGTTGACAAAGAACGAATTTATGGGGATAAATGAGGCGCATATGGTATGGATTAACCATACCAATTATGCCCGAGGTCGAGAATGAGTACTGATACCCAACTTACTACGGTGTTCGTGTTGGGGCAGCATGTGCAGGCACTGGTTTCGCGTAATCTGGATGCCATCATGGCGGATTATTCGCATGATGCAGTGATATTTTCGCCCAACAGGGCATTCAAAGGGCCGGATAATATCCGTGCGTTCTTCACCGCCTCGTTGAATATGCTGCCACCGGAGGCCACCAATAACCTAGCGGTCATCAAACAAGATATTGATGGTGAGTTTGCATACGTGTTATGGTCGGCGCTGCCTGTCATTTCGTTCGCGGGCGACACTTTTTGTGTACGGAACGGCAAAATTGTGCTGCAATCATTTGTCACCCAGATGGGTTGACCTATTACGTGTCTTTTGGCGTGAAAATTAATTTATTGACCACCCACATCTGTTGCCGTTCCGCAGTTGCAAGTGGGTGGAATGGACATCTACACTTACCTGACAGTCCGTTCACTTCAGTCACACTTAGATTGTTTAACCCGAGTTTCTGTAATAGTTTCCTTAATGTTACCTGTTATCACCTGTTTATCAGGTTTCTATGTCGCTTATCCCCCACCATTTAAGTGAATTTCTGCTCCGTATTTTTGCTCAATCTGATATAATGCATGGCCTTAGCAAAATCTAATAGGGTTCTTACGTGCAGACAGTAAGCTATTGTCACCAGCAGTGCATCTAATCAACACCATTCAGCAATTCGTAATTCGCATTTGGCACGATGTTCCTCAGAAATGAGCAACTCGTCAAAGGCGGTGAAAATTAACATGATTGATGAGAAACAGGTGCTTATGATTCGCTCAACCCGAACGCACCGTCCACCGACGGATGTAATTGAACTGGCGGATAAGATAGTGGTACTGGTCGAAATCGCCGGAATGCAAACGGATGATTTGAACATCAGCCTGCACGAACGACGATTAACGATTAGTGGCACAAGGCGAAAACCAGAACACCATCATGCTGCCTACCACCAGATGGAAATTGGCTTCGGCGACTTTAAGGTAGACATGGAGTTACCGTGGACGATAGAACGTGAAGCCGTAACCGCAACCTATGAAGCAGGCTTATTAGCTGTAGAACTCCCACGAAAAGCGTCGCGCAGCATCCCTGTGGTGGATGTAAGTGGCGATGCATAAAGGCGAAAAGATGACACCGAAACGAACAGCAGAATTGACCAAAGCAAAGTATTTTGCAGATGATGACGATGCACCACAAGAGACCAAAGCCGGGCTGGAAATAATTGTCGAGGATGGCAGCGAAACGGAATCGGAAGATACCGGCGTACCTAAGAGTGACATCCCAGCGATTATCCCCATTTTGCCCCTACGTGGATTGGTGGTGTATCCACAGACAGCCATCCCGTTGACCGTCGGGCAACCACGCAGCATCAAGCTGGTGGATGAGGCCATCGCCGGCGACCGATTGATCGGTCTGGTGGCAGCCAAAGACCCTGATATGGAGACACCGGGCCCAGAGGATGTGTACCAGATTGGTACGCTGGCTTCGATCCACCGTTTGTTCCGCGCACCAGATGGCACGATCCGTTTGCTGGTGCAGGGTTTGGCACGCATCCGCATTGACGAGTATACGGAAAATGAGCCGTATCTGCGGGCAAAGGTGACAGCGATCCCGGAGACGATGGAAGACACGGTTGAAGTCGAGGCACTGGTGCGAAATGTGGCTGACCAGTTCACACGGTTGGCTGACCTTGTACCGAATATTCCCAGTGAATTGATTACCAATGCGGTGAATGTCGATGAACTTGACCCGCTGCAACTGACGTATGCGATTTCGACCTATATACGGATCGGATTAGGCGACGCGCAGGCAATTTTGGAATTGGAAAGCACAGATGCCAAGCTGCGGCGTTTGATGACCATATTGAGCAAGGAACTGGAAGTGCTGGAACTGGGTCGCAAGATCCAGACAGAAGCCCAGACCGAGATGGAAAAAGTGCAGCGTGAGTATTACTTACGCGAGCAGTTGAAGGCCATCCAACGAGAACTCGGCGAGTCTGATGAGCAGATGGTCGAGGTCGAAACCTTCCGCAAGAAGATCGCCGAAGCGGGAATGCCAGAGGAAGCGCAAAAAGAGGCCGAACGCGAACTCGACCGACTTTCCAAGCTGCCGACAGCAGCGGCGGAATATGGTGTCATCCGCACCTATCTGGATTGGATGACTACCCTGCCGTGGTCAAAGACAACCGATGATAATCTGGACATCGCCCATGCACGAAAAGTGTTGGACGAAGATCATTATGGGTTGAAGGACATCAAAGAACGCATTCTGGAATATCTGGCAGTACGCAAGCTGCGGAACGAACGCGCCGAAGAAATTGAGAAAGCAGCAGAGACATATGATGGCATCCGGCGGGAACGACGCGGAGCTATCCTGTGCTTCATCGGGCCGCCCGGAGTGGGCAAGACCTCGCTAGGGGCATCTATCGCACGAGCGATGGGGCGCAAGTTCATCCGTATGAGTCTGGGTGGCGTGCGGGACGAGGCCGAAATTCGCGGCTTCCGACGGACATACATCGGTGCGATGCCGGGGCGAATGATCCAGACAATCCGGCGGGCAGAGTCACGCAATCCGGTCATCATGCTGGATGAAGTGGACAAGCTGGGGCGTGACTTCCGAGGCGACCCTGCCAGCGCATTGCTAGAGGTGCTTGACCCAGAACAAAATGCCGAGTTCCGCGATCATTATATGGATGTGGCGTTTGACCTGAGTGATGTGTTTTTCATCACGACGGCTAATGAACTGGAACCGATCCCCGGCCCACTGCGTGACCGGATGGAGATCATCCAACTGAGCGGTTATACCGAAGCGGAAAAAGTGGCGATTGCCGAGCAATATCTGGTGGCGCGACAAACCAAAGAAAATGGTTTGCGACCGAAGGAAATTGAATTTACGCATGAGGCTTTGACGACGATTGTGCGTGATTATACCCGTGAGGCGGGTGTACGTACGCTGGAGCGCGAGATCGGGCGGGCAGCACGTAAAGTGGTCACCCGAATCGCAGAAGGTAAGACACGCAAGGTGGTTATCAAGGAAAAGCAGGTGCGTGATTTACTGGGTAAGCCACGGTATGGCTACCGAGAAGAAATCGAAGAACGCACCGATATGCCGGGTGTGGCAACTGGCCTCGCGTGGACACCGGTAGGCGGCGATGTGTTATTCGTCGAAGCGGCACGGATGCCGGGTGGTAAGGGTTTCCAATACACCGGACAACTGGGTGACGTGATGGCGGAAAGTGCAAAGACGGCACTGAGTTACATCCGCTCGAAGGCAGATGATTTTGGCATCGACCAAGGTTTCTTCGAGAAGAATGACATCCACATTCATGTTCCGGCGGGGGCTGTGCCCAAAGATGGTCCGTCGGCAGGTGTAACGATGGCAGCGGCACTGGCCTCGCTCATCACCGGACGGGCGACGCGGAGTAATGTGGCAATGACGGGCGAAATCACGCTGCGCGGACAAGTGTTACCGGTCGGCGGCATCAAAGATAAAATACTGGCAGCGCACCGGTTCGGGGTTGATACGGTCATCATTCCGAAGAAGAATGTAAACGACCTTGATGATCTACCGGCTGATGTGCGTAAGCAGCTCAAGTTTGTGCTGGCAGAGCATGTCGATGATGTGCTGGAGGCGGCGCTAGTACCTAAAGCCATCGCAAAAAATGGGCGCAAGGCGAAAAAGTAGTGTATATTCAGCGTAGGGACTCTGATTGTTAGCTGCTTGTTTCAACCATACTCACTGCTAAGTCCCCTCTCCATTTCATAGAGAGGGGATTTCCTGAAGGTTTGTTCATCAAGCCATTGTGGAAAGCAAGTTAGTGTGAGAGAACTAGCAATCAAGGTCAACGTACTATTTCCAAACGCTGATCATTTGACAGGGAGATGACCGTGCCATTAGTAATGATTGTAGATGACGACCGGAACACAGTACGGCTGCTGCAAACGCTGCTGGAACTGGACGGTTTTAAGGTCATGGTAGCTGGGCGCGGAGCCGATGTGCTACCGGCTGCTGAGAAAGATAAGCCGGACATCTTCCTGATGGATTATCACTTGACGGATATGGATGGGGTGGATGTGGTGCGTCAACTGCGCGTGCATCCGATATTTGCCAATACGCCGATTGTGATGGCCTCCGGTTTGGATGTTGAGGATGAAGCCAAAGATGCGGGGGTCAATCATTTCATGATAAAGCCTTTCGAGCCGAGTGATCTTGCGCCACTTTTCAACAGTCTACTTGGGCTTTAGGCGTAAATGGATATTCTGATTCTTGGCGGCACCCAATTTGTGGGGCGGCATCTGGCGGAAGCGGCGCTTGAGTCTGGACACCGGGTAACGCTTTTTAACCGAGGACAAACGGGGCCGAACCTCTATCCTGAAGCAGAAGCGCTGAGGGGTGACCGAGACGGCAAGCTCGATGCACTCAAAGGCCGAAAATGGGATGTGGTGTTTGACCCAAGCGGGTATTTGCCACGCATCGTGAGCCAATCGGCAGATTTACTGCGTGACTCGGTCGGACGTTATGTATTCATTTCCAGCATATCGGTCTACGTGGACTCGGATAATGCTGATGAAAACGCGGCACTCCATACATTGGATGATTCACTGAGCGAAGATATTGCCAAGCACTACGGTGCATTAAAAGTGGCCTGTGAAAATGTGGTTAGTGAGATCTACGGCGAGCGGGGATTGAATGCGCGACCGGGATTTATCATTGGCCCATATGACAGTGCAGCGCGGCTGCCGGGGTTGTTGTGGCGTTATGACCATGAGGGTGAACGGGCAGCAGGTCGCCCTGAACAAGGTGTACAGGTTATTCATGCGCGTGACATGGCCGATTGGCTGTTGAAAGCGGTCGAGAATGGCTATAACGGTGCATATAACCTAACGGGACGACCCGTGACTATGCATGACGTATTGGATACGGTCGTGCAGGCAACGGGCAAAGCCACGACGATCACTTACACTGACGATGAACTGCTGAAAATGCATGATGTCATGCCGGTTGATGGTGTCGGCTATTGGGTTCCCAGCGAGGCCGAGGGTATCATGCGGGCAAATGTGGATAAGGCATTCGCGGCAGGATTCGTGGAGCGACCGCTGCAACAGAGCATCAGCGAAACGCTGGCATGGCTACGCGCAGAGGGGTTTAAGCGCGAGACGCTGATGGAGCGTGTACAAGCCAGAGCGATCACATTAGAGCGCGAGGCGGAAATCCTGACGGCATGGCACAAGCGGTAATTATTGGCAGGGTGTAATCCTTCTTGGTGCGTCCTCTTGAGACTGTTTGATAAGGGGATCAAAAACCAAAACTGTCCGTAAAAATCTTAGCACATCATTTTGGATCATTATTATTATGAAGAAACCATCTTTAGGCGTTATTTTCCATCCGAGCTTCCCGCCGGAGATGCTGGTTGATTATGCCCAGCGGGCGGAAGCAAGCGGGTTTGATGAATTGTGGTTGTTCGAGGACTGCTTTTGGGCAGGCGCATTGACTTCGGCAGCAACAGTGTTGGCAACAACCAAACGGTTGAAAGTAGCGATTGGGTTGATGCCGGCAACAGGACGCAACCCGTTATTCGCGGCGATGGAACTGGCCTTTCTGGCGCAGTTGTATCCGGGACGGTTTATACCGGGTTATGGACACGGTGTAGACGTGTGGATGAAACAGATCGGCGCTGCACCAAAATCGACCATGAAAGCGCTGGAAGAAACAGTAACAGCGATACGGGCGCTGCTAGAGGGACAAACTGTTTCGATGCAGGGCGACCATGTGCATCTGGACAAGGTCAAACTGGAACTGATCCCAAAGCACGTACCGCCGCTGTACATCGGGGGTATTCGCCAAAAGTCGTTGCAACTGGCAGGACGAGTGGGCGATGGCACGATTTTGACTGAAATGTCGTCACCGGCTTATGTGCACTGGGCGCGGCAACAGATCGACACTGGCATGGCTGAAAGCGGTCGCAGCGATAACCATCTGGCGGTGTTTGTACATTCGAGAGTCGACAGAGATGGCAGCGCCGCACGACAAAAGATGCGAAAAGTGCTGGGCGAAACCCTGAGCTGGGCAAGGCCGCATCTGGAACCGCTGGGGATTGCAGAAGAAGCGACGACGTTGTACCGTGATTTCGGTGCAGCAGGCGCTGCGGAACGAATGCCCGAAGCGTGGCTGGATGAACTGTCGGCATCCGGCACACCAGAACAAGCCGCAACAAGTATTAACCGACTGGCAGAAGCTGGCGCAGACTCGATTGTCCTGCTGCCTGAAAAAGGCGACCCTGCCTGTTTGGACGATTACATCACCTCTTTAATGCCGCTACTCAAACAATGAGTTATAGTATCCTTTCTAGAAATGAATAAAGAATCTTAAACGATATGTCATCCCGCAAAAAATCGCGCAATCAGTGGTACCGGATGGATTTGCATCTGCACACCGCTGCTTCGGCTGATTACCAAGAACCTAATACAACTTACCTAGACATCCTACGCAAGGCTGAATTTCGAGGCATCGATATTATCGCGTTCACTGACCACAATTCGGTGGCCGGTTATGCACGAATGATGCGCGATATTGAGCAGCTTACGTATATCGAAGGACTGGGACGGGCGCAACCAGACGAACTGAAGCGGCTGGCGGAATACAGACGACTGCTGGAAAAAGTGCTGGTGCTGCCGGGTTTCGAGTTCACGGCTACTTTCGGCTTCCACATTCTGGGTATTTTTTCGCCCACAACTCCGGTACGGCTGATTGAGCATTTACTCATGAGTTTGAATGTACCGGCGCATGTGTTGGACGAAGGCAACTCGGAGGTGGGTGCATCGGCTGATGTGCTGACATCCTACGAAACGATCAACGAAGCGGGGGGCATTTGCATTGCTGCCCATGTCAACAGCACACATGGAGTCGCCATGCGCGGCTTCGATTTTGGCGGGCAAACGCGCATCGCTTATACGCAAGACCGTCATTTGCACGCGCTAGAAGTGACTGATCTGGGCAAACAAGACCGTAACAGCACCGAACGCTTCTTCAATGGCACAAAATCAGGCTACGACCGACGGATGCGCTGTATACAGGGGTCGGATGCGCACCGTTTGAACGCAGTGCCGACTACGGAAAAGACCAGCAAGAATGTGCATCTGGGTGTGGGCGACCGGGTGACGGAAGTGATGCTGCCAGAGCGTACCTTTGAAGCGCTGCTGGATATGTTCCAAGGGACAGATTTTTCGCGAACGCGTCCTTATAACCCCAGCCGCCAACCACTGGATTATATTCAGGCGGCACGGGAAGAAGGCGCGTCGCTGGTACAGTCGTTTAATGAAAGTATGACCAAGGCGGGTGGACGACTATACAGCATCATCGCGGATGTGTGCGCGTTCGCCAACACCAACGGCGGCACAGCTTATGTGGGTTTATCGCCCGACCCCAAGCGCCCACCCAACGGTGTTGAGCGCCCGCAAGAAGGTGTTGACCTGCTGCAACAGGAAATCAGCCGCATGATTAGCCCACGGCTGGATGTTGAAATTGATGTATTGGAAACACAGGGTAAACCAATCATCCGCAT
>JBBSBS010000310.1:0-8052 GCA_038251045.1 Aggregatilineales bacterium | reverse complement strand
GGGCCACGTTTCTTGCATAGCACCGGACAATTCCACAAGGGCGGGCCTGCAAACGGCAACTTCATCCAGATTACTTATGATGAGGCCGAAGATGTTGATATTCCGGGCGAGATGTTCACCTTTGGCGTGTTGAAATCAGCACAGGCCACAGGTGATCTGGAAGCGCTGCGGAGTAAAGAGCGACGGATGATACGGCTGCATATCAGTGGTGATGTGTTGCAGGGTTTGTCGGTACTCATGAAAGCGATTGATCTGGTCGATGAACGACGGAAGTAAACCGGAAAAGTTCCGAGTTTAAGACATCAGCAGGGGCGAGTATGGGAAACCGACTCGCCTTTTTATTGCCTTTCGATGACGGGCATTTTACCAATCAGTTTTGCTGGTAAAGGATGCCAAAGGTCAAACAGAGATAAGGGCTGGATATGCTGCATTTTTAGACTCAATGCAGCATATCCAGCAAATGTTGCAAATGTTGCATACTTTCCGCTGAATTGGCAGGCGGAAGGCTCGCTAGTACCCGCTGAAAGGACAATTTAGGTCGGCGGGATGGTCAGTCAAAGCTGCTGAAATGACACAAATGACGCGAAAGGCTCCCTCAATACCACCGCTTTGGCAGAAGTGTCTACCGCTGCTGATTTTGCGGATGATTTCAGTCGAGATTGAACCACATACATAGGACACCTCCCGCAAAAAAGACAGAATTTACACACCTCATTGTAGAACAAAAGTTCAATAATTGTCAATCGCAAACGGTTCGAGTTTACAAACCTTGTTGCTAAAGCATGAATGGAGCGCGCCACTGGTGTGCCTGCATACGGATTGAGATTGTCACTTTATCTATATGTGACCTATCGCGCCAAACCTGCCACCAGCAAATCCAGCGCCAGACGCGGTTCGATGCGTCCGGTTTTCATGCGGATGTCATTATCCAACAGCGCACGGTAGACTTGCTCCAGCTGTGGCAGGCTGAAGGCGCGGGCTTGCTGTGCCATTTTTTTAGCGACATAGGGATTCATATGTAGTTCTTCGCTCATGGCAGTTGGATAGCCACCACCCACTAAAAATTCTTTGGCGGTCAACAGCAGCCGGAACTGGCGAATAATCATGCCATAGATTTTGAAGGGATCGTTGTCTTTTTCCATCAGCAGACGGTGGAGCATTTTAAGGGCTTCGCCACCGCGCCCTTCCGCCAGCGCATCCACCATTTTGAAGATTTCAGCCTCGGCTATATACGGTGTGAGGAGCGAGACATCCGCCTCGGTAATCGGGCGAGCACCATCCACATAACTAATAAGTTTGATGAGTTCATTATCGGCACGGCGCAGGTCATTACCGATGACACTGGCCAATGCAGCAGCGGCCTGTGGCTGAATATCGGCGGCGTAAGCGTCTTTGGCGCGGCGAAGTATCCATCCGGTGCTGTCTTTGGGCGCACTGAATGCTTTTTCGTAGCCATTATCCAACTCACGCGCCAGCTTGACCAGCTTATTGCTATCGGTAAACGTTTGGCGCTCGACAAAGACTAGACGCGTCCAATCGGGCAAGGTCGGCAAAGCCGTTGTCAACTGCTCGACCGCTTTTTTGCCCGTTTCACCCGCACCTTTGCGGGTAATCCAACTAATCATATCTTTGACAATGACCAGCCGCTTATCCGAGAGGAATGGATAGGAACAGGCTGCGGCAAGGATTTCCGCCACGCTGGTAGCTGCGCCATCGAATTCACTGGTGTTGAGGTCGCCGTTGTCGTCGCCCATTTTGGCACGCAAAGCACTGACTTCTTGCTCCAAACTGAAGTCATCGTCGCCATGTAGGATATAGAATGTTTTCGGAGCTTGTGCTGCCATACTTATCCCTGCTGTAAACCTTTAAACAGACGTTCGTGTTCTGTACGCAGGCAGACGTTCTGGGCGAAGTTCAAACCTGCACCCAGCGCGAGCAGCCGCGCGTCATCATTTTCGACCCCAAGCTGCCCCCAAACGGTTTTAGCACCAATGTCGATGGCTTCCTGCACGACTTTTGGGAAGGCATCCGAACGACGGAAGACATCTACAATATCAACTTTTTCGGGAATATCCTTAAGTGAGGCATAAACCGCTTCGCCATCAATGTCATCCAGATTGGGATTAACGTTATAAACTGTGTAGCCTTCCTGAATGAGATATTCGCCAACCTGATAGCTGGTGTAATAGTGGTCATCGGAACGCCCGACGATGGCGATTACGGGCGAGTGCATGATGGTTTCGCGGAGGATATGTTCGTCTTTGTTGAGGTCATGTGCCATAGTATGTCTTTACCCTTTTTTATGACTTAACGCGCTGATAAGAAAATCACCTGTCCTATAGCATCCTCAGCAGTCAGACGAGCGTGTAAAGCTCTAATCTCGCGAACCCAACCGCCAATGGATGCCTTTTGGGCTTGGGCAAATATGATCCCGCTGTGTTGTGGGAATTCAACAACCAATTTCAAAAAGTCAGTATCATACGTGCACAGTACACGATTCATTTCGGATGCTCGTCGCAAGTGATTAGGATCTTTATCGCCAAGTTTATCCAAACTATGTGCAGAAACTACATCAAGTTCACCTACTAGAAGTTGTTCACTGACCGCTAATTCTACACTTTCGTCAAAATAAAACCTCAAATTACTCGACACGAATCAGCTTTCCTTCGGCTTCAAACGCGGTAAGTAAATTTTGGGCTTCGGCAGCATCCGCCCGCATCCGGGCATCCATATCGGATTTGTTTTGATAGTAGTAGGCTAGTGCAGCATATACCTGTCCCATATCAAGCATAAAATTAACAGCTAGTTCTTCAGCAGGCAGCCCACGATAAATATGACTGGCAACTACATCGGTCACGCGAATGGACGTACCGGCGATAATGGGTTGTCCGCCTCGCTTATTTGGGTCTGACATGATTGTGTCAATGGGGTGAATGGTCACCATTTTACAATTCCTTCTTTAATTACCCAGCCTGCGTATTGACGCGGGTGACGATCATTTTGCCACCCCAAGGTGTGGTTACTTCGCGGCGGGTGACGTTTACGACTTCAAGATCACCGGGATCGCCTTCGGTGGTAAAGTGCCGTTGCAGGCTCATACCCAACAGCGGGCCAAACAGGATGACCCCCATCATCGCCGTGCTGACGTAAGGGAAACGGTTCCAGGCATCTTTGCGGCTGCTACCTGCCATACCGAGGAAAGCCACCGTACTCGCCAGAAAACCAGTTGTGACCAGATTCGTTCCGCAGTTAGGATGCACCGCTAATTGATGCTCGCCATTTTTCATGCGTTTGAGGGCATCCGCCGATGCTTTCTCAACGGCCTCAGTCGGCACTTCACCCAAGAGTACGAAACCGCTGTCATCACTGCGACCGGACAGCCGATAGCCACGCGGGGTCAGCAGGGTGATGGTGGCGTGTTCCAATCCGTGATTACGACGGGTGCGGCGAATATAGGGGAAGTCCAACACCGGACGGCTGAACTCGGCAAATTGTTCTAACATGATATGGCCTCATCTCTCAAACTGAATTCCACTGTAGCACTTTTGAAGGGCTGATGCTAGCTAAAGTGATAAGTGTTTATACTCTTTTTATGCGGCAGACAATGAGAATGCTCTTTTCCTGTTCATACTTTGTTTAGATTTGCTTGCTACAATCCAGCAATAACGATTTACAGGAATACCAGTGATGAAAACAAAATACTTTATCGGAATAGTGCTTGTTGCTGCGGCGCTTCTCGTTGGCAGCACATGGGTCTATGCACAGGACAACGGCTCACAGTCCTTTATGGGCGATCCGGGTTATCCTGCTCCGGCGATCCCAACAGGCGTGGATTGGCTGAATGTCGCCGCACCGCTGACGCTAGAACAGCTTAAGGGCAAGGTGGTGCTGCTCGACTTCTGGACATACGGCTGCATCAACTGCATCCACATGATGCCTATTCTTGACCAATTGGAACAAAAATATGGGGATGCGTTAGCGGTGATCGGTGTCCATTCGGCAAAGTTTGCCAATGAGGGCGACACCACCAACATCCGGCAGGTAGTCGAGCGTTACGGGCTGAAACATCCGGTTATCAACGACAAAGACTTTACGGTATGGGGAGCCTACTCACCGTATGGCGTGAATGCATGGCCTACTTTTGTGGTGATTGATCCACGCGGCAACCTGTTCGCGGTGCAGGCAGGCGAAATTCCGTTGGAGGCTTTTGAAGAAGTAATCGGTGGCATGATCGCTGAATTCGACACGCTGGGTGAAATCAAGCGCGAACCGCTGCCGATCAAGCTGGAAAGTGAGGCACAGCCTCCATCAGCACTGGCTTTCCCCGGTAAAGTGGCGGTGGATGCAGCCGGTGGGCGGTTGTTCATCGCAGATAGCAGCCACAATCGTTTGGTGGTGGCTGACCTGAACACATATGAGGTGTTAGATGTAATTGGCACAGGCGGCTCTGGCTTAAATGATGGTGGTTATGACGAAGCCACCTTCAGCAAACCACAGGGGATGGCTATCAAGGACGGTCTTCTGTATGTAGCCGATACGGATAATCATGTTATCCGCACGGTTGATTTGAAAGCGCGTACGGTCAGCACGATTGCTGGAACAGGCAAGCAGGGTTACAGCCGTACTTCCGGCCTGCCGCTCAAAACTGACCTCAGCAGCCCGTGGGATGTCACATTTGGCGACAACAACAACCTGTATATCGCGATGGCGGGTACGCATCAAATCTGGGCGCTGTCATTAGATAACGACTCGGTTGGCCCGATCATCGGTGACGGCAGAGAGGGTTTGTTGGACGGGGATTTGTACAGCGCTGAACTGGCACAACCAAGCGGTCTGTACTGGAAGAACAATGTGCTGTATTTTGCCGACTCGGAGTCGAGCAGCATCCGCGCAGCGAACTTCAATACCAACAAGGTGACGACATTAGCCGGCCCGACCGAGAATGATCTGTTCGGGTTTGGTGATGTGGATGGTAAGTTGGGTGACTCACGCTTGCAGCATACGCTGGCAGTGGTCGGCGGCGATGATAATAACACGCTGTACGTGGCGGATACCTATAACAGCAAGATTAAACAGTTGAATCCGGCGGCAAAGGACATCAAGACTCTATTCGGGCTAGGCGGTACAGGTGGCTTCCGTGATGGAGAGGCGATTGATGCCGAGTTTGATGAACCGGGTGGATTAGCTTACAACGCGGGCAAGTTGTATGTGGCGGATACTAATAACAATGCGATTCGGGTGATTGATGTGGCGGCGGGTACGGTTAGCACAATCATCTTCCCTAACCCCGAAGCCCTGCAAATCGCGGATGCGGTGACGGTGGTGGGCAGCAACGCAGCGGCAGGCGAGCGTATCACGATTGAGGCGCAGATGGTAGCAGCAGGCAGCGGGGAAATTTCGCTGAATGTCATGCTGCCGGAAGGTTATAAGCTGAACAACATCGCGCCGTTCTCGGCTGAATGGTCATCCGATGGTACGGCGGTGAGTTTCGCAGATGCTGACCAAATGCAGAGCATTGTTGAGCCGGAACTGCCGCTGACCGTTCCGGTGACGCTGGCGGAAGGCAGTGCTAACGTTACAGGTGCCCTGACGATTTACTACTGCGAGGCGATTAAGGAAAGCCTGTGCTTTATTGATCGGGTGACGGTCAACATTCCGGTGACGGTGGCGGCAGATGGGACGAACACGGTCATCATTGCCGAGCGTGTGGTTACCCCGCCGCAGGTGACGGTGGGTACGATTGGCGGATAGTCGGGATTAGATGCCGGGGTTTTCCAGCGGTGAACCTCTACTCAAACCGGATTAGAATTTCGTCGAGGGGCTTTTTGGTGATGACCGGCACTCTGGCATCCGGTGCTGGATAGCCGACCGGAATCACCACATAAGCGCGTTCGTTGGGCGGTCGCTGCAAAATGGTGCTCAGGAAGCCCATCGGGTTCGGCGTATGCGTCAGTGTGGCTAACCCGGCTTGATGTAAGCTGGCGATCAACAGACCGACGGCGATGCCGACTGACTCCTCGGTATAGTAGTGTTTGATCTTTTCTTCCGCGCCGGTTTCAGGGTTGAGCTTAACACCATAGGCTTGTCGAAAGACGATGATTAGATAGGGCGCGTCTTCAAGGTGAGGCTTGTGCCAATCTGTGCCGAGTGGGGCTAAGACTGCCAGCCATTCGGCGCTCATGCGGCTTTCATAGCTGATCTTTTCTTCTTCTTCGGCTGCTGCACGAATTTGCCGTTTGATGTCGGCATTACTGACCACCACAAATGTCCACGGCTGCTGGTTCGCGCCGGAGGGGGCTGTGCCGGCTGCTGCTACCGCGTTTTGGATGAGTTCAAACGGTACGAGTTCGCTCGAAAAGTCGCGAACAGTGCGGCGCGTCCGCATGGTGGCGAGGAATTGGCGTGACCGAACAAGCTGTTCATCAGGCGACAGACGCTCAAAGGTTAGTGGGTGAAAAGTATAGGGTGTGTTCATACTACTGATTATGCTATTCAAGGATATGGCGTGCAAGTCCATTACTCATTCCCAGCATAGCAAAAAACATCTGTCTAAATATCGGATAACTCATTCTGAACCTACGCTGTGTTCAGCTTGTACTCAGCATATAATGACAGTATTGCGCTGCCGAATATCGCGTTGGAGGACTTATGACTAAACGTGGTTTGATTATTTTGATGTGTTTATGGGTTGTGACGGTCGGGATTGTGACCGCACAGGATTCTACAGCGGGTGCGGATGGCGTGGGCGATAAACTGTATCCCCAGAGTGGGAACGGTGGCTACGATGTACAGCAATATGACATAGTGCTGACATGGGATAATACCAGCGGCGCGATTGATGCCAAAACAACGATCAAGAGTATTGCTACCGAAGATCTGGGCAGTTTCAATCTGGATTTTGCTGGCTTTGATATTACCAGCCTGACTGTGGATGGGAACGACACCGGTTATACGCACAAAGACGGCGAATTGACCGTAAATGCAGTGCTGACCAAGGGTAAATCCTTCGAAACTGTGGTGGCATATCAAGGTAACCCAAGCCGAATACCGGACAGCATCACCAGCGGCTGGTATGCAATTGGCGATGGGGTGGTTGTGCTTTCGGAACCGATTGGTTCACATGGTTGGTTCCCATCCAACGATCATCCGAGTGACAAAGCATTGTTCACTTACAGCATTACTGTGCCTGCTGCGTATGATGTGGCTGCCAACGGTCTGCCGAGCGAACCGGTGCAGAATGGTACAAGCACCACTTTTGACTTTGCCATCAATAAGCCGATGGCGACTTATCTGGCGACGATCAATATCGGTCATTTTAAGCTGGATGTGCAGAATGGGGCGAACGATCTGCCAATCATCAATTATTTCCCGACCGATTTTACCGATGAGCAAAAAGCCTTCGTCCGGCAGCCGGACATTTTGACTTTTCTGAGCGGGAAGTTCGGCACATATCCGTTCGATGTGGCGGGCGGCATCGTCATCAATCAAGATTTAGGGATCGCACTAGAAACACAAACGCGACCCGTGTATGGCACAGATGTCTCAGAACGGGTGGTCGTCCATGAATTGGCGCACCAATGGTTTGGCGACAGCGTGAGCGTGGCGACGTGGGATCAAATCTGGCTGAATGAGGGATTTGCCACTTTTGCCGAGTTGTTGTGGACGGAACACACAGACGGCAAAGCGGCGCTCGAAAAAGACATTCGAGGTCGGTACGAAGGATTGAGTGGAATTTATCGTTTTACCAAAGCGGAAATGGTTGATTTGCTCAAATCACCTCAACTACCAGATACGATTGTAGCACCGGAAAAGATCGCTCAACTGCTGCACCTGCTGTTGGATTCAGCCGTGACTACCGCGGATATTGATGCGGTGGTTGCCAAACTACCAACCACGGGGGCATCGGTGCGGAAGCTTGGTTCGCTGGTTGAGTCGATTACACTGTCGGGCGACCTGACTATTAAATTGTTTGATTTCTACAGCTTCAACGCGATTGTGACAGGCCAACCGCTGCTCGCTAACGCGGAAGAACTGCTTTCGGCGGGGGATCAT
>JBBSBS010000309.1:0-8064 GCA_038251045.1 Aggregatilineales bacterium | reverse complement strand
GGTAATCCCAAGAACCTGACTCACGATCCAAGTGATGATGAGATGCCTGCATGGTCACCCGATGGTAAGCAAATCGCCTTTGAATCGAATCGCCTAACCCAGACTCAGGACAGCAGCCCTGTCGGTGATCTTGACCCCACCTCACCCAGTTTGAATCCCTGTGTCATCGCCAGTCGTGACATCGGCATTACGGATTTCGATGGGCGAACGGTCAACTGGCCTGTTCACCGGCGTGACTCGGACGACCGATCACCCTCGTGGTCGCCGGATGGTCGTTACATCGTGTTTAGTTCTGACCGGCGCAATGGCAACGATTTGTATATCGCCGAAGCTCGGACGGGCTTTGACGAAGAAGACGCGATTTTGTTGACCGAAGATCAATTAGAAGATGATTCGTTCCCGATCTGGCAAGTGTAATTTTCTGATGGGCGAGGGATACACTCCCTTGCAAAAGCTGAATGATGGAGGCTTAGTATGAAAGACAATCAGTTGAAGGTGAACAAATCGTTCGTCATCATAACGCTGATTTTAGGTTTGTTACTGGTGAGTACGCTGACACCGTCACTATTGGCGGCGCAGCGGTCATCTTTACCAGCCAACCGGATTGTGTTCTCGTGGAATCGGGATGGCGATTTCGATCTGTACTTACTCGATGGTGACACCCTCAAGGTGTTCAGCCAGTTGACCGACAATCGCGCCTCTGATCTGTCACCAGTTTGGTCGCCCGATGGCACACGGATTGCCTTTACCTCCGATGTCGGGGGCAACTACGAAATTTACGTGCTGGATATCAGCACAGGCGAAAGCAGCGTCCTCACCAGTAACAATTGGGATGATTTGTATCCCGCTTGGTCGCCGGATGGCAAAAAGATCGCCTTCACATCCAACCGCGACTCCAATTGGGACATCTACGTGATGGATAGCACCGCCAGTGGCAAAAGTGCTGATCCTACACGCTTGACGACCGATGCCACCTATCAAGGCAGTCCTGTCTGGTCACCGGATGGCAAACGTATTGCCTATGTCGAAGGCCGTGATACTAATCGCGATATTATGGTCATGAACGCCGATGGAAGTAAGGTACAGCCCTTGACCACCCGTACCACCAGCGCCGATTTCAGCCCGGTATGGTCACCCGCTGGCGATCAAATTGCTTTTGTCTCTAACCGCAGCGGCAACCCCGATATTTTTGTGGTTGATGTGGGCTGTATTGGCAATTCGGATTTGTGCGACCAACAGGCGGTGAACCTCACCCAAGATAACAGCGGCGGTGATGCTGATCCGTCATGGCTGCCCGATGGCGAACATATCGTCTTTGCGTCCGGGCGCAATAATGGCAGCGATTTGTATGTGATGAAGGCCGATGGCAGCGACGTTCTGCGGCTGACGAATGGCGACGGCGAAGAACGCTTTCCAAGCTGGTGGGCGAAATCGTGATTGATGACCACGCTGTAACACAAAAATTGTTCTGGCGTGATCCTTATCAGACGCAGCTGGATACCCACGTCACCGCTATGAACGGCAGTGAAGTGACCGTCGCCCAAACGATCTTTTATGCCTTTTCCGGCGGACAGGAAAGTGATGCAGGCACGTTCAACGATAGTCCTGTGCTGCAAGCCCGCAAAGATGCACAGGACATCATCTATACATTGACCGATGAGGATCAGCTAAAAGTGGGCGACCCGATCACCATGAACATTAATTGGGAACGTCGCTATAAGCTGATGCGGTTGCATTTCGCGGCTGAAATCGTCCTCGAACTGACCTATCAACTTTTGAATCCCATCACCAAAATTGGCGCGCATATCGCACAGGATAAATCACGCATCGACTTTGAATGGAGCGAAAATATATCGACACATTTCCCCGTCATCACCGAAAAAGCCCACGCGCTGGTTGCCGCCAACTTGGAGATTACCAGCGCTTTCAGTGATGAAGTGTCGCAGAAACGCTACTGGGAAATAGTCGGTTTTGCCCGTGTTCCCTGCGGCGGTACACATCTGCGCCGTACAGGTGAAGTCGGCAGCATCAACCTCAAACGCAAAAATGTCGGCAAAAGCAAGGAACGCATCGAAATTTACCTGACTTCTACCGGGATATAATCTACATGATCCCTGATGAACTTCGCGCTCTATATGACCACGACCAGCGCATAAACTCCGAAGAACCGGATGTGCGCCGTGTAGTCGCCGCCCACACCATCCGTTATATCAATCAACGTGATCCGGAAAGTTTTTTACTGTACACCGACCTGACATCCGACAATGTTGAGCAGGCCATTACTGATGAAATCGCTTACTTCGAGAGCATTGGACACGACTTCGAATGGAAGGTGTTTAGTCACGACCAGCCGCCTGATCTGCTTGAACGGCTGATCGCACGCGGGTTTGAAGCCGAAGAAGCCGAAACGATTCTGGTTTTGGATATGCAGGGATTGTCCGGTGTATTGACCCAACCACCGACCCATGATATTCGTCGTATCACCGATCCGGCTGCCGTGAAAACACTTATTGATGTCAAATCGACTATTTTTCAGGATGATCTAAGTGGATTAGCCCAACACCTCACATGGCAGCTTGCGCATCATCCCGATTATATGAGTTTGTATGGCGCATACATTGACGGATCGTCGGTGGCTTCGGCGTGGATAAATTATCCCCCCGGCAGCCAGTTTGCCAGCATGTGGGGTGGGGCAACCCTTGAAGCCTATCGCGGGCGTGGGGTATACACCGCTTTGGTGGCAGCGCGCGTGCAAGAAGCCATCCAGCGCGGGCGGCGCTTCCTGACCATAGATGCCAGCCCCATGAGCCGCCCCATTGTCGAGAAGTTGGGCTTCGTTGCTATCTGCACCTCTACACCCTGCAAATGGAACACAGCAAAATCGTAGTGATTATTTTTCGTACGGTAGGGCAAAGCGGAGTTGTCAGCACCAGCATTTTTCGCAGAAAGGTTTGTAAACTCGAACGCATATTACTTGACGGTTACGCTCATTTGTTCTAAAATTGATCTCTGCAAATGAGTATTTTGGAGGACATGCCATGTCCCACGCTGTTAATGATCAGTTGCTCAAAACGTCTGCAAATACAGCAGCGGCAGACACTTGTGGCACAGCTATAGTCCCCTTGCGGGGCGGTGGCATTGAGCGAGCCTTTCGCGGCATTTTTGTCATTTCAGCGCCATTGACCGAAAGTCCCGCCGACCCAAAATGTACCTTCAGCGGGTTCTAGCGAGCCTCCCGCCTGACAATTCAGCGGAAAAATTGCAAATTATGCCGCATTTGCAGAATTTGCCGCATTTTCTGCTGAATTAATCCGCTTTTCGACCCAATATTGATACTATTTCGTGTTTGAGGACAACTGCTTATAGGTTTGATACCACGCCCATGTTCGCGCCAAACCCTCGTTGATTTTCACCTGTGGGTTGAAGCCCAATAACTCCCGCGCCCGTGTGTTATCGCAGTAAGTGATGCGCGGTTCGCTCGCCGGGGCAGGGGCATACTCGACCAGCGCTTTCTTGCCAATCAAATCTTCGTAGATGTGGATGAATTCATTTAGCGAGATCGGTGACCCGTATCCGAGGTTGATGATGGCATAGCCTAATGGCCGTTCCAGCGCGGCGCTGATTCCGGCTACCGTATCGTCTACATACGTCCAATCGCGTTCCAGTTTGCCTTCGTCATAAACGGTGATCACTTTGTCATTCAAAATCGAGTCAATCGTCTTTAACGGCATCATATCGGGACGACCATTCGGCCCATAAACGTTAAATAAACGTAGTACCGTCACATTAAGTTTGTGTAATTCATAATAGGTATAGGCGAATAATTCCGCCGCTCGTTTGCTGGCAGGGTAGGGTGACAGTGGTTTATCGGGTGTGTCATCCTCTGAAAATGGAATACGCTTCGCCTGACCATAAACAGATGAGGTTGAAATCTGGACAAACACCGACACATCGTATTTACGGGCGATGTTCATCAAATTGACAGTGCCGGTGGTATTGACATCCGAATACAGGTCGCCAAACTCAATCGATTTACGCACGTTTGCCAGTCCGGCTAAATGGGCAATTCGGGTAATACCGTGTTCATCAAAAAGGCGCGTGACCAGTGCTGTATCCCGTATATCCCCCTCAACGACGCATACATCTTTTCCGAGTGCCGCGATGTTGGCCCGCTTAATAGCCGGATCATAAAAATCATTGAAGTTGTCTAAAATGACAATGGGCTGCCCGTCTTTGAGGAGTTGTGTGGCTAAACGGCTGCCGATAAAACCCGCGCCGCCCGTAATAAGTGTGGTCATAAATTTAGCCTGACTACCGCCGAATACGCGGTAAGGTGTGAGATATGCGTTACCCAATAGCCGCAGACAGACTCAATAAGATTTACACTTTGCCTGTCAGGGTCTGGTAATGAGCATAAAACGCGCCTACCTCATCGTCAATGGTCGGTACGCTGGGAATGCCTGCCCGCAGCCGGGGTAACAAATCTGCTTCATCGAGCAATCGTTTAATCTGCGCTCGCAAATCATCTGCATCATCTTTTTCAAACAACAGGCCACTTTCATCGTGTTTTACGAGTTCAGGCATACTTCCCAAGCGTGTTGCAATAACCGGTATGCCCATCGCGAAGGCCTCCAGAATAACAGTCGGGCTGTTTTCATACCAGCGCGAGGGTACGATCAGCACATCGAAGCCGGAAAGCACATCCCACAATTGTTCAGCCTTATAGCTGCCTGACCAATGAATGTCGGGGTAAGAAGCTGTTTGGGTTTCTAGCGCGTCCCCATAGGCGACCGCTCCCTGTTTTGTTCCCCATACGGTTAGACTTAGGGCGGCTCCTGCATCCAACAAAGGCATAACAGCATCGGTAATTAATTCAACCCCTTTATGGATTTTAATTTGCCCGACGTAACCAATTCGTAATTTGCCTGATGCGTGTTGTAACTTGGCTTTGGCACGTTGTTCGGGAGAGGGTTGCTTAATGCCATAGAGCAGATATTCGGCCTTTTCTGTGGCATAACCATATTCTTTGAATTTGTTCATCAGGAAGTATGATGGGCAGATAACAATGTCTGCTGCGCCTACTGCTGCCATCAATGTTTCACGTCGGCGGGTGACAGCCGATGTTTGCTTAGTGGCAAATGGGGCATATTTAGCTACGCTCCAGAATGCGTCCATAATCGCAGGAGCTTTGTCGGCAGGTAAACGGAAACGACGTTGATCTTCCATTACACAGCGCATGCATTTTTCGTCGGTTTCTGGCCCAACACACATCTCATTATTGGCTTTTAGCAAATTCAGTCGGAAGCACATAAACCAGAATTCGGTCAGTGTTAAGACCACAGGAATGCCCGCCGCTTTTGCTGCGTGAATGACCTGCCCGCCCAGCAAATAGCCGCTCACCACATGCACTACATCAAACGTGTTCTGCGCCAGCACTTCCCGGAAAGCCGTACCCACACGCGGATCGTCATATAAATTCTGAAAGTAGTCTCCCGCTTTGAGATCATAGTTTAGACGGTGAATGATAATCCCGTTTTCGGTCGTTGTTTCAACACGGGTATGGGGGTCATCCAGCTTTTCGCAGGTAAATACTTCGACATGATGCTCGTGCGCGACCAGCCATTGGGCGATGCGTTCGGCTGCCCGTTCAGAACCGGCGTAATAAGTGGGTGGAAACCCGTGTATCGCAATCAGAACCTTCAATGCTATTGTCCTCGTAATAGTTCATTACTTATAAGTGGTATGCGTAAACTGTAACGATCCATAAAGCGGATTAACCTGCAAAGCCTAGTTTGCGCCGTACACGCCCCACAACCCGTGACGATAGGCTGACAAATTGAGTCCGTTCTTGTGACGAGAAAGCGCCTGAAAACCAAACAATCACCAAATAGATTGCTGCACTCAGACCTACCGTTATGAGTAAGCTTCCCCATTTGCCAAAATCGTTAATCAATCCCATATGACTAAACAGGTAGGCCGCGACACCCATTATAGCTGCCGCGCCAACCAGTCGAATCAAGCTGCGGAACTGCAATCCCGCACCGAAAGTGTAACGGAATAGGAAATAAAATTGTGCCGCTGCCCAAGCATCCGTCAAGACTGTAGCGAATGCTGCCCCGATCATACCCAGCGATAGAATCAGGATGAGGTTGAGTACGAAATTCAAGATACTCATGAAGACAAAAATGTTGGAGACCGTATGTTCGCGCTTCATCGAGTTGGCAACCGCCCCCCCGAAAGCATGATATACATTGAACGGAATATCCCAGATGAGGATCGCCAGCGCCAAAGCCGCCGGAGCATATTCCGGTTTATATATCGTAGCGATGATTTTGGTGGCTAATACCATACCCCCAACACAAATTGGCAGCCCTAAAAAGGCCATCACTTTCACAGACCGGAAGTAGATGTTTCGGGCGCTTTGCGGATCGGTCGCAAAAGCGCGTGACAGGGAAGGCAAAACGGCTTCGTTATAAGCGCGGGTCGCAGTCAGTAATGTTAAGGTCAAACTATAGGCCACATTATACCAACCGACAACCTGTTCCGCTTCTGTTCGGCTAAGGATAATCGTATCCATCCGGTAGGCGAACGAGAGCGAAAGCTGCATTGCACCAAACGGCAAACTAGAGCGTATCAGGGGCCACCAATCAGCAACAGTGAGGTGAAATTTGGGAGGGCCAAGATTATTTCGCCGCGCCGAGAAGAACATAAATGTAGCAGTAATCGGAATGTTGATGACATTAGCGATTATGATCCATTCGAAGCCTAAGCCCAAGAACAGCACAATTGCGCCGAAGATCCAGAAGAGTACCTGCGTAAGGATGGCAAACAAAGATGAAAGATCAATCCGTTCGCTGCCAACGACCAGACTGGTGAGGGGAGCCAACAATGCCTGAAACAGATAACTGGCAGTGAATAAAACACACCCGATGATAATTTCAGGCGAATAGCCAATCAAGACGGCAGAAATTGTGGTGACGATACCTGCTAAGATCGCCAATATGAAGCGTAGGACAACCGAGTTCCAAAAGAGCTGGTTGGCGTTGGTACGGTCACGCGCAATTTCACGGGTTAAATATTGGGTAATGCCCAGATCACCCAGCACACCAAACAAAGTTGCCCAGCCAATGACGATGTTATACTTGCCCCAATTTTCATCCCCCAGATTGTTAATGACTGCCACTTGGAAAATGAATGATGCTATACGCAATACAATTTGTGCACCCAGACCAAATGCTGTGTTGCGGGCGATAGTGCGTCCTACACTTGTTTCTGGTTGTATAACTTCTTCTTCAGTCATAAATTCCTATCTTTGAGGATGCTATTCGTGGTAATCTTGCCGGAGGCAAGTGATATGGTAGCGTACCGTGATGATTATAGTGAACCGCTGCTAACAAAACCCTTGCAGCTTACGGCTCCGTTCTTTCCATATCAATCCTGTTTATCTTCTAAGAAATCGCTGCCCCGTTTGACCACGCCTTCACCGAATCGGTCACGCAGTGAATCTAAAACCGACTCCAATCGTCGATCTTGGGGCGGTTGAGGTGCGTCCCATAAGCCGGTTTGAAAAGCTCCACCTTCAAAGCCACTGACTCCCACACCCAGCAACCGTACGGCACGTCCATGAGGCCAAACGCGGTGAAAAAGTTCCAGCGCCGCCTCATATATCTCATTGTCGTGTTGGGTCGGCTGTGTAAGCGTAACCTGCCGTGTCAAAGTGGTAAAATCCGACCAGCGCAGCTTGATTTTGACAGTCGTTCCACTGAGTCCACTTTTCCGTAACTGTCGTCCGACACCATCTGATAAAGTTCGCAATGTTCGGCGCAGCATTTCAGCATCACGTAAATCCTGTGTAAAGGTTGTTTCTTTACTAACGGATTTGGTTTCGCCTTCAGTTTCGACCGGTCGGGTATCAATCCCTTTGGAGCGCTGTGCCAGTTCTTCACCGTGTTTGCCAAACTGCCGGATGAGTTTGTTTTCGGGGTAGCGGGCTATATCGCCAATGGTTTTAATGCCCAGTTTTGCCAATTGCTCGGCGGTCTTTGGCCCGACACCCCACAATTC
>JBBSBS010000308.1:0-8093 GCA_038251045.1 Aggregatilineales bacterium | reverse complement strand
TTCTGGTGGACTTTGGTATCGCCAAAATCACGACGGCTACCGGACTGACCGGAACGGGCATCGCGATGGGCACGCCGTCTTATATGTCACCGGAGCAATGGAAAGGGGAAAGCATCACCCCTGCGACCGATCAATATGCGCTGGGTGTAATGACTTACCACATGCTGACCGGACGCTTGCCTTTCGAAGCAACCACGCCCTATGCCCTGATGAACAAGCACCTGAATGAAATACCAACCGCGCCGGATGTGTGGCGGGCTGATTTGCCGCCGACCGTCAAAGATGTGCTGGCGCAGGCGATGGCGAAGCTACCACAAGAACGATTCCCTTCGGTGCGGGATTTCGCGGCGGCGTTCGAACAAGCCATTAGCGGTAACGCGGGGCAATCGACCAGTTTCTTCACGACTCCGCTGCCGGCACGTGCACCTGCCAGTCCGCGTCCTGTGTCCCCCACGCCGACACAGAAACCACCGCCACCCAGTGGCATGTACGATGGGCCGACTACGCCGCCCGGTTATTTACCGACGATCACACCTTCGCAGCCACCCAGCGGCGGTATTCCACCTGTTCAGCCAACAGGATCGCTGGTGCCGCCCAAAAAAGGCGGGGTCAATATGCTGGTGCTGGCGGTAGCGGCAATTGCCGTTGTGGCGTTGGGTGTCATTGGATTTTTAGTGGTATCCGGCAATCAGCAAAGCGCTGCCGCGGCGACCAGCACACAAAACGCCATTGCGCTGGTGGGTACACAGGATGCAATCGCGTCTTATACACTCACGGCAACGATTACCCCAACACCCTCACCAACACCGACTGCCAGCGATACGCCGACACGCACGCCATCCCCAACCGCGACTGATACAGCAACAGTAACCAGTTCGCCCACAGCAACCGATACCCCAACGAATACGCCGACACCGACACCCGCTACGCCGGAAGCGATTGCCTTGCGCGGGCTGCCAGTGCGCGTTGGGCCAAGCATCAGTTATCCATTAATGACGACGCTGAACGCGGGTGACCGGATTGATGTAGCCGGCATTAGCGAAGACGGATTGTGGTATCAAATTGCGCTGCCGGATGGGTCATACGGCTGGATTACGGCGGCGGCTTCACAGGTGAAAACGGCGGGTGATTTGTTGGGTGTGCCGCTGGCACTTGCCCCGACGAATACGCCGACATGGACACCCACACCAACTGATACATCTACACCGAGCAGCACCCCAACGGCGACGGCAACGTTCACCTTAACACCGACTTTTACGCTGACACCCACTTCGACGATTACACCAAGCGATGTGCCAACCATCCCGCCGCCGCCACCTACCGCCACCAAACCAGCCATCGTAAGCTGCCCCGGTGCGCTGCCGTCATATCTATTCCCCGGATTACTGGGTTATGTGCTGGGTAATGATCCGCTGCCCGTTAATGTACGCAGTGCGCCAACCACAGCCGGTCAGAAGCTGGCACAGATTCCGGTTGGCGGGCGCTTCACGGTGTTGGAAGGGCCAAGCTGTAATGAAAATAAAGCGTGGTTCCGCGTCCGGCTGGATAATGGTGTTCAGGAAGGCTGGCTGGCAGAGGGTGACGAAACAGGTTATTTCGTAGCGCCAGTCAATGGTAATGTGCAGCAGCCGCAGATCAACACACCCATCGCACCACCGCCGCAGTCTTCCGGCAGCCGGATATTGACCGTTTGCCAACCCAAAATTGAGGATGAGTTCCTCAACGGGCAGTCGTCACATGATTGGTTCCAAGACATCAATGCCGGGGCACGTTCCAACGAACAAATCATCAACAACTATTACGAGATTCGCCTGAATCAAATACCGGCAACCAGTGATGAGGCGACCAGTTGGGGCAGCCTGCGCGGATATACCTTCCGCGATGGACGGGTAGAAGCAGTAGTCAGTGCCAGCCAATTCTCGGACATCACCACCCGCGTTGGCATCTGGCTGCGCTACCAAGACGAAAAGAACTTTATCGCCTTCATGATTCGCAACAACGGCAGTTACTATGTGGGGCGCTGGCAAAATAACAGTTATCAAGACATTGTACGTTGGACGCAAGTCAAAACGATCCACACCGGAGATGATGCGGTGAACACGCTGCGCGTCGATATTGTCGGTGACGAATTCACCCTGTATATCAATGGTGTGCTGCTGACGCAGTTCACCGATACGACGTGGAGAGATGGGCGGTTTGCTTTCTTCGCGGCATCGAAGGTTGTGCCAGCCAGTATGCGGTTGGATTACATGCGCGTGTGCTAATGACCAGCATATTCGACGAATATCAAGCAAAGAGCTTGCAAGCTGTAGATAATCTCGGATGAACGGGTTTCACATCCATATGTATTGAACGAGTATATTAACCTACCTCAGACCAATTTACCGAACTTCTATAAAGCGCCATAACATGACACCAACTACCCGCTTTCTCACCAATCCTTCGCCTGCCGACCTGCCGCGTACAGCAGATGTGGTTATTATCGGCGGCGGCCCTGCCGGAACGGCTGCGGCATGGGCGATTGAACGCGCGGCACCGAATACGCGAATCGTCCTCGTCGAGCAAAGTGGACAGTTAGCGGCTGGATCGTCACTGGCCTCGCTGGAAAATTACCGGACGTGCTGGGCAGCACCCTGCCTGCACCGCTTGATGCAGCGCAGCATTGATGTTTTTCATCAGGCCGATGATTTCTTTGGGGCTGGCACAAAACTTGGCATGAAGGAACAGGGTTATCTATTCATCGCCTTCACCGAAGCACAGGCCGCCAAACTCAAAGATGATGTTGAGCATCTGCACCGCTGCGGACTGACGCACACAGAATACTTGAATGCCGATGAGATTGCGTACCGCTACCCGTGGTTGGGTGAACGAGTGATCGGTGCTAAGTATGACCCTATCGCCGGATGGATGGACTCGAACGCGCTGGTTTACGCGCTGGCGAACGCAACCCAATCCACCACTTTCTTATTGGAAACGAAAAACGCCAGCATCCGCACGGCAGGCAACCGTGTGCTGGGTGTTTCGACTGCCAACGGGGATATTGACGCGCCGAATGTGATTATTGCTACAGGGGCAAATGCACGAGCCATCGGACGCACTGCGGGAGTCGAACTGCCGATTGTTATGCGTCCACGCCAGAGCTTCACGACTGGTTGGCGGCATGAGGCTTATCCCGAAGATGCGCCGTGTGTCATCAGCGCCGCGCCCTTTCCGCACATCCGCCCTGAAGCGCAAAGTGGGGCGATTTTCGGCTACGAATATAAATGGAATACCAGCAAGATCGCCAACCGTGACGAGGGAACACGTACCGATGCACTCATTGATCCGATTTGGCCGGTGGAACAACTACGCGACCCGCGTTTTCCATCGCTCACCCTGAGCTTGATGGCGCGGCAGTTCGGTCATAAACCCGGTGAAGGATTTGCCGATCCCCGTTACCTGCGCGGGATTTATCACCGTGCAGGTTATTATGTGTACCGCGACAACGCCCATCTGACCTTAGCGGATGGTAGGCAGGAAGCCTACGACAGCCAACGGGCGATTATTGACGCGTGGCCGGGAAAAGAGGGGTTATTCGTGTCGGTGGCACACGTCGGTCACGGCATCATGTCTGCGCCAGCCGCCGGAGAAATTCTCGCCAGCCGTGTGCTAAAACATGATCTCCCAGATCCAAGTTTTGTCGGCTTCAATCTGGATGCGGCTTACGTTGAACATGACGCAGGTGGCCTTTCTGATAATGGGCTTAAAGCGACCGTGGCTGGGAAGGAGTAGAAGATGTTAAACGTGAGTGTTCTACAAGCAGAACAAAGCTGGCCCTCTATTGCTCAAATTTTATATGTCCCCCATAGCGCGACCGAATACGATCAATTGGTCAACACTCTCGATCAACTGATCGATGAGATTGGCGAAGATGAATCGCACCCTTTAGCCTCACTCATGGAAGTGATTGGCGTATTAATCGAAAAATACGAAGATGAACACATTCCTGAATTAGATTGAACTCGGCTTGAGTGGTGCTGACGTTTTCACCCAAGACTATGTACTTTGACAACTCATATACCCCAGCGTAGGGCAACCGTCGCTAGACTCATGCGCTGCCCCTCCGTTATAATGCCTCACGGTCTGCCCTGAGCAGATTGTTTGTTTTCCGACCTGTGGAGTACGCAATACGTATGCAAAATTTGGATGATACCCAACCCGTCGTGCCCGTCCGGGCGATGCAATATGATGAGCCACGTTCCGGTGGGCCGGGTTGTCTGGTCATAGGTTTGGTCGGGTTGGTTGTGGTGGGTTTCGCTGGATTAATTATCGCACTGGCAGGTTACGCGGGTTGGACATCCGGTCAGCGCATCGCCCAGACCAATGCCACCGCTACTACTAACGCGGTCATCAGTGACCAACTGAACCGCATCCCTGCCGATATCAACAGTAAAAATTTGGTGCTGCTGCAAGCGCGGTTAGAATATCTGGTGACGCTGACCCCCGGTGTACCCGGTGTTGCCGAGATTGTGCTGACGGCAACTGCTATCGCCCAACCGACCGCCACGCCGACCCCGACGGCAACTGCACCAGCAGCGGCAGAAATCACCGAAACAGCCACCCCCGAACCGCTTATCGTCAGCGGCAGCGCCACGCCTGACCTACCGGCTTTACTTCAACAGGCACAGACCGCAGTTTCGACGGCTGATTGGGATAATGCGATTGACATGCTGGATGCGATTATGGGTTATGACCCTGACTTCCAAACGGCGACGCTTAACGCGTTGATGTTCGAGGCGCTGACAAAGAAGGCGCTGCTGCTGTATCGCGGCGGTGATACCAGCCGCATCGCAGAAGCCAACCGGCTGACCGACCGTGCCAGCCAATTTGGCAACATTGAAACCTCGGAAGTCAATTACGAGAGCCTGATCGCCAGTTTGTATCTGGATGCGGTCAACGCGATTGGTGTCGATTATAACCTTGCTATCCGCAAGCTGACGGCACTTTACAGCCAAGCACCCAATTATCGGGATGTATTCCCACAGTTGGTGAACCAATACATTGGTTATGGTGACGCGCTGGTTGCTGGATCACAACCGTGCAGCGCGGTCGCCCAATATCAGAATGCGCTGAATTTGCGCGATGATGTAACGGTTATCGGCAAGCGGGATTCTGCCCAACTCGCGTGTACTAACCAAGCACAAGGATTATCCGGCACACCGCTGCCGGGTGGAATTGCGCCCATAGGTGTTGCACCGGTCGGCGCACAACCCACGCCCGGTTAATCGGTAGATCGAGCGCCATAATCAAACGTGAGAAGAGGTGCTGAGCGCACCTCTTTTGATTCATACGTATAACCCTTGCCTCCGCTGACGACTTAGCGTTTCACATTTAGGCAAATTTCTTCGCACGTGTCATAATATGCGGTGCTGATTTCGTACGATTAGCTCACGAAACGCGATACAGAGGCTGAAATGACACAAAAGAATCCCGAAGCAGAAGCGAGTTGGGTGCTGCGACACACGATTGCCTTTCTGGGCGTATTCATCGCCATCATTGTATTTATTGTATTGGGCTTCCAGTCTAACAACGGGATTCATCCTTTTGGGATATGGCTGGTGCTGCTGGGATTGTTCACAGCTATGACACTGGTCCTCAGCCGTGCTTTCACCCGCCGCTGGTTGGGTATTCTGATTGATGATCGCAACAAGTACAGCCTGTCGCGTTTCCAGATGGTTTTGTGGACGCTGGTCATCTTATCATCATTCATGGGCGCGGTGCTGGCGAACGTCCGGCTGAACCTGCTGGTTTATGTTAGTGGGGCTGTGGATGCGCCGCGGCTGCTGACTGTTCCATCCGGTTATCTGGTATCGGATGTACTGACGGATATTGGCATTCTGACATACGACCCCACCACTAATACGCTGGTCGCTATTCCCGGTGTGGATCTTTCCGGCCTAAATCTGGTTGAGTCGGTTCGGGATGGCGAGCAAATATATGTACCGAAAATAGGCGAAGTACTGCCTGTGTCGGTGCTGGCGGATGCCAATAAAGCTCCTGAGGAAATCATCACCACACCGCTTTCGGTACAAATACCTAGTGAGGTCTGGCTGCTGCTGGGCATCAGTACCACGTCATTGGTTGCCTCGCCGCTGATAAAAGGTCAGAAGCAGGATGTGATTGTCAAAAATGAGAGTGTCCGAGAAGCTAAATTGGGCGACCTATTCAAAGGTGAGGACAACAGCAACATCAACCTGCTTGATCTGGGCAAGGTTCAACTGCTGTACTTTACGGTGATTGTCATCGGGGCATACATGATTGCCGTCGCAAATATGTTCCTGCACACGAATAATGCAATCGCGTCGCTGCCTGCCCTTGATGGCGGCGTGGTGGCCTTGCTGGGTGTCAGCCATGCGGGTTATCTGGGCAACAAAGCGGTTAAGCACAGTGGGGATGAGGATACGCCGCCTGATAGCGCCCCAAATGTGGCAGCCGCGCCACCTCCACCTATACCCCATGACACAATCGTTCCCATAATAGCGCCAGCCGCACCGAACTATCAAGAAGGTGCTGGCTGAAAGCAGTCAGCAATCAATATTCGGACTATAAACGGATGATGATCCTCGATAGGTGTTTTGCTGCTGACGAGTAATTTTCGTAGACTCGAACGTGGCAGCTACGCGGCCTTCTCGCCTGCCATTTCAGCGGATAATCTGGCACAATAAGCGGCGTAAAGTAACGTCATATTTCGCAATTATTCTGTACAGGTGAGTGGTTACTATGCAGTTGCAAGACAAAATCGGGCAGATGTTGATGGTCGGGTTTCATGGTTTGGAAGCGCCCGATTATCTATTGGAATGGCTGCGGCAGGGACGTGCCGGAGCAGTTATCCTCTTCGCCCGTAATGTTGAAAGTCCAGCGCAACTTGCCCGACTGACACGCAGCCTGCATGATGCCGCCAAATATCCGCTGCTCATCGGCATTGATCAGGAAGGCGGTACGGTGGCGCGGCTGACAAAAGGCTTTAGCGAAAGCCCCGGCGCGATGGCACTATCCTCAGCACAGGATGGTGTGGCACTGACGGAAAAGGTCAGCAGAATGTTGGCAGTCGAAATGCAGGCGTTAGGCATCAATTGGGACTTCGCACCGGCGCTTGATTTGGCTTACAACGCGGCTAATCCGGCAGTCGGTACGCGTTCGTTCGGTTCGGATGCGGCGCGGGTGGCTGAAATGGGGGGTGCGGCTGTACGCGGCTTCCAATGTGGCGGTGCAGCAGCCTGCGCCAAACACTTCCCCGGCCTCGGCAACACAGCGCTTGATACCCATCTCGCCCTGCCCGTGTTGGAAACTTCCGTTGAACAACTGCGCAAGAAAGATATGCTGGCCTTCCGCGCGGCTGTTGAAAACGGAATCGCCAGCATCATGACTACCCATACCATTTTCTCGGCACTCGATTCAAAACTGCCGGTCACTTTGTCACCGATTATTATCAAATCACTTTTGCGCGGAGAACTGGGGTTTGATGGTGTCGTTACCAGCGATTGTATGGAGATGAAGGCGATTGCCGATCATTACAGCCCGGCTGAAACTGCCGTATTGGGAGCGCTGGCTGGGTTAGATGTGATTATCTTCTCACACACACGGGCCATGCAGGAACAGGCTTATGCGGGGCTGCTCGCCGCTGCCGAAAGTGGGCGTGTGCCGTTGGAGACGATTGAGGCTGCTAACCGCCGTATCGCCACTCTGAAAGCAGCATATCCGGCAAGAGATAGCAACCTGTCGATCATCCGGCAGCCCGCGCACCTCGAACTGGCATTAGGGGCCGCCCGCGCCGCGACCGTTCTGGTTTGCGACGATGGTTTGCTGCCGTTGGGAAAAGATGTGGTGCTGGTGGAGTTCGCGTCACATCTGGACAGCGGCATCCTCGAAAGTGGTGGGGTATCGGGTTTCGCGGCGGCTGTGCGTCAATATTTCCCCAGCATGCAAAGCTTATCACTTGATACAGATATTGACGACCCTACACAAATTTCGGCGGCACAGGATGCGGTAAGCGCGGCTGATACGCTGGTGCTGGCAACCCGCAGCGCACACCTCAACCCCAAACAGCTTCGGCT
>JBBSBS010000307.1:0-8097 GCA_038251045.1 Aggregatilineales bacterium | reverse complement strand
TTTCCGAAAGGCTACATTGCCTATCTGAAAGCGCGCGACTCCTTTAACACTATCAATGGCGAATATGATCTTGTGGTTGCCGACCGCGATGGAAGTAATTCCCGCGCCATCTTCCCCGGAGAAGGTCGCCCCGGCCTAACAGCTCAGGAATCCATTTTTCAGGATCGTGAATTTGCTTGGAGTCCTGATGGTCACCAGATTGCCATTATCTATCAAGGCAATCTCTGGATTGTAGATGCCGATTCCGCAGTGACCCATCAATTAACTTTAGATGGTCGCGCCTCAAACCCAATCTGGACACGATGAAACGCTATCAAGTCGTATTTCTGCTGTCAGCACTGATATTGTGTGGGAGCATTGTAACCACACTGGCTGCCATTCAGGAACGCAGTTATGTTTTACGCGGCTATGTTGATGCGACTAAAGATTCTAACCTACCCTTTCATATTCCTGTATTAGGTGTCAACGCTGAGTTAACCCAATATGCCGCTAACCAGCTTGAAGAAAACCTCGGTTTAATGGAGAAGGCGCATATTACATGGGTGCGCCAATACATTCGCTGGTCAACCATTGAACCAACCCAACATCATTTTGACTGGGCACAAACAGATCGTCTCTTCGCAGCACTAGGCGCACATCCTTGTCTAAAACCAGTCGTCGTTCTTCTTGATACTCCATCATGGGCACGCCCCGCTGGAACGTCATCCGCGACACCACCTACAAATACTGTGGATTTTGCGGATTTTGTTTCAGCATTTGCTTTGCGTTACGGCACAGATGTGGATTACTACCAGATTTGGGATGAACCTAATTTGATGGATGCTTGGGGCCGGCAAGAACCGCGAGCTGCTGCATATACCGCTCTGCTCGCTGGTGCCTACCAAACCATCCATACTGCTGACCCCGAAGCAATGGTTATCGCCGCCGCACTTGCCCCAACAATTGAAACAGGTCCTAAAAATATCAGCGATATTGTCTTTTTGCATGATATGTATGCCGCAGGTGCTAAAGACTACATGGATGCGGTCGCAGCAAAACCTTATGGGTTTGACAACGCACCCGATGATCGTACTGTCTTGCCCGATACACTAAATTTTTCGCGTATTATTGCTCTACGCGAAGAAATGGTTCGAAATGGCGACGCTGAAAAAGCGCTTTGGGCAAGTGACTGGGGCTGGAATAGTCTACCTGATGATTGGGCAGGGAAACCATCAATTTGGGGGGGCGTTTCATCCGACCAGCAAGTTACCTACACACTTGCAGCATTAAATCGTGCAGAGCGCGAATGGTCGTGGATAGGCGGAATGATCCTTAATCAGTGGCAGCCTATCGCGAGTAAAAGCGATCCGGTATGGGGCTTCAGCTTGATTGACCAAAATAGTCAGCCAACCCAGTTGTTGAAGGCGTTGGTCGATCGCCCCAACTCAAAGCAAGCGAAAGATGGATTGTATCCTGCGGTTAATTCGTTTACACATTACAGCGGCGTATGGACTTTTGGGGCACTTGGCGCAGATATTGGCTGGGTTCAGGATAGCCAGTTTACGCTGGATTTTGAAGGTTCTGATGTTGCAATTCTGCTCAGGCAAGACAATTACACGGCCTATCTATACCCTACGGTTGACGGTCATCCCACTAACGCTGTACCGCGTGATGCTTCTGGAAACAGTTACATTGTCTTGACGAGTCCTTCGCTATTACCAGAAACTAATCTCATACCTGTGGCACGTGGTTTGCCGGTTGAACCGCATGAGCTTCATATAGTTGCGGATCGTGGGTGGGATCGTTGGGCAATTGCAGGCTTTGGCATCAGTTCCGGCGATTTAAGCCAGCCTTTTGATCGGCAAATCGCGGTGGGTTGGCTCACTACACTTCTTGCCGCAGTGAGTTTTCTTACGGCAGCGCGTCAGCCGATGAAATTGTTTATTCAACAGTTGTTTAGCTTCATCGGAGTCTATCTAAACGCAACTACCCAATTCATCTTGAGCATCTTTTCATCCGTTGCGCTCCTTATTGGCATGGTGTTGACGTGGGGTGATGGAGTGACAGGTATATATAGGCATGAACCTGTCTCGTTACTCTTGGCAATTGCGACCAGTGGGCTAATTAAGCTGCAGCCCGGGTTTCTGTTAACCATTGTTGCATCTGTAGTTCTTTTCATTATCATTTACCACAATCTTTACATCGGGCTAACCCTTACAATTTTCTGGGCACCTTTTTTCCTCTTTCCTGTTAAATTATACATATACGCCTTTCCCCTTGTAGAAATCTTGATCCTATTAACAACTTGTGCTTGGATACTCCGAACAACAATTGATTATGCTCGCTGGAGACAAACTTCCAATTCCCAGTTTCCGCTAAAGGTATTCGCAACCAGTAGACATTCCCTCAGTGTCATGGACTACTTACTCGCGATATGGGTAATGCTAGGTCTGATCGCTCTGATTTGGTCACCCCGAAAAGACGAAGCGTTTACCGAACTACGTACGATTTTTATCGAGCCCTTTTTGTTTTACACTATATTCCGGACATCCAAACTAAGCAAAGAACAAATTTTATATATTGTTGACGCTTTTCTGATTGCCGGGTTGGCTGTTGCCTTAATCGGGCTTTTCCAATATGTTCAAGGAGAAGCCATTATTACGGCGGAGGGTGGTTCACGCCGTCTAGCTAGTGTTTATGGTTCGCCAAATAACGTAGCGTTGTTTTTGGGGCGCTGTATACCATTCGCACTCGCTTTTGTATTGGGAAACCTCAATAACCGTCGCCGCATATTTTATTTGTGCGCCCTTGTTCCTATGGGATTTGCCCTACTCCTTACGCAGAGTGTGGGCGGCCTGTTCATTGGTGTTCCCCTATCAGTTGCTGCGGTCTGCTGGCTATCGCTTCGAGGTCGAGCTCGTTTAGTCCTTCTTGGATTTGTCACAATAGTTATTATCGGCTTTTTCTTTTCCTTACAATCAGAGCGTTTCGCTCGCGTGCTTGATTTCTCAAGTGGTACGAATTTTTACCGTGTACGGGCTTGGCTCAGTGCCACAAATGTTATTGGGGATCATCCAATTACAGGGCTGGGTCTTGATCAATTCTTATATGAATTTCGAGGTAAATACATTCTTCCTGATGCGTGGCAAGAACCCAATTTATCTCATCCACACAACATAATCTTGGACTTCTGGGTACGGTTGGGGTTAGCAGGTATGATCCTCCTCATAGGTCTGCAAGCAGTCTTCTGGAAGAAGGTTGCCGCTCTGTATCGACATTCTCAAAAACAAGATCGACTCTACCTCCCCTTGATCATTGGGTTGATTGGCAGCATGGTAAATCTCAATGCACATGGGATGATTGATAACAGCATATTTGTTATTGATTTAAGCTACGTATTTGTTTTACTAATGGCGCTTACGCACATAACGAACGTGCGATCTATTGACGAACCCTTAATATGATGGTGTAATCTATGCCAAGTGTGACGAGGATCGCCAATGAAAGTAAAGGTGAATAAAGTCACGATTCAAGTTGTGCAAGATGATATGTTTTCTCTTGCGGTAAATAGTATTGTGCATTCCACAGACCCGAATCTTCACCTCAGTCCAGATCTCCTCATCCGTGCCGGTTTGTCCGTTCAAGAAGCTTGCAATAATATCGGTTGGTGTGATATTGGCGAAGCCGTTGCTACCGATGCCGGTAACCTACCCTATCAAAAAATTATTCATGTTGTGGGTCCGCGATGGGGAGAAGGTAGTGAACGTGGAAAATTGGCAAATGCAACACTTGCCTGTTTGCGTTTAGCCGAGGAATTCCGTTTACGGTCATTAGCACTGCCAGCAATATCCGCGGGTGTGTTAGGTTATCCGCTTGAAAACTGCGCTAGAACAATGATAACGCAAATCATTGACTATACTTTTGAAAATCCGCGCTTCCTAAAGTTGGTTGTTTTATGTTTAGACAACACGACTGCAAAGACAGTTTTTCAAAACGAATTACGCGAACAAATAGAAGAGTTGAAAGATACTGGCGAAGGCAAAGTGACAGTGTAAATCGGCATATTCCCTATAATTATCCTGTGATACACTCGTCATATACTCATTTCATCACATTCATAAAGAGGAGATTCAATTGCGAGTGCTCATCACTGGTGGTGTAGGTTTTCTTGGTTCTCACCTATGCGACCGTTTCCTTGCGGAAGGTCACACAGTAATCGCGATGGACAATCTGATTACAGGTAATACCCGTAACATTGCTCATCTTGCTGGCAATCTGAACTTCAGTTTCGTTCACCATGACACAACAAACTACATCTACATCAACGGATCTATTGATGCAGTTCTCCATTTTGCATCGCCTGCCAGCCCCATTGATTACCTTAAGTTCCCCATCCAAACGCTAAAAGTCGGTGCGTTGGGAACACACAATGCGCTTGGTCTAGCCCTTGCCAAAAATGCACGGTTTTTGATAGCGTCCACCTCTGAGATCTATGGCGACCCTTTAGAACATCCCCAAAAAGAAAGCTATGCAGGCAACGTCGATCCGATTGGGCCCCGTGGTGTATACGACGAAGCCAAGCGTTATGCTGAAGCCATTACAATGGCCTATCACAATGTCCATAATGTGGATACAAAAATCGTCCGCATCTTTAATACCTACGGCCCCCGTATGCGACTGGCTGATGGGCGTGTCGTACCTAACTTTATTGCGCAAGGACTTCGAGGGGAACCATTGACCGTTTACGGGGATGGTTCACAAACTCGCAGCTTCCAATATGTGAGTGACCTTATCGAAGGCTTGTACCGTCTATTGCTCTCGGATTACGACCAACCCGTGAACATAGGTAATCCGAATGAAATGACAATTCTCCAATTCGCGCAGGCCGTCAATGAAATTACAGGCAACAAAGGTGGCATCGTTTATAAAGATGAGCGCATTAAGGGCGATCCCCAAACCCGCCGGCCAGATATAACGCGGGCGAAGACAATTTTGGGATGGGAACCCAAAGTCAATTTACATGAGGGACTCGAAAAAACTGTCGCCTACTTCCGTGAGGTTGTGTGATACAAGCAGGAGCGTTGGCGGGATGGCGGGGTTCTATTTTTAGAACTTCGCTATCGTTACAATTTCTCGGCGCTTTTGTGGCGCTCATTACCGGTATCATAGCAATCGTGCAGCCGATACCTGTTTTTGTTATTTTGGGTATAGCGACACTGTTTCTGTTGCTGAGTCTAGTTCACCCGGTCGCGCCACTTATCGTCATGTTGATATTGGCACCTATGCGTGTCCTAATAGCTACCGAAGCCCCATTTCAACTGCCAATAGATATTGGTCAATTGGGGTTAATTCTGTTTTTAAGCGCGAGTTTGATCACCCGAATTTTGAAAGTCAGGGTCGGAACGATCAAGCTTTCTGATCTTTGGACACCCTTTTCAGCAGCTTTAGTATTTTTTATTTTGGTAACAGGGTTGTCCGCATTTGCGGCAGCATCCATTTCGGCATGGTTGTTAGAATGGGTGAAATGGATCCAAATATTACTACTAATGACGGTGATCATTAGTGCGTTCAAAAGAATCTCGTGGGAGTGGCTTGTATTTGGTCTGGTTCTCGCAGGTGTGGCCAATGCTTTTGTTGGCATATATGAATTTTTTGGCGGGAGCGGCGCGCTGCACCTGCTAATAAATGACCGCTATTTTCGCGCTTTTGGAACATTTGGTCAACCCAATCCATTTGGCGGATTTATGGGTCTGCTAATCCCCTTGAGTGTAACCAGCGCTATAGGCTATGCCATCCGTTGGTCCAAGAGTAGAGGTACTGGGCATTCTCTGAATATGGGGCTGACTACATTTTACGGTTTTGCATCTATTATCCTCATTATCGGGATGGGGATGTCATGGAGTCGTGGCGCTTGGTTGGGTTTGGGCGCGGCTTTTCTGATGTTGGGTTTGGCCGTACCGCGCCAATTCAAAAATGGCTTAGCGGTCTTTGTGGGGTTAGCATGTATTTTGCTCATCTTATGGACAAGCGGTTTGCTGCCTCAATCCATCGTTCAGCGATTGCAGACTTCAACCCAAGAGTTTTTTGCCTTTGAAGATGTTCGCGGCGTAGATATTACGCCGGATAACTTTGCCGTTGCTGAACGCCTCGCACATTGGCAAGCGGCCATCAATATGTTCACAGATTACCCTTGGTTAGGTATAGGTTTTGGAAATTATGCAACACGGTACCCTCAATATGGTCTTATGAATTGGCTTGAACCCTTGGGCCACGCCCACAATTATTATCTCAATATTCTGGCAGAAGTGGGTATAATTGGGTTGTTAGGTTATGGCAAGGTATGGGTTACAATATTCCACCGTACGTGGGAGGCGAAATCCCATCCAGACAACTTTGCGCGATATATTGCAATTGGGCTGTTGGGTAGTTGGACATATCTAGCAGTTCACAGTTTCTTTGATAATCTCTACGTCAATAATCTCTTCTTACATCTTGCGGTTATGCTAAGTGTTATAGTGTTAATACAAAGAGATCTGAAATCAAGTCTAAGGATATAAGTCTGTGAATCATTCTAATGCCTTGTCAAATTCATCTACGAGCCGTAATCTGCTTGATATTCCAATCGTAGCCATTGCTTCTCGCTTTGGCGATAAATCCAAAGAAGTTGAAAGATTTCTCAAGTTTGCGATAGTTGGGGTAATCGGCTTCATTGTTGATTTTGGCACCGTCACCATTCTTCAAGCAACAATTTTACCCCCGACGACTCTTTCCGGCGATCGAGTTATTGTTAATGTCATTGTCGCAACTACCATTGCTTTCATCGCTGCGATAATTAGCAACTTTACATGGAACCGCATCTGGACTTATCCCGACTCTCGCACACGTTCTGCACGACACCAGTTATTCCTCTTCACGTTCATAAGTCTTGTTGGTTGGTTGGCACGCACATTATGGATCACGAATGCCTATCATGGCTTGGGCGAGCTTTTTATGCCTGTCTTTTTGCCTCTGATACGGGTTTTCAGAGTCGACTATATCCCTTCACTATCTGCGGATGATAAACTCGGTACAATGGTTGCTATGATCGTAGGAGTTGTTGTGGTTACCTTCTGGAACTTTTTTGCTAATCGCCGCTGGACCTACAATGATGTTGACTAAAATAGTGAATAAGTGTTTCTAATTGGCACCAATTGGAATTGACTTTACCCCTGCTTATGAACAAGGTGGGGGTATTGGGCGCTACGTGCGGGAGCTTGTTACCGCGTTAGCTAAGGTTGATTCGACTACGGATTATTCCCTCTTTGTATCAGGTGCTGCATTATCTGATTTGCCGTCGAGTGTTGGATCTAACTTTAGGTGGAAGCCAACTCGCATCACGCCAAAATGGTTAGCTCGGATCTGGTATCGAGCTAGATTGCCTTTGCCTTTAGAAATATTTACAGGTAAAGTGAGCCTGTTTCATGCCACTGATTTTGTTCTTCCGCCTACCCTTCCTACTATACCCACGTTGTTGACCGTTCATGATTTATCTTTTGTACGGGTTCCTGAGTCTGCTTCTCCGTCTTTGAAACGGTATCTTGATACTGTTGTTCCTCGTTCGATTGCAAGTGCATCTCATATCCTGGCTGATTCTGAAGCTACTCGTGATGATATTATGTCATTGTATTCTGTTGAGGGTTCAAAGATAACTGTTTTGTTAAGTGGTGTTCATGAGCGTTTTACACCACTAATTGATCCGGCTTTGATAATGACTACGCGAAATAAATATGGCGTAAGTGCATTTCCGTATATTTTCACCGTTGGCACTGTCCAACCTCGAAAGAATTATAGTCGCCTCATTCAGGCACTAGCGATCCTCATCCAAAAAGGCGTAGACATCCACCTCGTAATCGCGGGAGGCAAAGGATGGCTAGACAATCCAATCTATGAAACAATAGCTTCGACCCACATGGAAAATTTCGTGCATCTAATTGGCTTTGCTGATGATGCAGATCTACCAGCACTCTACTGCGGGGCTACTTGTGTCGCATTCCCATCACTATACGAAGGGTTTGGGTTACCTATCCTTGAAGCAATGGCTTGTGGCACACCGGTTGTTACCTCCAGTGTATCCTCGCT
>JBBSBS010000306.1:0-8136 GCA_038251045.1 Aggregatilineales bacterium | reverse complement strand
GAGGACTACGCACCCCGTCAAACCGGTGCGGAAAAAGTTTACGCTCATGCATTGCGTGCGGTAGAGCAGGCTGGCCTAAATCCGGATTCCGCACAAGTTTTGCCTGTTGATCTGGGTGTTATGGTTTATCAGGGTGACAACGACCCCGTTGTGTATCGTACCCAACCTGTACCCGATGATGCCGATTATATCCAGCCATTTGTCCAGCTGCGTTTGCCTACGCGGGCAGTCGGGCGGATCAAATTCGAGATTATTGACAGCGATGGACAGGTGATATTTATCCATGAAGATGTTCACAATTTAGAGCGTGGCCGTAATCTCGTCACCCCCTCTGCGCGTTTGCCCATCCACGATGCCCATGCCATGCTTGGAAAGTGGCACATCAGAATCAGCGCAGACGGAATGCCCTTAGCTTCTCATAGGTTTATGTGGCAAGAAACCAATACCCGCGCGATTCGCCGCCACATTACTGAAGATGGCGAGCTTAGTAACGAATTGCGGGCATCACTCGCAGAAAACCGGCTAGGGAAAATGAGCTTGGACGAACTGCTTTCATTTCAGGATGGCGATGAAGAACCGCCGCGCCAGCAGCGCCGTTCATAAAAGCATCAACCAATTACTTGCAAAGGAATATCCCGAAAGTCCGCTGAGCCTGTATAGTTCAACAGCGTTTTGACGGGTTTGCCCTGAGCTGCATTTTGCAATACACGCGATCATGCTATACTTCCATTAAATTCCTCCGATGCGCTGTTCATGAATACGAAGGTATGGCAAGCGATGGCCGAATTCACTTCCCACGAAACTGCGGCTCACAAAGCCCAATCTCTTCCGGTGCAATTACCCGCCAAATTGGTCGGGCGCGATAGTACACTGGCACAGGTTTATACTCAGCTTAAGGCAAATAAAGCAGTACAAATATATGGTGCGGCGGGCATGGGCAAGACGGCGTTGGCTGCTACCCTCGCCAGTGCCTATACCGAACTTCCCGGTGGCGTTCTCTGGTTGAATGTCGACAATAGCTCCCTTTCCGAATTGATCGTCCGTACAGGGCGAGCCTACAACGTGCTGGAAATCGCTGCCAGCAGTAACGCAATGGGAATGGTTGCGGCTGTAGCCAGCACCTTTGCCACCCACAAACCGCTAATTGTTATTGATGGAAAGCATGATTCAAAAGCAACAGCCGAGTTTATTACGCGCTGTGCCAGCAACCTACCGGTCATGATTCTCTCTGAAGAAGCCTTTGAAGGCCCTTGGGTGGGCATCCAGCTTGATAAATTGACCGATACTTCGGCAATGGCTCTGCTCAAGCAAACAGCCGATTTAGAAGCCTCGACCGGGTTGGATGATGATTTTGATGAATTAGCGAGTATTCTGGATTACACGCCTTTTGCACTGGTAGTAGCGGGTGGCACCATGAAGGCAGCCAAAATGTCGCCTGCTGATTATTTGGCGGAGTTTGAGAAAATCCCCAGTAATTCTGGTGCCACACCGCAGTTGTTGGCATTGACCATCGGCTTCCGAAAATTGAGTAATGCTTTTCAGGGTGTCCTGTTGCTGTTGGGTTCCACGTTTGGAGTGGGTACAACATCCGAACTGTTGGGCATAATGGCTGGTGCGCCGCAGGAAACCACTGATCAGGTCATGAATACACTGGTCAATCATCACCTTGTCGAACGTTTCCACCGCTACGATTCACCGTACTACCAACTTCACGAGATTACATCTACCTTTGCGACTGCTTGGCTCCGTCCTAATGGTCGCTTAGAGTCATTGCAAATAAAAGTTCGCGAGTCTGTTGTGGCCTACGCTAAAAAATATAGCAATAACAGCCCCGCCGCCCATGACAAACTGGCAGCCGCGATGGATTTAATCATGGCTGTCGCTAAATGGAGCGCTGAACAGGGCGAACGGGATATTGTCAACCAATTGGTCGTCGGGTTGATGCAGGCCGGAGATTTTGTCAACGAACGCGGATATGTTTCTGAATTGCTCAAACTTCGGGAATTGGCTTCCAGTTTCACACGGCCTTTTCCTGCAAATTCGGCAGGGTTGCCACCTGAAGACATTGACCTCGTCGGGGCAAATACTCCGGATGACTTAAAAGGCGAAGAATTTGATGATGATGACGATTTTGAAGACGATGACGACGAAGAATTTGATGACGATCTCCAAGAAGATGAAGATGATCTTATTGACGACAGCGAAGACGATCTCGGTCTTGGTCTTCGCCCTGTAGCTTCGGCTGCGGTCGGATCCTTGTGGCAGGCAGTTGAGCAGAATAAAGCATCATCTCCCTCCACCCCGACAACGCCGCCGAATTCACTTCTTGATTTGGATGACGAGGAAGATGAAGACGACCTCATTGACGACAGTGAGCCGATTGTAGACTCATCAAGTGTCGAGTTACCGCCTGACGAAGAACCGGCAGATGAACTCACGCGCTTGCAAAATGCCCTACGGCAATCTCGCCAACAAAACGATCCCCAAAAACAGGTCGAATGGCTGGAGAAAATCGGTCAACTTGAAGCCAATCGTGGGATGGATAATGAGTCAATAAGCACCTACAGCGAAGCGCTCGCTGCCTATGAAAAATTAGATCAACCAGAAAATATCCTCCATATGTTGGATACACTTTCGGTTCTGATGGTTAAGACTGAAAATTCAAGTGCGGCTGTCCTGCATGCCACCCGCGGCATCAAGATGTCTGAAGAACTAGATGATGTCGATACCAAAATGCATTTGCTCATTACATTAGCAGATGCCCGCCAACAACTTGGCGAAAGCGATGATGCCGTTCGTTCCTATAGTCAAGCGCTTGAAATTGCCCGTACCGAAGATGATGCCCAGAATGAAGCCCTCATTCTCTATAAATTAGGCTATGCCCAATTGGATAGCAGCCAACCTGATGTTGCTGCCGAAACATGGGAACAGGCACTCAAACTTTTCAAAGCCCAGAGCAAGCGTGATTATGAAGGCCGCGTATTGGGTGGCTTGGGCACAGCATATGGTGATCTTGATCGCTGGACGGAAGCCATCAACTTTCATAATTCAGCCCTCTATATCGCCCGCGAAGTCAAGGACAAAGATGTCGAAGCGCTGGAACTTAGCAATCTCGGTTATGCATCATACAAAGCTAATCAGCTCGGTCAGGCACTTATCCGTTATCGGCAAGCATTACATCTGGCCTATGAAAGCAATAACCGCGAGAATATCGTCAGCAATATCGTTGATATTGTTCGCTTGCTAGCAAAAAGCGCTAAACATCTGGCGATTGCCGACATGCTGCTGAATGATGCAATCCCGCTTGATCCAACTGATCGTGATGTCCTAAAGCTGAAAGAAGTCGTCACCGGTGCTAAAATGCAGGCGATTGCCGATAATGTCGATATGTTACCCGTCAATGGTACTGCCAAAGAATACGCTGCGAATGCTTACAAAATGCTAGAAGGGTAGCCGAACATAATACCCCTACCCATCAACTGATTGTTATTTGTGGAATTCTGAACATGCCGCCCAACTAGACCGTAACTGATACTAGTCACCCCCTATATCTATTTCTGAAAGGCGAATCCTCTATTGCGAGGTTCGCCTTTTTGCGTTTCCCCACGTTCTGTATTTTCCATTTTGAAAGGACAATTGAATATGTTCGGTAAGATGCGCTCTCGTGTAACGCGTATTTCGGGCTTTGTATTGGCCCTGCTCGTCATCGAATTGCTAGATGAGGTACTTTTCGGCGCACGGGAAGCCGCATGGCCTCTCATTCGAAATGATCTTGGTTTAACGTATGTGCAGATCGGTCTACTTTTTAGCATTCCAACTTGGATTGCCACATTCATTGAACCAGCTATCGCCATTCTAGGCGACACATGGGATCGCCATAAACTTATTATTGGCGGCGGGATCGTGTTTGGCCTGATGTCGATCATGATGGCAATCAGTTCTAATTTTGAATTGCTCTTGTTAGTGACCATCATTATTTTCCCCGCTTCAGGAGCTTTTGTCAGTCTTTCACAGGCCGCATTAATGGATCATGCGCCGCATCGTCATGAGCAAAACATGGTACGTTGGGCTTTGGCTGGCTCGATAGGGCAGGTCATTGGGCCATTGCTATTGGGGGCAGCCCTAATTCTTGGCGGCAGTTGGCGCAGCGTGTTCATCTTTGTTGGTGTCGTCAGTATTCTGGTGACTTTCGTCGTGCGTCGCTTGCCACTTGTTGTTGAGGCAGATGATGATGAAGAAAATATTAGCTTTCTGGCGGGTTTGCGCGGGGCAGTTGCCGCCCTCCGCAGACGGGATGTCCTGCGTTGGCTATTACTTCTAGAATTTTCTAATCTAATGCTTGATGTCCTGCTGAGTTACTTGGCACTCTACTTTGTCGATGTGCTGCATGTCGATGAAGCGCAAGGTGGGATCGCTGTCGCTGTTTTCACGAGTGTCGGCCTGTTAGGGGATATGCTGCTTATCCCACTTCTTGAACGTGTGCCCGGCTTGGTCTATCTGCGCATCAGTGCAATAGTCGAGTTCTTCCTGTTTGCGGCCTTCTTATTAGTGGAACCACTGCTTCTCAAAGTGGTCATTATCGGCTTAATCGGTTTCTTTAATGCGGGTTGGTATGCAATCTTGTCTGGTAACTTGTTTTCAGCCATGCCCGGTCAAAGCGGGGCTGTCATTGCTATTTCAAACGTCAGCGGGTTGCTCGGCAGCGTATTCCCCCTCATCATCGGCTTAATGGCCGAGCATTTTGGTCTTGATCGCGCGATGTGGTTTTTTCTACTGGGGCCAATCATCCTAACAACTGGTTTGTGGCGTGTTCGAAACTGACCCCAGAATAACTATGAAAACTGCTTCAAAGCTTCGCGCGCGTCTATTTCATCGGGTGCATACTCAATAATAGCGCGGTAAGCCCGCAATGCGCCTTCTATGTTACCGGCTTTCAAACGTTCTTCAGCAATGGTGTACCACGGTTGCATTGCTGCTCGTCCCGGCCCAATACCCTGCATTTCTGGTAATACTTGAAATTGGGCAGGACGACCATATAAGACAGCAGCAAATTCTTGTGCCAATGTCATTGGTGGCAGTGCTTGTGAAAGGAATACTTCTCGGTCGGCTGGGTTATGTGCAATTTCGGCGCGTATGGCATTCGGATATTCAGCCGATGTTCCAAGCAAATCCGCCAGATCTAAATCACGGATTGCACCCGTTGAATCCGTGACATAACGTGCTCTTGCTCGCGAGACATAGAAATCACCATTAGTCGAGCTTAGCCGTATGGCTTCATTGAAGCTGCGTATAGCTTCATCGGTATCCAGATTAATCGTGAGTGCATGTTCGCCAGCTACCCACCATTCAGCAGCATTACCCGGATTAACAGGTACAAGCTGTGCAGCCCGCTTTGGATCATTGGCACTCAACACGCGATACTGGGCATCCAGCGATTGGTCGGATAAAAAGGTTTCAACCGCCTCTCGCCTCATGGGCGTGGCAAACCAGAATGCTGAAATAGGTAAACTACTACCGGAATTAATGGCATCAACATATGCCACGATGATTTTGTCTTTGGATTCTGGCTCCAGTTCTTCGGCAAGTTCAGCCCAATGGAGGGAAGCAAGATTGTGTACATTAATCTGGCGAGCGGCATCCAAATATTTCAGAGCGGGTTGGTAATCCCCTTGTCGTGTCGAGAGTGCTGCGAGATTGATCCAGCCAGTATCCCATGTTGGTTCAAGTGATAGCGCCTCCTCGTATCCAGTAATTGCCGCAGATACTTCCGCATTAGTTTGCGCTTGTTGACCGGTTAAGTACGCGACTTGCAACCTATAAAGCCTCAGATTGGGATCAATTTCAGTTGCTGCTTGAGCACTGCTTAATGTATCTTTTGAATCATCAAAGCTGTTTAAGTGTTGAGCTTGCGCTCGGTCAAGCTGATAAAACCAGATGCCGTAAATGATAACTGCGAGCAGGGCAGCATATACAATAATTTTCTGAGATAGACTGCGCAACGGTGAGTTTCTTTCACCTTCATAAACCATGTCGGTTGGGGTAACGCAGTACGCTGCTAATCCCACAATGAGGAGAACAATTGGTGAAATGGTAAATACATCGACCAGACTATGGATGCCAATGCCGAGCAAGGCACCAAACGCCGCTTCCAAACGCAGTTTGCGCGGTTTTGAGTCTGTCCGCTTCCAATTTCTGTACCATGATTGAACCAATACGAATGCTAACCATACACTTACAATGATACCGGGTAAGCCAGACTCAGCCGCTGTATTTAGATAAGCATTGTGAGCCGAAGCCAGTTTGTCTTGTACGATTGTTGGATCTCGATAATCACGAAATGCACGCCCAAAATTGCCCGGGCCAATACCTGATATGGGATGATCCCGTGTGATCGAAATGGCACTGCGCCACATATCAAGCCGCCCCGCATCACCCGTATCATTCCGTCGCGCTTGTGTTATTGAAAAGATGATGTAGCCGGAAACGATGACCACGCCAGCAAATATGGCACCACCGATTAACACTCTTACCGGAATCCGCTGCGTGATACGTCGCATTTGTGTAAACTGGAGTGCGCCAATCGTCCCAACTGCGGTCAGTATGGATAACAACCCCCCGCGCGAAAAAGTTAAAACGAGACAAACGAGCAGCAGCCCTGCTAGTATCCATAGTATCCGTCTGAACGCTTTCCGACGCGCTGTAAACGCCCAAATAGCCGTGATAGTGACCAGTGGCGCTACGAAACCGGCTAACAAAGTGCTTATGTTCATAGCCAATGCTAACCGAATCGGTTTCAATGGAAGCCACGCGCCCGGCCCAATAACATCGATCCATCCGATTTTTGTGCCGGGTAAGATGCCTAATCCAAAGTACCATGAAGCGAGTTCGATCCCGCTGAAAATTACCACGACAGCACTTACCATGAAAAGTGTTTCCATGACCAAATGTTGTCGTCCGCGTTGAAATAAATCGATCAGCATAAAAAAGAAGATAACGTGAAGGAGTAGAAACCACAGATTTTCGAATGCCATACGTGGGTCTATGCTGATCAACGCGCTGAAAACCCATACCACGACTGCGCCTAAAATCGGCAAGTTGAGCGGTGTTTTTGGCAGACCGCCTTGCCTAACCCGCAGCACGAGCCAAATTGCTAATACAACCGTCATGAGGATGTGATGAAGTTGCCGCACAGGAAATACGAGCGAGTAATAAGCACTTCCGCCTAGAAAAATCAAATAAATCGCAAATAGGATAAATAGGATCCGCCCTAATCGCATAAACACAACCTTGCTCAGCAAATAAACCCTCATGTGATTGTAACATGATAGGCTTCCCTCAATCGTAAGTCTTGGGCGACCGGCAAACGATGTTATCGAACGAATCGGGCGTATTTATATATGCGATGACCTTGACTAGTTGTTAAGCTTCTCTGAATGATCGCAAAGTATCCAGATAATAATCAGGCAGTCCGATGTCATATCGTTTGCCATCGATGATGACCCCTGAAAACCCATCTTCTTTGCGTAAGCGGTCAAGCGCTGCCGTGAGCTGAAACTCACCGCGCTCACGCACATTGTTATGGATATGTTCTTCCAGATAATCGAATATTTGGGGCTTAATAATGTATTGCCCGAACAACGTTAGATACTGGTCGTCCGGTAATCCATCTACCCGCAAATTATCCTGTGCGAATTCGACCGTCGGTTTTTCGATGAACGAGGTAATATTCAGTAATTCGTCATTTTTGAGCCAATTGCCTGTTACCGTGCCAAAGTTTGCAATATCACTCTCCGCGGTTTGCCGTAATCCGACCACACTCTTGCCTTGATGATTAAAGGTTTCCACTAACTGTTGAGCACAGGATCGGTCGCTGTCTGAACGGTAGATATGATCGCCCAACATCAATAGAAAAGGTTCGTTGCCGATCATCTTGCGTGCTGAATATACTGCATGCCCCAATCCCTCCTGTGTGCGTTGAATAACAAACTTTACTTTTTGCCCCATCTCAAGCAGCTTTTGGGCATACTCTTGAAAATGGCGAGGGAGCTTATTGTAATTTTCAATCGTCACCTGCTCGTTGAAGAAAGCTTGGAAAGCAGGTAAGTCATCTTCTTGCACAATAATGATGACCTCTTC
>JBBSBS010000305.1:0-8143 GCA_038251045.1 Aggregatilineales bacterium | reverse complement strand
GTTCGTGCAAGAGGGCGACATCATCAGTCTGGATACGGGTTGTATCTATCAAGGGTTTGTGGGCGATTCAGCATATACCTATGCGGTGGGTGAGGTTCCGGCGGCGGTCACACGGCTGCTGAAAATCACCGAAGAGTCGCTAGCGGTCGGTATTGAAGCGTCGGTGCTGCCGAACACGGTGCGCGATGTGGCCTTGAGCGTGCAGCATTTTGTGGAGAAGAATGGTTACAGTGTGGCGCGTGAGTACACCGGACACGGCGTAGGGCGCAGTATGCACGAAGAACCGGAAGTGCCGAATTGGTGGTCACGGATTGCCGAGCGGCGCGGACGGAAGAATCAACCCTTACAGGCGGGCATGACGTATGCCATTGAACCGATGGTGATCGCCGGACGGGCAGATTTGCTGGAACTAGACGATCAGTGGACGGTGGTGACGAAGGACGGTTCGCTGTGTGCGCACTTTGAACACTCGATTGCCATCACCGACGGCAAGCCGATTATTCTGACTCTGCCGTAATACAAATACCTTTTACCACAAAGGCACAAAGAAACGAAGTGATGTATGAATTGCCTTTGTGGTGAAAAGTATTTGTAATGAAGCAAGTAAGATTCAGGTCGATGATGATTTCTAGTATCATGCAACACTCCTCCATTAATTGTGGGCGAATGGGATGCAGCATACATCACCATTAAGAACACAATTGGCTCGTTTTGGGTCTAGATTCTTAGATCACCTCTGAAACTGACCGTAGACATTAAGATACAAAACGAGTAAAATCTTAAGCCTTATGCAAATCTTGAGGGTAGTTAATCATGCGTGTAACAACATCTGTGAAGCCCCGTTGCCCGAAGTGCCGCGTTATTAAGCGTCACGGGCGGGTAATGGTGATCTGCGAAAATCCGAAGCACAAGCAGCGCCAAGGTTAGTGGCGACAAACATAGAGGAATAGACACATGGCGCGTATTTCAGGGGTTGATTTGCCCCGTGACAAACGTATTGAGGTCGGTCTGACGTACATCTTTGGTGTAGGGCGGACATCGAGCCGTAAAATTTTGGCGGCTGTTGGAATTAACGCGGATACCCGCGTACGTAACCTGACCGAAGACGAAATGCAGAAGTTACGTGAAGAAGTGGGCAAGTTGACCACTGAAGGCGATTTGCGCCGTCAGGTTCTGGGAAACGTTAAGCGTCTGCAAGATATTGGTTGCTATCGTGGGATGCGCCATCGCCGTCATTTGCCGGCACATGGTCAGCGCACACGTACCAATGCCCGTACTGTAAAGGGCGTGCGCAAGACGGTTCCGGGTCGTGGTCGTCGTCGTGGAGCGACCAAGAAGTAACCTGTATACGATTGCTTCGACAACTCAGTATTTTTGTAGAGGCGATCATTATAAGATCGCCTCTATCAGGTAATGAATTGATATTGGAGACCAGCGCCCTGAATCCAGTTTTGGCAGGGCGCGTTTTCCCGCATTAGACCAGCAAGCGAGGGGAAGATATGGCACGTACACCAGTCAAGAAGACGGCGGGACGACGCAGTAGTAAGAAAGCCGCCAAGAATATTCCATACGGGCAGGCGCATGTTCATGCGACCTTCAATAACACGATTGTGTCGATGACTGACCAATTGGGCAATGTAATTGCCTGGGCCAGCGCCGGTACATCGGGGTTTAAGGGCAGCCGCAAGAGCACCCCTTATGCCGCACGTATGGCTGCGCAGGTTGCCTCTGAGAATGCTCAGGGACAAGGTATGCAGGAAGTGGACATTTTCATCAAAGGCCCCGGCCCCGGTCGTGAAGCCGCCATTCGCGCTATTCAGTCCAGCGGGCTGAAAGTGCGTTCGATTTCCGACGTGACTCCTGTGGCGCACAACGGTGTCCGCCCTCCGAAACGTCGCCGCGTCTAACGGGTGCGCTCATTTCCAGAAAATACAGGTTATTTTCACGGGTTTAGAGTTTACCGGCAGTTGACCAGGAGGTCTTAGAGTTGATTACGAATAATATGGTTCTGCCGCACAAGGTAGAGGGCGATGCAACTTCCCGTAATTACGGGCGTTTCATCATCAGCCCACTTGAAAGCGGATATGGTTTGACACTTGGTACGGCGCTGCGGCGCGTGCTGTTGTCATCGCTGCCCGGTGCGGCGATCACCAGCGTGCGTGTTTCGGATGTACATCACGAATTCTCGGCTATTCCGGGTGTGCGTGAGGATATGACGCAACTGATTTTGCAAGTCAAGCAGCTGCGACTTAAATTATTTGACTCGGATGCACCGGCGCGTTTGCGTTTGGAGCATCGTGGTGAAGGTACCGTGACGGCTGCCGACATTATTTGCCCGGCAGAAGTTGAAATCGTCAACAGCGATTTATACCTGTTTACGGTAGATGCGCCCGACGCGCACCTTGAACTGGAGTTCGAGGTACAGTCCGGACGCGGTTACAGCCCTGCCGAAGATCGCGGTCGGCTGCCGATTGGCGAACTGCCGATTGATGCGATTTTTAGCCCGGTGCGCCGTGTGAACTTTGATGTCGAACGGGCGCGTGTGGGTCAGCGTACCAATTATGACCGACTGGTTCTGGAAATCTGGACAGACGGAACAATCCGCCCGGAAGATGCCCTGAGCCAAGCCGCACAGATCTTGCAAAAGCATCTGGTGGTTATCAGCGGAATTCAGCCGGACGAAGGTTTCATCAGCGACAACAACGAGCCGCTTGAAGAGCCACATGGTCGCAAGGCTGAGTTGTACGAAAAGCCGATTGAAGAACTGGATCTGAGTGTGCGTGTCTTTAATTCACTGAAGCGTACCGGTATTACTACGGTAGGTGATGTGCTGGACATGCTGGCACGCGGACCGGATGCGATGCTGGCGATCCGTAACTTCGGTGAGAAATCACTGGATGAACTGGTCGAGAAGCTGAAGGACAAAGGTTATCTGAACGATCAGCCCGATATGGCTGAATACAACACGTCTGAGTAACGGACTGGGGAAGTATCATGCGTCATCGCGTATCAGGAAAAAAACTAGGACGGAACGGCGGCGAGCGTAAGGCGCTCAAGCTGGCTTTGACCCGTGCGCTGCTGGAACATGGGCGGATTCAAACCACCCGTGCCAAGGCGGACTTTGTACGGACAGCCGTTGAAAAGCTGATTAGTCTTGCCAAGCGTAGTGCGGCAGCGGGCGAGCCATCCGGTGTGGTTCATGCTCAACGGATGGCTGCCAGCCGTCTGAATAATGACCGTGAACTGGTGCATAAGCTGTTCACGGAAATTGCACCGCGCTTCGAGAATCGTCCCGGCGGTTACACCCGTATCCTGCGTATGGCACCCCGTCATGGTGACCGCGCTGATATGGTGCTGCTGGAGCTGACCGAACGCGAAGACGCAACGGCCTAACTACTCTACCGCTTGACCCCTCCTAGTACATGGTATGCGGAGGGGGAACGACGGCGGTGAAGTCTGGGGATGGATGATGCGTTACCGGGCGACGTTGGCTTACGATGGCACAGCCTATCAAGGGTTTCAGCGGCAAGCGAGTGGCATATCAACCATACAGGCTGCGGTTGAGCAGGCGATTTTCAACGTTAGCGGGCAGCAGGTGACTGTCAGCGGGGCAGGACGCACCGACAGCGGTGTTCATGCCAGTGGACAGGTGATCGCTTTCGATCTGGATTGGGCGCACGCTGATGACGCGCTGATGCGGGCGATCAACGTCAAACTGCCGATTGACATCGCTGTGCAGATCATATGCCAGCAGCCGGGATTTCATCCGCGTTATGACGCGATCAGCCGCCTGTATCGTTACAGGGTGCTGATCGCTGCACAACGTCAACCGCTTCTCCATAGGCGGGTGTGGCACTTATGGAACGCGCTGGACGGATCGTTGATGGAACAGGCCGCCGGGCTGTTCATCGGCGAGAAGGACTTCGCGGCGCTGGGCAGGCCAACCAAGGGTGATGTCACCATCAGACGGGTGCTTCGCTCGGAAGTGGCGGTCCAGCAAAACGAGTTCGGGATGCTGTGGACGTATACGGTCGAGGCCAACGGTTTCCTACAGCACATGGTACGGCGAATGGTCGCCATGCTGGTGCAGGTGGGGCAGCAGCGGATGAGTATCGAGACATTTGAGCACTTGCTGGACCGCGCCCAACTGATCGAATCGATGGCAATTGCGCCGCCACAGGGATTGACTCTGGAACTCGTGCGCTATAACGAATAAACTGATAGGAAACTCCCACTGACACGTTCCGCTGTTTCGGCAGATGAGCAACCAACGTCAGGACAACAATGTGAAGGATGCGGGCGAGAGACGTTCGCTGAGAGGATTTTTGGAAATGGCACTCTATAAGACATACGTCACAAAGCCACTGGAACTCGAACGTGATTGGTGGATTGTGGACGCAAAGGGTCAAAACCTGGGCCGTCTCGCCTCGCTGATTGCACCGATTCTGCGCGGCAAGCACAAACCGGTTTTCGTCCCTAATCAGGACATCGGGGATTATGTGATCATCATTAACTGTGAACTGATCGCTGTCACCGGTAACAAGTTAGATGAAAAAATGTATTACAAGTATTCGGGGTATCCGGGTGGACTTTCGGAAATCACCTTGCGCGACCAACTGCGTAAGTTCCCGGATCGTCCCATTACTGCTGCCGTGAAGGGCATGCTGCCTGATGGTGCGCTGGGGCGTAATATGCTCAAGAAGCTCAAGGTTTACGCCGGAGCTGAACATCCGCACATCGGTCAAAAGCCTAAAGTTCTGGAAGTGTAAAGAGGAAAATTATGGCTGCTCAATATTACGAAGGCATTGGCCGACGCAAAGAGGCAACCGCCCGCGTGCGGCTTACCGCCGGTGGCACTGGCAATGTGATTATCAACGACAAGGACGGCAGTGACTATCTGCCGCGCCCGGGCGATGTGGATATTCTGCTGGAGCCGCTGACAGTCTTGGGTCAGGTAAAGACCTATGATGTAAGCGTACACGTCAATGGTGGTGGTATCTCCGGTCAGCGTGATGCGATCCTGCTGGGAATTGCCCGTGCGCTCGTCAAGATTGACGAAAACAGCAAGGGTGTCCTGCGTGATGCTGGTTACATGACAAGAGATGCTCGCGTCAAGGAACGTAAGAAACCAGGTCTGAAGCGTGCGCGTAAGGCTCCAACCTACACCAAGCGCTAAGGTTCTTTCGAACCTCGACAGTTGGGCGAGATTACTCTCGTTCGCAAATATGCAATTTCAGGCAAGATCATTTCGGTCTTGCCTATTTTGTTTGTGGTGGGCGTGTGTGATAGTCGCAGCGGGTAAACCTCTGCTACACTTATGGGCGTGAATGGGTCTTAGCCATGAGGTGTGAAACCACTGTGACAACCGACAAACCCCGATCACCGCGCTTTGTGTGGCTGATTCCACTGGTGATGCTGGCGTTAGCGATACTGGCTTGTGATGATGTCTATATTCCACCACCCAGCATTGACCGCGTAGAAGCGCAGGCCGGTACACCGGGGCGAGCCTATGCGAGGGTCATCCACATCGGGCTGGATTACAAATCATCAGATGCTGATGCGGGTGATACGGTGGTCTATGAGACCGATAACTACGGCAGCGATTGGCGGCCTTCTGAGCATGTTTTCGCAGAAGCAGCTTCCAACAGCTACCCCATGATTATGTCCGGCGAAAGTTTGAAACTGAATGGACGCGCTATCTGGTCATTCCCACGCCCGATTTTTCGCAGCATTTTTTACGATGGCTCAAACGTCGGGACGATGAATCAGGTGACGCTGCCCTACTCTGATGTGAGTAACAGCGCGGCAGGTGATAACGTCTATATTGCGATGGGGACGGAAGGTGTGCTGGTCGGCACGCTGGATGCGAACGGTCTTGCACCGGATTGGCATCTGGGCGCTAACGGTATGGATGCCCTCGCGCCGCTGCCGCTGACCATCTCCGAACCAAGCATCATTGTGGGCATCGTCCTGCTGATATTACTCGTGCCGCCTTTCGCGTTGATTCACGCCTATTTGCTGCAACGTATCTGGGCGTATGTGCTGCCAGCGGCGGAAGCGCGGCGCATGGCGTTAAAGGTCACGGCGGGCTTGGTGCTGCTGGCGATCATCGGCAGTATCTACTGGCTGACCAACGACCGCATTGATCTGTATCAGGTGATCGGTGTGCTGACGCTGATTACGGTTATCGTCGGCCTGACGGTCACGGTACAGTTGGCACAGCAGGCACAGGTCAGCAACTATACCCGTAACCGATTAGCGGTCGCAGCCCTATTGCTGTCGTTGGTTGTACCGGGTGGGGTGGCGGCGATTTTCGCCATGTGGTGGCTGGTGTTCGGATTGGTGTTCGGTTATTGGGCGTACCAACGGGTGTACCGGCGTTACTTCAACGAGGCAGCCCCTACGCCGGAAGGTCGCGTGCAGCGCTGGCGGGTAGATCGGCTGGCATTAGAAATGGTGTTGATATTCGGCGTTGGACTCGTCGTTACATATTTTGTAATTATTGTAGGGCAGGCTGTTTTCGGTCGCTTTCTGCCCAATGCAGACCTCATCAATTTCTTAGCATTGGTAGTGGGATTTGCCTACGTGTATCTGGTCATTCGTCATTACAGTTCGCGGCGGGCAAAAACCATTATTACCAGCCAACCGGAAGTCGTCAGCAGCCGTGAGGTTCGGTTACTCTCAGGCGATTTGTGGATGCATACCGTTTTTTGGTTATTTTGGAGCATTGTTGCAACGGGCGTTACCCTTTTCGGTCAGGCATGGGCATACGGCTGGTTCACAACCCTCTTAAAGACAAACCCTATTCCATGAGGACAACATCATGACACTTACCCTTCTCGGTCTTGGGCCGGGTGAAGTTGACGACCTTTCCCGCCGCGCATGGCGCACGCTTAAGCAGGCTAAAACGGTTATCGTCCGCACTTCACAGCACAACTGTGTGCCGTGTCTGCCGCAGGGCGAGGATATCACCTACCAATACTGCGACGACCTGTACGAGCGTATTCCGGCCTTTGCTGATGTCTACGCGGCGATTGTCGAACGGGTCATGACCGCAGCACGCTTGGGTGATGTGGTTTACGCTGTGCCCGGTGATCCGCTGGTGGGTGAAAGCACGGTGCTGGCGCTGCTCAAGGCCGCCAAGGATGAGAACATCACCGTCGAAGTGGTCAGCGGCATCAGCTTTGTCGAGCCGATTCTGGCAGCCTTGGGTGTGGATGCCATGAACGGCCTGCAAATTCTGGATGGCATCACGGTGGCGGGGATGTACCATCCGCCGATCAACCCTGATGTTCCGGCGCTGTTGGGGCAGGTTTACAGCCGTGAGGTAGCCGGTAACGTCAAGCTGACATTGATGAACCAGTACCCCGACGAATTTCCGGTGACGTTGATCCACGCGGCGGGAACCGATAACCCGCTGGTGGAGCATGTGCCGCTGTACGAGATTGACCGCAGCGAACACATCAAACACATGACCTCGTTGTATGTGCCTGCGCTGGGCAAGATGTCGAGCTTCGAGCAGTTTCAGGAGATCATCGCTCACCTGCGCGCGCCGGAAGGCTGCCCGTGGGATAAAGAGCAAACGCATCTCTCGCTGCGGTGTTATCTGCTGGAAGAAACCCACGAGGTACTCGAAGCGTTGGACGCGGAAGATCCGGTTGAACTCTATAAAGAGATGGGTGATCTGCTGTTACAGGTGGTGCTGCATACCCAGATCGCCATTGATGACGGCGAGTTCAAAATGAGCGACATCATCAGCCACATCAACCGCAAGCTGATTCACCGTCATCCGCATGTGTGGGGGGATGTCGAGGCCAAGAACGCTGGCGAAGTGCTGGCGAATTGGGATGCGCTCAAAAAAGTAGAACACGCCGCCGAGGGCATCCAGCGCGAGTCGATCTTGGATGGCATCCCCAAGGGCATTCCGGCGCTGATGCAAGCCCTGCGTTATCAGGAGAAAGCCGCTAAAGTCCACTTCGATTGGGACTCGATTGAACCGGTCATCGACAAAGTGCGCGAGGAATTGGACGAGGTATTAACCGCCACTGATGATGACAACCGCGCCGAGGAAATCGGTGATCTGCTGTTTGTGATCGCCAATTGGGCGCGCTGGCTGAAGATCGACCCCGAAACCGCGCTGCGC
>JBBSBS010000304.1:0-8166 GCA_038251045.1 Aggregatilineales bacterium | reverse complement strand
CGCATGGCATCCTCGATGCGCTGCCGTACCATCTGACCGAGATAAGGATGTTCGCTCAAAGTACGAGCATAGCGAATAGTGCGTCCGTTACGGCGAGTAATTGTGCCTGTCAGTCCCATCTCGGTTGGGATAACCGTTTGGGTAAAGTAGCCCTGCGCCGTGAACAGAGGAATCACGGTGATGTCCTCGGCATCCAACGAGTCAAAAACGGTGTGGAAGGATGGCATCTCTTTCCAGAAGGCAGCCGTCACCTCATCGGCTGCGTTGAGTGCCCGCAGTGCATCGACATGACTCCAGACTAGTCCCGCTGTTTCCGGGCTGATGTGTGAGCCATGCCCCGCCAGTACCCATGCCGTTTTCATGATGGGGTGTCTAATGCCTCTTGGATTATCCGGTCAAAAAGCTGACGCGCAGATATTGTTTCACCCTGCCGCAAGCTATCCAGAATAGACGATTCGAGTACATGCCGCCAGACTGCTGCCCGTTGTGATTGCGATTGAACACCTGCTAACACCATCAGGCGGGCGGCTGCCATCCAATCGCCAAGGGTGAGGTATTCATCACCTATAACCTGCTCGATTAGTCGCTGTAAATGGGCGGCTAAAGCGGGTGCTGTTCCACCTGTCGAAAGGGCTATCGTGATCTCGCCACGACGGACGGTTGCCATATTCATAAAGTCGTGGTTGCCGTATTCATCGACACTGTTGACCAGTGCCCCTATCGAATGTGCTTCTTCGGCGGCTTGCTGATTCACCAGCGGGTCATCGGTTGCGGCGAATACCAACAGCGGGCGTAATGCGGATAGCATCCCCAGTGTATGGGCTACCTGTCGCACTGTAATCTTGCCTGCATCTGCCAGTGACAGCAATGCCGGATCGACTGCCGGACTTATCACCGTGACTGACGCGCCTGCGTCGAGCAAGCCCTGCACCTTACGGGTGGCAACTGTTCCGCCGCCGATCACCACACAGGTGCGCCCTTCCAGATTGAGCATCACAGGATATAAAGTTGGCATCAGTTTGATTTCTCGCTCATAATTTAGCGAATTGGTTGACAAACCTTATTTTGCTCCTATAATCATCGCTAATCGTCAAATAAACAAATCACAAGTTTTGCTCATGCACGCAACCATCAACTCAATGTGTATGTGTTGTCAAATCACAATCGGAATAGCCCGGATGTGTGTTTGATGTTTGCTGATTAAATCCAGTGAAATCAAAGCCCCGGCTGCCCAAGTCGGGGCTTTTTATTTGGAAGTGCCGTAGATGATGACTGTTCAAAATGCCTGTTGTTCGATGTGTTGTTGCTGTTGCTTTCAGCGATTGCTGGTTAGCCCGGTACGGCGCGTCTTGTGACCTTGTGTTGATAGATGATGCTACAGCCCCGGCCTAACCGTCGGGGCTTTTTATTTTCTAGGGAGAAATGATTGTGGCGAAAGCGAATGCAGAACAGATTAAATCCGAGAGTCAGGGTTTGCGGGGCAGCATCGGTGATGAGCTTGCCAGCAGCGATCTCTATTTTAGTGAAAATGCCGATAAACTCTTGAAGTTTCACGGCATCTACCAGCAGGAAGACCGCGAGGCGCGTAAGCTCGACCGTTCGGTTGACCATCACCAATTCATGATTCGCACCCGCCTGCCCGGTGGTGAATTGACCGCCGAACAGTATATCGCCCATGATGAATTGGCGACCCGTTACGGCAACAATACCCTGCGCATCACCACACGGCAGGATTTCCAGTTTCACGGCGTTCTTAAAGGTGAACTGCGCGACACGATTCGTACCCTGAACCATGCGCTGGTCACTACGCTGGGAGCGTGCGGCGACATCGTTCGCAATGTCATGGCCTGCCCTGCGCCGACTGCCGATCCCCAACGGCGGGCGGTACAGGATTTCTCGTTTCAACTGACGCGCGCGTTGTACCCGATCACCAGCGCCTACCATCAAATCTGGGTGGATGGCGAGGAATTGATTGACGACCACGTGGTCGAAGACCCGCTGTACGGCAAGACCTACCTGCCGCGCAAGTTTAAGATCGCCATTGCTTATGCAGGTGATAACTGTATTGATGTGTATACCAACGATGTCGGGCTGGTAGCGATTTTCGACGAGGCCAACCAACTCAGCGGCTTTAATCTGCTGGTGGGCGGCGGCATGGGTATGACCCACAATAATGATGCGACGTTTGCCCGTCTGGGTGATGAAGTAGGCTTTATTACGCCGGAGCAGGTGGTGGAAACGGTGAAGGCTATTGTCACCATTCACCGCGATTTTGGCGACCGCGAGAACCGCAAACATGCGCGCTTGAAATATATTCTGGCGGATCGGGGTGTCGAGTGGTTCCGCACTGAATTAGAGTCGCGTATCGGCTTTGGATTGCAACCTTTCCAACCGATGCCAGCGTTTCAGGTTGATGATCATCTCGGCTGGAATGAGCAGGGTGAAGGGTTGTTGTATCTGGGGATTCCGGTGGAAAACGGACGGATTGTGGATCGCGGCAATAATCGCTTGCGCAGCGGTTTACGTGCCATCATCGAGCGCTTCAATCTGGCGACGCGCTTGACCGCCCAACAAAATATTCTACTGGTGGGCATCAAGGATGAAGATCGTGTGGCAGTGGATGGGTTATTAGCCGAGTATCGTATCCTGACGGTGGAGCAAATTACGCCGGTGCGCCGGAATGCAATGGCCTGCGTCGCACTGCCGACTTGTGGATTGGCGCTGACCGAAGCCGAACGCGTTTTCCCGGCGGTGATTGACGAGGTCGAAAATGTACTGGATGAACTCGACATTGCCGACGCGGGTATCACGATTCGCATGACCGGCTGCCCCAATGGCTGCGCTCGTCCGTATGTGGCAGAGATCGCTTTCGTCGGGCGGACGCTGGATAAATACACGGTGTTTCTGGGGGGAAACCCGGCAGGGACACGGCTGGCAAAACCCTTTCTGGATCTCGTGCCTTTGCATGATCTGATTCCCACACTGCGTCCGATACTGGCGCAATACCGTGATGAACGACTGACAGGCGAGTCATTTGGTGATTTCACACTGCGGATCGGTCTGGATGCGCTTCGGCAGCAGGTGAACGCCGAGGGTGTGGTAGGGGATTAAGTCGGTTTTATAGGCATAGAGCGGGTGAAATATAACTTCTTGAAAGGAACAGGGTTTCATGGTTCACATCCTGACCATCGGCGGCAGCCCATCGTATCCCTCGCGCTCGACCGGCGTGCTGGATTACGCCCGTCAATTTTTGGACGAGCGCGATTTGCAAACGAGTGCTTTGAGTGTGCGCGACCTCGACTCGGAAGAATTACTGTGCGGGAAGTTTGACGGACCAACAATGCAACAGGCCAAAACGATTGTTGCCCGCGCCGATGGCATCATCATCGGCACGCCTGTTTATAAGGCGGCGTATACCGGTGTTCTGAAAGCTTTTCTGGATTTACTGCCACAGAACGCGCTGGCTGGCAAAGCGGTACTGCCAGTGGCGACGGGCGGCACACTGGCGCATATGCTGGCAATTGATTACGCCCTCAAGCCTGTTCTTTCTAATTTGGGGGCGACGCATGTGCTGGGTGGTGTGTACCTGCTCGACGAACATATGGAATTTACGAGCGATCAAGGCATCTGGTTTACCAGCCACGAAGCCGAGGAGCGCCTGTTATTGGGACTCGAAGGGTTGGTGGAAGTCTTTAATCCGGCACGTCAGGCGTTTTAGCGAAATGGTAAGGTAACTCACGCGCATTTCCCCCGACCGGTTTTCATCCAGCACATATCAAACTAAAATAGACTTTGAATAGCACTGATGTTCACTTTTACAGGGAGCATCAGTTTGGGTTGGTGTGCGATAGTGAAACAGGTTGGTTATGCAATTATCCCTTTTTCAAGAAACGTATCCTCAAGACAGCGTGGCGCTCGAAAGCTGCCTGCGGGCGGATGCGGTGGCGGTGGACATCGAAACGGAGACGCGCTGGCCGGGGGTTGGCCCCAAGCTGGATTATGGCCTGAGTTATTCGGCGGCGGTGACGGTAATCGCTCTGGCGTGGGCGGAAGCCGGAACGATACGCACGACGGCGCTGGCAGCACCCTTTGACGAGACGGTAGCGCGTTTTCTAAATACACTGTTTGCACGACCGATACCGATTGTGGCGCACAACGCGGTCTTTGATATTCGGCAGTTGAGCAAGCTGACGGGCGGGCGTATTCCCGACTTGATTTGGGATACACAGTCGATGGCGCGGCTTCTACATCCGGCAGTCAACGTGAGTTACAGCTTGCTTTCGGTGGCGGCTATGCTACGCATCGCGTTTCCAGAACGGCAGCAGGCGATGAAAGGACAGCGGAGTAAATTACATACCCTACCACTGGAACTGACTTTACAGTACGCGGAGGACGACGCGCGACTTTCGCTTGAGATTTACCAGAAGCAGCGTGCCTTGCCAGCGGATGATGCGTTGGTGGATTGGGAGTGCCGTGCTTTGCATGAATATTGCAAGATGGCGGCGGATGGCATCCGGCTGAACGTGCCGTTCGCGGAGGGGCGATTAGCCGAACTGGGTGAGCAGCGCGAGGCATTGGCAAAACGCTTGCAAGCGGATGGCTTATTGACCCCAAGCAGCCCCAAAGCGCGGACAAAATATCTGTACGAAACCAAGGGCATCCCGTTACCGGAGTGGGATCCGAACTCGTGGTATTTCACGCGGGCGGGACGACACCGGCTTTCGGCGCATCCGGGGGCGCAGGTGGAATTGTCTGACCTGAGCACACGTTCGTATGTGATCGAGTCGTATCTGGAAGAAGGCAGCCCGTATTATGACCAATTGAAAGATCTGGCGGCTTACTCGGAAGTGGATTGGTTGATTTCGAGCATCGAGGGGTTGATTGACCACGCGGAGGCTGACGGCAGGCTACACAGTATGGTGACGATTGCGACCGATACGGGGAGGCGGGCTTCTAGCTATCCCCATATGCAAAATTGGAAGATGCCAGCGATGGCGGGGCTGGCGATTGGTGATGAGGGCTTTACGCTGGTCGAGATTGATTACGGCAACGCGGAGAATGTGATGGCGGCGATGATCGCTTCCGACAGTAATTTGGCGGCGGCGTGTCGGGCAGATGATTTTCACTCGGTGATGGCGGCTGAGTATTTTGGGGAGGCATGGCAGCTGGGGGATGAGGCGGAACGGAAGCGCTTGCGAAATCTTTCCAAGAAGATCACCTACGGGACGGCTTACGGGATGGGGGCGAAACGGTTGGGCGAGAGCATCGGTGTTTCGACGGAGGAGGCAAGGCGGATTATGAGGGCGAAGGACGCGGCGTTCCCACGGGTGACCCATTGGCGACGGATGGCACAGAAGCAGGCGGACGAAACGCATCAGCTTAAACTGTGGACGGGGAGACCGGTGGCAGTTCCTTCGGCATTCGTGGCGTGGAATTATATCTGTCAGGGCGGGGTGAGCGAGATGATTAAGCGGGCTATTGTGGTGGTTTCGGAAACGTATCGGGCTAACGGGATGCGCTCGCGGGTGGCGTTGGATATGCACGATGCGCTTATTCTGGAAGTGGCACACGAAGAATGGGATGAGGCACTGCGGGTCGCCAGCCATGTGATGACAACGGCTACACCGGATAAGCTGATTCAGCGGACGAACCCGCCTATCCGGTGGATTGCCGAGCCGAATGTGAAGGAGAACCCGCACAAATGGGGCGCGGAACAGTGGCATCCAGAATGAAAGTACCAAGCGATGAGTGCCGAGTGATGAGGATACATGGCGGCGACACACGTATCGTCATCAGTTTAGGGTCAATACCAATTCGGTTAGAAGTTAGTGGTCAAAGGGTTGGTGCATTCAACCGCTTATTCGTAACTCATTTTACTAGACAAAAACCGGTTGTATTCCTCATCGTCGGGGTCTTCATCGTCCGGATAATCCTCATCCGGTATTTCATCTATATCATAGTCAATTAAAAATGGCACGAGTTTGCCATTTGGAAGGCGATACATTTCAGTGGGTTCATACGGTTTGAGATGAACATCCAACTTGATGAGGCGATCAAGAAGTTGAGTCAGGATGGCAGCACGCTGCTGGGGCGTGGCGAAGGCATTATCTTCTTCAAACTTGGCAGTGAGCCGAACAAGTTCCGACATGATTTGCTCACGAATGTAGGCCAGCGCTTCCATATCATCATTAAAGGTCGGTACTTCTTTTTGCAGCTGTGCTGGATACTTAGCTCATCCTCCCTCACATTTAAGCCACTCGGTGGTAATCGTGATGCAAACCGCTCAGTATCGGACGGGCTATAATCTTGCCCGACAACTCCACTCCAACTGATGGGATTTCCTCAGCCTGCGGGGTGCAGGCTCTTTCATTTTCGGCCTCAACTCAAGTCGTTCGTGCATGAAGCGCGTATTAGGCGAGAGGTACAGCAAGGGCAAAGTGGGTCGGCTTTGTGAGGGTTGGTTGGATTTTCGCGGTTAGGGTGGGGATGTGGGCGAAGAAAAGTCAGGGCGATGGAAACGCGCAAAAAGGTGGGTTGTAGGGCGTGCAAGAGCCTGTAAGGTAGCAGGTCGCTTTCATTTCAGTTTGGGTTGAGGATGAAGGTCGGCGTTGGAGGCAGGAAGGGGAGGAAACTAAAGCAATTGAACAAACTCCTCAACCGTCAAACTGGCTTGTCGGATGATTGAACGCAGGGTTCCGGGCTTTACTTCCTTGTGTAAGGGAACGACAGCAGCAGTGTATGGATTATCCCGCTGCATAAAAATATGATCGCCTTTTATACGCCGTTCGTAGAAACCAGCACGTTCTAACGCCCGAATACATTCTCGGCCTGAAATATGGGGCAGCTTGGTCACACAGCCATCACTTGAATGGGTTCAGCATAATCTTCGGGAATTGGTTTCCCATCCTCTGTAAGGACTTCAATATACAAGTCAATGGCTTCCTTGATATTGGCGAGTGCTTCATCTATGGTATCGCCTTCGCTGACACAGCCGGGGAGACTTGGCACTTCTACTGTGTAGCCTCCGACTTCGGGGTCGGGAATGAGAATTACTTGGCGCATGGCATATCCTTTCACTGGAAGAATCATAGCATAAGTCATCTGTTTGGTCACGAGCATATACGGAAGCCATGAGATTGTTCTGTCATAAGCGACCTGAGCCTTAGATCAGCCGAACTAACGCGAAAGAGCCTGTGAAATCGCAGGGTCTTCGCTGTCAATTCAATTTGAGGATGAGGGTCGGCGTTGGAGGTAGAAAATCAGGGACTATAGCACACAGACCCTGCCCTACGAGAATGTGGGACTAGGCGGTGGGAGATGGTTCAGCGCGGATAGAGGGCGTTGACGGTGAGGGTGAATGCGCCGCTGGTCAGGTAGCCGTTGACGCGGACACGATAGGTGCCATCAACGGGCAAGGTGGCGGTGAAGCGCGGGTTCATGTCGCCTGCGCCGTCGTCCCCTTCGGCAACAACGGTGTCATCGGGGGCGATCAGAGCGGCGACGGCATCCAATGGGCTGCCAGGTTGGGCGATGACGCGCACCTCGACCTGTGTACCGGCCTGCCCATAGAAGCTGTACTGCTGGTAGGTGTTGGCAGGCACCGTGTCATCAAAAGAGAGGATCAGTACGGTACCGGGCGCGGGCGTGGGGGTGGAGGGACGGCTGATGATGCGCCAGACGAGGGTATACGTGCCCTGCCCGATGGCGTTGGCAGAGGTGACATGGATGTGATAGCGTCCGGAGACGGGCGCGCGGGCGGATGCGATTTGCGCGTCCACGAGTCCACCGCCGTTGTCATCCATCGCGACCAGTGAACCGTCGGGGGCGATAAGTTCCAAGACGGGATCAACCGAGCCAGTTCCGGCGCTGGCGGCTACGGAGATAACATCACTGCGGTTGAGATCGAGAGTCCATGATTCGCGCAGTCCACGACGGGTGATGCTGCCGGGGTAAAGCTGGTCGGGTACGGTTGATCCGCGGCGGGTTTCGATATCCGAAAAGCCGATGCCGAATGAAATGGTGTAGCCGCCGACGCTGTTGGCTTCACCGGTGACGAAGGCGACATACGTTCCAGTTTGGGCGGCTACTAAGGAGGGGATGAAGGCATCACCACCAGCATTGGAAGTAGCAGGGGTCACGGCGGCGATCAGCAGACCGTCGGGGTCG
>JBBSBS010000303.1:0-8166 GCA_038251045.1 Aggregatilineales bacterium | reverse complement strand
TGTCCACCCATGCCATCAGCTACAACGAACAGGCCAAAATCCGGGCGTTGGTTGGCGCTTCGACTTGTGGAGACGAATGAAAACACCGCATCTTGATTATTGGTGCGTACCATCCCTACATCCGTGGCCTGACCAAAGAGTAGGTGTTCGTTACTGGAAGAAATCACCGTTTCTGGCGGTAGGGGGCGGGTAATTCCGTCGCCCACCATCGCTGGTGAAATTTCTACAGGCTGTGTCGACAAGGGGGTTGTTGGAACGACAGCTGGTACGGAATCGCTTGCGTCCACCGAAACCGGTGTTTCTACGTGGTTGTTCTCGTCTGGTTTGGTGTTGGCCTGGTTAAAGAGGCGACGGAATAAATCCATTTTCAGGCTCCAATTTCATCGCAAAAAAGTAGGTCGAAGCTCCCGTGCAATTACCCTGCGACGAGGGGTAATGCGTACAACGTTTTGTCGAGTGAACCGAATAGTATGGTGTCATTAGTAATGTGTGCAGTGGAAGTAATTGGGCCATCCGTTTTAAACTTCCAACGCTCTTTGCCGGTATTGATGTCAACACAGTAAAAGTGATCGTCAGTGCTGCCAAAGTAAATTGCACCCTGATAAACAACAGGAGAGGCAATGATCGGTTTGGAAGTCTCGAATTTCCATTTTTCTTTCGAGTTTTGTGCGTTCAGCGCATACAAGTAACCATCGGTAGAACCAAAAAACACCAAATCACCCTCCACGGTTGGGGATGAAATGATGGGGCCATTGGTTCGGTAGCGCCATGAACTAAAGCCATTGCTGGCATCTAATGCGTATAGGAAACCATCCATTGACCCAACATAACATATGCCTTCGGCTGTGTCCACATAGGGCGATGAGGTAATAGCGCGTTTTGTTCGATAACTCCACTTGCGTTTGCCATCAAGACCCAATGAGAACAGCTCTCCAGTTTCGCTACCTACAATGACTAAATCATTGGCTACAATTGGTCGGCTGCGAACGGCCTCACCCAGTTGGTATTTCCATAAGAAACGACCATTGGGAGCACCAAGGGCATACAAATGACCGTCATCGCTTCCAAAAAACACTGCGTCGACTTCGGTGGCTAGGCGTGCCGTGCCACGAATTTTGTCCTGAGTAGAATATGACCAGCTAATTTTACCGTTTCGATAATCCAGTGCATAAAATGTTTTATCTTCTGAGCCGAAGAGAACCTGACGATTGCTGGGATCAACGATTGGTGAAGAGGCGATACCACCGTGAGTGGCATATTTCCACACGAAAGTGCCTGTAGTGATATCAATCGCATAGACGTTTGTGTCGTATGAGCCAATGAACGCCATTTCTTTGTAGGAGGCTGGTGTACACCGGATCTCGTCTTCAGATTTGAATTTCCAACGCGGCTCAATTGCTCCGTGCGAGTCGAGGCCGGCGAAAAAGCTTGTTTCACTGCCTTCGCGCGTGGTTTTTGTGCCACCAGCGACCACCGCAAGTTGGGGTTTGTAGCGCAGTTTCTCAAGCTCAGTTTTCATCTCCACGGCGCTTTGAAAGCGATTCTGTGGTTCAAATGATAGGGCTTTCTCGACAACTTGAATTAACAAGTCAGGTGCAGCCGGATTAAAATCTTGAATAGGGCGCTCGGCAAAGCTAAACGGGGGTTCCAAACGCGGGTCTTTGCGGGTTAAGATATGATGCAGTGTGGCACCAAGGCTATAAACGTCACTTAAGACTGTGACATCCCCTTTATATTGTTCGGGAGCGCAGTAGCCTTCGGTACCAATCATGGTATGTTTTTTGGTGCCGCCGTCAAAAATTTTGGCAATACCAAAATCGATCAGCCGGATTTTGCCGAATTGATCGACCATGATGTTGGAGGGTTTCATATCGCGGAAAACAATTGGTTTCGGCTGGGTGTGCAGAAATTCAACCACGTCACAAAGGTCAATCGACCATTCGATAATTTTATCTATAGGTAATTCTTTGGTCTGGGCGAGCAGCGTTTCTAAGTCGCGCCCATTAATGTACTCCATGACCAAATAGACGCGATCATTCTGATCGAAGAAGTCAAATATCTTCGGAATAGCTGAGTGGTTCAGTGTGGCAAGTATGTTTGCTTCGCGCTGAAACGTCTTTAGAGTAGAGGCGTGCAAGGTTGGGTCAGTCGTGGGATTTAACATTTCCTTGACGGCAACCAATTTGCGTACGTCCGGGAAATTCAGGTCACGTGCTTGATAGACTGTGCCCATGCCACCGCCACCGAGTACACCAAGGACTTTATAACGGCGCTGGAGAACAGTGTTCGCCTGAAGGGAGTTGTCGGTCGAGTCTTCTCCGCCCATACCAGCGAATTGAGTCGTTTCGGGCATGATAATGTGATTCCTATAAATTCGGACACAGTGGATGATATATGCGTCATCAATTATTATATTAGAGTCATAACGATACCGCAATCGGTGAAGCATTAAGCTAAGTCAGGTTGAAACCATGTTTCCTTCGTCTTTGTACGTACATATTCCGTTCTGCCGTATTAAATGCACTTATTGTGCCTTTAATACTTATATCAATCTGGATAACTTGATTGAACCGTTTGTTCAGGCTCTCATACATGAGATCAAAATCGTTGGAGAAAGCAAACTTGATCAGGAACTACACACAATTTACATCGGTGGTGGTACGCCGAGCCTGTTGAGTGCGGAGCAGATTGGTAGAATACTTGAAGCAATTTCACGGTATTTCCGCTTAAGTCGAGATGCTGAGATTTCGATGGAGTCTAACCCCAGTGATCTTACCCCTGAGTACATGAAAGCTGTAAAAGCCACGGGAATTAACCGGTTGAGTATTGGTATGCAATCTGCAAATGAAAACGAACTGGAGTTGTTTGCACGACGGCATGACCTTAGTGCAGTCATTAAGGCAGTCGACGCAGCACGCTCCGGCGGCTTCGACAATATCAATCTTGACCTCATTTATGGAATTCCTCAACAGACGCTGGTAAATTGGGAAAAGAGTTTGCAGGTCATGCTGGGTTTGCAACCAGAACACGTATCTTTATATGCACTGGGTTTGGAGGATGGTACACCTCTTAAGACGTGGGTAGAAACCGGAAAGATACCTTCCCCAGATGATGACTTAGCGGCAGATATGTATGATTTGGCTACGGATATGATGGCTGCGGCTGGCTTGTCTCAGTATGAGATTAGCAATTGGGCGAAACCGGGATTGGAATGCCGACACAATTTACAGTATTGGCGTAACTTGCCGTATCCGGGTGTTGGGCCGGGGGCGCATGGTTATGCTGACGGCGTGCGTTATTCCACCATACTTTCACCACAACGCTACATTAAATCCATGAATAAACAAGCAACGGATTATGTTTTCCCACGCACACCAGCCACTGATCAAGCTACAGTTGTTGACCGGGAAAGCGAAATCGCTGAGACATTGATTATGGGATTGAGGCTTACTCAAGAAGGTATAAGCAGGCCAATCTTTAAAGAACGATTTGGTGTTGATCTATTAGAAGTGCATCCAGAAACGATTGCACGTTACAGCAAACACGGATTGTTATATGTTGATGATTCCGTTGTCAAAATTACTCAACAAGGTCGTTTGTTGAGTAATATGATCTTTCGCGAGCTCGTTTAGGTCAATACTCAGTAATTGCGCTCAAATAGGCTGTTGACGAGCTGCATAAGCCATTTAGCTGATTCTCCTTGAGGGGAGGCTGCTTCGAGCGCGGTAATCGCCGTATGATAATAGTTTTCTTCGATTTGCCGCGTGTATTCTTGGGCATCGACGGTGTTTAGTAAGTCAACGGCCTCTTGTACGTCGATGGCAGTAAAATTCTCGCGTTTGTAAACTGAGACCAATTTCTCGCTGTTTTTCAGCCCGTAAAGCACAGGAAGTGATTTTTTTCGCGATAGAATATCGGTGGCAGCAGATTTTCCGGTAATTGTTGGATCTCCCCAGATACCTAAAATATCGTCGCGAATTTGAAATGCGATGCCCAGATTTAGGCCAAAGTCTGCATAATGACGGGCAAGCTGCGGATCGTCACAGCCAATAAGCGCGCCCATCTGAGCACTGGCGGCGAGTAAGGCGGCGGACTTGCCGGTTATCATCGACACATATTCATCAGGGGTTACCACAGGTTGATGCTCGAAGCGCATATCAAGATGTTGACCACGTGTAAGTTCAAGCATGGTCAGATTAAAGATGCGCCATATTTGAATTAAAGTGGTTGGGGTCACGGTGGTTGCCGAGAGGCGTTCGAGTGAGTCGTAGGCCATTGTGAATAGGGCATCACCCACGTTAATTGCAACCGGACTGCCCCAAACTTTCCAGACTGTGGGGCGATTATGGCGCAAATCGCTTCCATCTTGAATATCATCATGAATCAGTGAGAAATTGTGAAGCAATTCAACGGCGGTCGCGGCTGGTAGTCCTGTACGCCAGTTGCCACCGGATGCTTCCACGGCTAACAATAACAGAATAGGGCGGATGCGTTTACCGGCGGGTATATTATTGGGTTGTCCATCTTTGTCTACCCAGCCAAGTGCATATTGCAACATTGTTCCCAAATCCGATGGTTGATCCGGCTGGGAATTCACCACTTGACGCATGAATGTATCTAACTCTAGCCAGTAACGTTGGAAGAATGACGTTAGCACTTGCGCATTATCCTAAACTTTGAGCAAAGAAGTTTGTTGTAGCTGTGAAATGTTCTTCGCACTACTGCACAACATGGCAATACGAAGTTGGGATGTTGTTTCACGAATCAGTTGGTCAACGGCTTCAACTGAATGATCGGCGGCTTTTAGGAATGGGCCCGCCATGCCCCCTGCAACTGCCCCCAATGCGATACATTTGGCGATGTCGATGCCATCACGAAGGCCACCGCTGGCGATGACGGGCAGGTTAGGCGCTCCATTTGTTGCATATTGAATTGCATTGGCTGTAGGTATCCCCCAATCAGCAAAGCTGGCTGCTACGCGGGCATGAAAGGCGGTTGGCGCACGATGATATTCTACCTCGCTCCATGATGTGCCACCTGACCCGGCGACATCAATGGCAGATACACCTACGTTCGCAAGCTGACGTACATTTTGTTCCGAGAACCCCCAGCCGACTTCTTTGGCGATTACAGGTACAGAAACATTCTTGCAAATTTGTTCAACTTTACCTAACAAACCGGCAAAGTTGGTATCTCCTTCGGGTTGGACTGCTTCCTGCAGGACATTGAAGTGCAGGATAAGGGCATCTGCCTCGATCATATCTACGGATTGTTGGCATTGGGATATGCCGTATTTGTAATTGAGTTGTACTGCGCCGAGATTGGCAAACAGCAAAATGTCCGGCGCGACCTTACGTACTTGATAACTATAAGCCAGTTCAGGTTTTTCTATGGCGGCACGCTGCGAACCTAACCCCATAGCAACGCCATGTTCTTGAGCGGCTTGTGCCAAGTTGAGGTTAAGTTTGTGAGCCATTTCTGCCCCGCCTGTCATTGAAGAAATGACTATTGGTGCAGAGAGTGTTTTGCCGAAGAGGGTAATTGTGGAGTCTATTTCACGGAGATTAAGTTCGGGCAGTGCTTGATGCAAGAAGCGGTAATTTTCTAGCCCGGTAGACAGCCGGGGAAATTGCACATCTTTTTCAAGATTTATGCGGATATGTTCTGTTTTGCGATTTTCAGTTGAAACGGTGTCCGTGACTTTGCCCATATCTTGGTGTTCCTTAGTTTAGTGAGCGTAATGCTACCCGATGCCGCTTGTCAATGTCAATAACATCACACTGGCAGTCGGCATGTTTAAAGGTATAATGTGCTCCTGCTGTATTAAAAATCACAATGCCCCACCAATCGGGAGGTAGAAATGGCATCAACTGAAGAACGTGTTAAGAATATCGTTGTAGACTTACTGGGTGTGGATACGGATCGTGTTGTCCCCGCTGCCCGCTTCCGCGAAGATCTCGAAGCTGATTCACTCGACCTAGTTGAGTTGATCATGGCTTTTGAGGAAGAATTCGGCGGCGAAATAACCGATGAAGACGCACAGAAAATCACCAGTGTGGGTGAAGCGGTTTCCTATATTCAGCAAAATATGGGTGGAGATTAAGCAAGTTCAAGTCTTGCTAGCTAAGAATGTGCATGAAGCAGGGTAGCTTAGGGGCTACTCTGTTTTGTTATTGTCAACGCTGCGATTATCCCTAAACTCAGTATTGTTATGATTCCTCCCCAGCCAATGTAAACTGGCAATTTGAATTGGTTCATCAATAATTGACTTTGATAGAGACCGATCCCGCTACTAAAACAGCCCAATGTGCTAAAAATGAAAATAAGTTTAATGCTGCTGCCAGATTGCAGTCGTAAAAGAATGATTCCTATGACTAATGTACACATGGCAAGGATGAATTGTTGCAGGTAATTGGCATCATTCCGATAGGTCGTAAAAAATTCAAGTGGGGGGAGTAATGCGATGACTGCGAGAATAAGCGCGGCAAACCCCAAAAATCGCTGATTTCGATGGGTGAGGTAGATGACAATCAAAAGGCTGAGGGCAGCTAAGGGAATCCGAAGTGCCAGCGCTGCCCAAAGAAATGGGGTGGTTTGCTGGACGGATGGGTTCAGACTTGCCCACTCTGCTAAATCGTAAGCTCCGAGGCTCAGGCTCGTCGGTGGTGGTGTGACCCACGGCATGATATAACCGAGTAGGGCAACGAAGAGCAAGACCGGGACTCGGTATGTGTTTGTTTGATGTTGCTGCGGGCCTTTGCTAAGTAAGTTCATCGACGTATCCACGAATTTGGTCATCTTCTTCTCGCTGACTGTTAAAAAAGCTCACCATGAACTGACTGCGGCGCTGGCGCAAGGCCATTGGCGCAACTGCTCGAATATCCAGAATGTTGGCAATGTCGCGTCCGTCGGCTGCGGCATGTGCCCGCGCGGCCTCAAACATTGTGAATTCGGCGCGATGCGAATCAATGTCCAACTTCTCGATAAGGGTTAGACCTAAGGCGATAGCATCATCGGCAATGGTGGTTTCTTTCAATAATTCCCGCGCCAAGATTATTTCGTCAAGGGTTGCGGCGGTTGCTGTGTCCCACTCGCGTAGAAATCGGGCAGGGCTTTCGCGGTACATACGCACACGATTGTAAACTTCTAGCCGATCTTGCTGGGTCGTTAAACCCCGCACATTGATGCGCAGTCCAAATCGATCCAAGATTTGTGGACGGAGCCGTCCTTCTTCGGGGTTCATTGATCCAATAAGTACAAATCGAGAACGAAAAGTTCCGGCCATTGCGCCGCGTCGAACTGTGTAGATGCCTTGCGCTGCTGCGTCCAAGATGGCATCCACGATTTCATCATCAAGAAGATTGACTTCGTCAACATATAGAAGGTTATTGTCGGCTCGTGCGAGGATACCTTTTTCGAGCCGGACACGCTGCTGCTGAATGGCGATACGTTCGTTGATACCACCTACCACGTCCTCTATTTTGGCATTAAGTGGCAGCTCGACTAATTTGACAGACTCGAAATGGGATACCGATTGCCCTGATTGATATTTTTCGTAACAGTCTGGGTAAAGAAAGCGGGCATTTTCGGATTGAAGCTCTTGATGCAGTACGCCCTCTTCACAATCACTCACTTCAATATCAGGGAGAATACCGGTTAAGCTGCGGACGGCGGTTGTTTTGCCTATACCCCGCGGGCCAATAAGCAGCACACCACCGACCGCAGGATTAATTACTGAAAGCATCAACGCAACCCGCATTTCAATTTGCCCGACGATAGCTAGGAAAGGGTAGGGACGTTGGTCCGCAATACCTGCGTCTGGTATATCTTCTGCAAGTATCGCACGTGCGCCGGATTGGTTAAGCAGACGTAGTAGGACGGATTGTTCGAGTCCACTAAACTGGGGTAATAGTTCACTCACGTTTGGCAGCACTTTCGATTTAGTTTTGATATTACTAGGGTAACGCGATTCTTCAGGAGAGCAATGTTTGATAGATGTGAAATAACTTAAGGGCCGATTTTTCCCAATTAAAATCTTTGACGCGGGATAATCCTTTGGCGATCAGTGTAGTGCGTAAAGATGTGTCTTCAATTAGCCTTTGAAGGGCATCTGCAAGCGAATCGACATCATAAGGGTCAATCATCAATGCTGCATCACCTGCCACC
>JBBSBS010000302.1:0-8315 GCA_038251045.1 Aggregatilineales bacterium | reverse complement strand
GCCCATGCCACATTACTCCCGCCCGCTGCCTACCTTGAAGAACGCTGCGAATTACTCCTTTATCAGGTTCCCACGGCGAGTATCTGGTACGTCAGCCATTATTTACTGGCGCGCTGCTTGGATGACGGCTTCAACATGGCAGGATGGCTGCATCAACATAAAGTCAAGCTTGACGCATGGACGCTCGATGTCGATAAACCAACCGCCGTCACCAATGCGCCTCGTCTCCTTAAGGCTGGTATTGACCTATTTACGACCAATACCCCCCACGCCCTTGCCACCCTTCTCGAAAGTACAAACTAATGCGCCTCCACATCATCCGCCATGCCGACCCTGACTATGAAAATGACACCCTCACACCCGCAGGCAAACAGGAAGCCGCTGCATTAGCCAGAAGACTCGCCTCATATAATCTGGATGCTGTCTATGCTTCGCCCATGCCACGCGCATATATGACCGCTCAGTACACGGCGGATTTACTCAAGCTCCCTGTCACCATAGAACCTTGGGCGATTGAAGTTCAGAGTTGGAGCTATGACCCGATTATAGAAGACGGTGAAGCCATTCCTGTTTGGGACATTCCGGGTGAAATTCTGCGCGCTAACCCTGCCTATTTCGACCTTGAACGCTGGTGCTACACACCTCCACTGGATTCACCGCGCATCAGAGACGATTACGCTGCACTTTCTTCCTCAGTCGATGAGCTGGTTGCCCGCTATGGCTATCAGCGCGAAGGGCGGCGCTACCGAATCATCCAACCTGACCGTCGGCAAATTGCGCTCTTTTGTCATAATGGAACGGCTCTCGCTGCCTTAGCCCATCTTTTATGCGCTCCCCCTCCGCTCATATGGTGCAGCTTTTGGCATGCCCCTAGTTCGGTCACAACCATATTATTCGAGGAACGTGGCGACGAATGGGCAGTTCCACGCGCTCTTTCCGTTGGCGATGTCTCTCACCTATATGAGGCTCGCTTACCCGTACAACCCCGTGGTATTCGCGGCAATTATCGCTAACAACCGCATTAAGCCCATGATATTCAGAAATGCATTAGAACAAGCCGGACTATGGTACTTGTCACATAAGTCCGACTTTGCGCTATCCTTCATAGGATTACAATCCTTTTAGTTTTACGCCTACGGTGATGTTCGTTACCAACCCTTTATGTCCGCATTTTCACTTTTGTTTTACCATTGTTATATCGTCGCGTAGCTTAGTGAATAGAAAAGGTAACCACAACTTGAACGACAATCGAAAAGTGTTGAACCTCCAACGTATCCTCTCAAAAGATACCGGTCGTAAGCTCGTGATGGGCGGCGTAATGCTGTTGGTTATCGGCTTTCTATTTCTCCTAACACAGCCGCAGGTAACTTATTATCGGGTGATTGGCATAATCGGCGCAGTGGAATTGTTTATTGGCTTGGTGATGTATCAAACCTTCGAAAATCCGAAATAAGTCTCATTGTCCTTTGTGTATTGGTGTCAAAACACATCCTCTGCATATAATTTGCGCCTCATCTACCCTGAGTTGCATGGGGCGCTTTCCCTTGTTCGCGGCACTTGGCATTGACGAACGAACTGCCCACCATTAAAATATTCTCATTCATAAAGTGAAATAATTGCTGTCGTATATCCTTTAGGCGCTGGATCGAATTCCTGAACGCTGACGGCTGACAGCCTATCAAGGAGTTCTATCGTGGTCGAAAATTATGTGATCGACGCAGAGCCGCGCGAAATCGTGGGCAAAAAAGTCAGCCGGCTTCGCCGTCAGGGCATCGTACCCGTGACAGTCTATGGTCCAAAAACGCAGCCTGTAAACCTTCAGGTTCCCTATCGTCCCTTGCAACTCGCTTTGTTAAAGGCCGGCGGTACCAACCTCATTCAAATCATTGTTGACGGCAATTCAACCCCCGTTCTGGCTCGTGAAGTCCAGCGCGACATTCTGCGTAATGACATCATGCATGTCGATTTCTTTGCCGTCGATATGACCGCTAAAATCCGCATTGATGTTCCGCTTCACTTTGTGGGTGAAAGCATCGCTGTGGAAACCAAAAAAGGTATTCTGGTCACCGGCCCGACCACCATTACCGTCGAAACATTACCCAGCAATCTGCTTAACCAGATCGAAATCGACATCTCTGGCATGAACGAAGTCAACGATGCCATCCATGTCCGTGACTTAAATCTGAGCGACGACATTGTCATCATTAACGACCCTGACGAAATGATTGCCCGTATCGCACAACCGGGTGCAGCCCGTTCTGAAGAAGATGCAGCCGCTGAAGAAGCCGCAGCAGCCGGAGAAGTGGAAATCATTAAGAAGGGTAAAGAAGACGAGGACGAAGACTAAGCTTCTCATACCTTATCTACCGGAATGGGACGTACATACGTCCCATTTTTATTTCCCCAGACTCGCTTGGTTTAACGTCACTGGTTACAGCGATTAAATAAAAAGGAGTGGCTTGTATGCCACTCCCTCAAAGTTCAACGGTTTTGCAGACACTCCGGCCTCATTCGCTTGTGCCGTTAGTGCTGAATTCCCCCGGTTCACCCGGAACACCTTCCTCGTTCTCGTTCGGTTCCTCATCGGGTTCACTGCTCATAATCGCCACGCCCACGACTTCATCGCCGCCATACAGATTAATCACCGTCACGCCCTGTGTGCTGCGTCCCGTTTCGCGGATTTGATTAAGCCGTGTCCGCAACACCACACCGTTGTGCGTAATCAGCATAATATCGTCATCTTCATTGATGCAGCGTACACTCACAATCGGGCCGGTTTTCTCATTCCGCGCCAGTGTCCGTACACCCAATCCGTACCGCCCCTGCTGACGATACTCATTTAACTCTGTTCGCTTACCATAACCATTCTTTGTCACCACCAGCATGTGCGTATCAGTTTCATCCACCACATCCATACCAGCGACTGTATCATTATCCAGCTTAATTGCATGTACGCCGCCCGCAGGCCGTCCCATCACCCGTACTTCAGACTCATGGAACCGGATGCTCTGCCCCTGCTCGGTCACCAGAATAACATCCTGATCACCGTCAGAATATTTCACCCAACCCAGATAATCATCAGGCTCTAATCCCATCGCGATCAATCCGCTGGGTCGAACAGCTGCGAATTCATCCAACGTCACCCGCTTGATGCGTCCACGTTTGGTCGCCATCACAAAGTGCCCGTCCAGTTCGAACGAGGCAACTGCCTGTACCGCCGTAATACGTTCGTCTGCTTCAAGGTTGAGAATCGTATGAATTAGCGTGCCTTTGTTGGAACGCCCTGTTTCCGGTATATGGAATGCCCGTTCCGCGTACACCTTGCCCTTATCGCTGAAAAACAGCAAATGGTCAAGACTGTTGCACGCGAAGATGTCCAGCAGCGCATCCTCATCCTTAGTCTGCATACCATTCACGCCTTTACCGCCGCGCCGCTGCGCCCGATAGGCCGAGGCTGGCACACGCTTGATGTACCCACGTCCTGTCATCGAAATAACGACTTCTTCCTCACGTACCAGATCAGCCTCATTGAAGTCAGTCGATACCCCGTACAGAATCTCAGTGTTGCGCTCATCACCATATTCCGATGCCAACAGTTGCACATCTTCACGGATCAACGCCAAAACCTTGTCGGGTGAAGCCAACAAGTCTTCGAGGTAAGCAATCCGCGTCATCACTTCGTTGAATTCATCCTGAATCTTCTGCCGTTCCAGCGCAGCCAACCGTCGCAGTTGCATTTCCAGAATAGCGACTGCTTGTGCCTCGCTCAAATCAAAACGGCTGATGAGGTTAGCCCGCGCATCATCCACATCATCCGCCGCCCGAATCGTCTGGATGATCGCATCGAGGCTGGAAAGCGCCTTCAATAGCCCTTCCAGAATATGAGCCCTCGCCTGCAACTTACGCAGTTCAAATCGTGATCGTCGTTCGATCACATCCACCCGATGCTCGACATAAATCTGCAAGCAGCGCTTCAATCCCAATGTGCGCGGCTCATTATTGACCAGCGCCAACATTTGGATGCTAAACGTGCTTTGCAAACCCGTATACTTGTAAAGTTGGTTAAGTACCGTCTTGGGCTGTGCCCCGAACTTCAACTCAACAACAATTCGCATACCCTTCCGGTCGGATTCGTCTCTCAAGTCAGAGACATGCGGCAGTCTGCCCTCGCGTACCAGTTCAACAATCCGCTCTAATATCAGCGTCTTGCTCACCTGATACGGAATCGAGTTAAACACGATACGGAAACGGTCGCCCTTCATCTCCTCGACTTCCGCGCCTGCCCGCATCATCACACGACCTTTTCCGGTCGCATAAGCTTCCTTCAGGTCATCCCCCACGACGATTTGTGCGCCTGTCGGGAAGTCCGGCCCATGCACAAATTGCATCAGATCATCAACCGAAATGTCATCAATCCGCTCATAATTATCAATGATATGGGTGATCGCCTGTGTCAGCTCGCGCAAATTATGAGGCGGGATGCTCGTCGCCATACCCACTGCAATACCACTCGTACCATTCAGCAGCAGATTCGGCAAGCGTGCCGGTAATACACTTGGCTCTTGTGTCGTACCATCATAATTGTCAATAAAATCAACCGTATCCATATTCAGATCGGTCAGCAGTTCTTCCGCCATCTTCGCCAGTCGCGCCTCGGTATAACGCATCGCCGCCGGACGGTCACCATCCACGCTGCCGAAGTTTCCCTGCCCATCAACCAGCGGATACCGCAGCGAGAAATCCTGCGCCATCCGTGCCATCGAGTCGTAAACTGCCGAATCGCCATGTGGATGATACTTACCCAGCACATCACCGACGATACGGGCACTTTTCTTATAAGCTGTGTTGCTGCGCATACCCAGATCAAACATGGAGTACAGAATGCGCCGGTGTACAGGCTTTAACCCGTCGCGCGCATCCGGCAGCGCCCGCGCCACGATTACGCTCATCGCATAATCGAGGTAACTCCCGCGCATCTCTTCGTTGATATTTACAGAACGAATGTTACCAATTTCCATGGCTGAGTATATTCCCTGAAACTATTGGAGCGAGGATTAACCCTACGCATATTTCCCAAATCGGATACGATTGATTATCCCAATCATCTGCTTACTTATCCCAAATATGTTTGTAAGGGATGTTCCGCTAAACCCCTAAATTATACGCTAAAATGGCCTTAAAAGCGAGGGTATCCCAACGTTGTATCCCAAACACTAATACATTTATCCCAAAAACATTGGGAAATCCCACATTTATTTTCGCGGATGTTGTAAAATGTGGGAAATGAGTTCTTGAGGCCATAATGCAACTGCTTCGATACGTCGTCTTTTCGATTATGCTGTTCTCTACAGTCACTGTAAAACCAACTGTCGACAATGCTAATTCATCGCGAGAAAATGAGATCTTACAAAACGTATATCTCAGTTTCTTTCCCGATCCCAACCTGACAACTTACGCTAATAACTTCCTGTCGCGTCTTGAACAAGAACTGGCGCACAATGGGATAAACCTGACTTCTTTTACAAATAACCAAATGACGCTCGATGAAGCCGCACAAATCGATTTGTCGCTTCATCTCCATGAACTGGGCGGGAATATAATTGCCAATAGCTGGCCGCAAAAACAGAATATGTCGGCTATATCACCCATCATAATCAACACTTTCAGAGCGTTATCGTGGAAAGTTCGCTTTGAGCAGAACGATGAAGCCACTACGCAGGTCATTTTGGACCTCATAACCGCACTAAGTATGTATTCCATAAATCAATGTGACAAAGCTAATCAATACTTTTCTCATGCGGAAAAGGCTCTACCAACACTATCCAGCGACACAGTCAACATACGGGCAAGCATCGAATTCTACAGGGGAACTTGCGCTCTTATCGCCGGAGATTTTGACACCGCGGCTCACCACTATGAACTATCGCAGAATTCAAATCCAAAGTTGACTTTGTTTACTGATGCCTCGGTCGTAAATTTGGCATGGGTATACATTAAATTGGGACGAAACGCCGAAGCCTTCCAATTGATGGAGACAGAAATCGCACGCTTTAACCCAAAATATAGCTTTGGTTTTGCGGCGACCGCCTTGTCGCAGCGCTCAAAACTATATGAGCTGGCCTTCCAATATGACGACGCTGTAGCAGATTTAGATTTAGCCATCGAATATTGCCTGAACTCAACCAGCGTAACGCCATCTTACTGTGCCCGTTATTACACATTACGCGGTCAAACCTACCTCCTGCTCTACGAATGGGATAACGTCCTCGCAGACTACAACACAGCCATCGAACTCGACCCATCCTATGCCGATGCCTACTTCTATCGCGGCGTGCTCTTCTACTCCATTCTCCAAACCGGTCAGACCATGTATACCGAAGCCCTTGCCGACTTCAACCGTTACCTTGAACTCGCGCCCGATGGCGATCACGCTGCCGAAGCCACTCGCTATCTCACCGACATCCAAATCCAACAAAACGCCCTCAACAATTAGCGCAATCATCTGCCGTGTATGTACGGGCTTGCCGTTGGCAAGCCCTCGCCCTCATCCCCACCCCCCGTCATTTCACTCCCAAACCATTTATTAACCATCCCCAAACCCGATGCGCCCACAACTCCCTCACTTTGTTAGCGTATTCATCGCTTAAGTGTGACATTTTGGTCACCCTAAATAAGAACTTATGTGCTATCGTAATAATGATACACACCACGCGGCTTAACAATTACGCAGGCCAGATGGCAATGATGGCGGCGGCAGGCCACCACACCAAAATTGCCAATTTTGCCAAAGTAACACGGGGAAATCCGCACCGAACCCAGTGTCATCTTGGCAATTTTTGGCAATAGAACGCATCCTTTCGCCAAAAAATCACATCCCAATCGACTAACCACTTGCTACTAATGACTTTCTTTTGACCCGCCCTTCCCAATAGCACTTCCTAGCCAAATGCGGTACAACGGTATTCAACTATTGGTTCCATTCAACATCGGAGCATTTTATGAAATTACTACGCAATATTTTGCTTGTTCTTTTAGTGATACTTGTGATTGTCGTTGTCGGTGGTGTCATCATCTTCAATCGCTGGACGCGCGGCCCACTCCCTCAACAAGATGGTGAAATCGCCATTAATGCAGGCAGTATTACCGTTGGCGCACAATCCGTCAGCATCGCTGGCCTCACCGATAAAGTTGAAATCATTCGGGATAACTGGGGCATACCGCAAATTTACGCCTCCAACACCCATGACCTATGGTTCGCGCAGGGCTTTACTCAGGCGCAGGATCGCTGGTGGCAAATGGAATTCTCCCGCCATATCGGTAGCGGGACAATTCAAGAACTCACTGGTGAAAATCAGGATGTCATGGGTCAAGATGTGTTTATCCGTACCGTCGGCTGGCGGCGCGCTGCCGAAAAAGACTTCGAGATCTATGATGACGAGAGTAAAGCCGTGTTACAGGCTTTTAGCGATGGGGTCAACGCCTACATCCTCAATCGCCCCGCCAGCCAGCTTGCCTTCGAATACAACTTGCTTGGCGTAACCGGGGTCAACATCACCATCCAACCGTGGACACCCATCGACTCGCTTGTCTGGGCAAAAGTTATGGCTTGGAACCTCAGCGGCAATCGCAGCACAGAACTCCTGCGTTCCAAACTCTATGCCAAACTCGGTAAAGAAATGACCGATGAATTTATTCCGCCTTACCCCTTCAACCAACCTGATGGCAAGAAACCCACCATCTTGCAGGCCGAAGATTTACCCATCACCGATTCCAGCTTGACTGCCTCCACCATTGATACAGCGGGCATCATCGGCACAAATACAACACTCGCTGGCAGCATTACCCTCAATAATAGCCTCTTTCGCCAGCAGCCCGGCATCGGTAGCAATAACTGGGTCATAAGTGGTGACCTCACCGAGTCGGGCAAACCCATCCTTGCCAATGACCCTCATCTTGGCATCGGCATGCCCTCCATCTGGTACGAAATCGGCCTTCACTGTCAACCCGTCACCGATGCCTGCCCATACGAAGTCACCGGTTTCGCGCTCCCTGCTTCTCCCGGTATTGTCATCGGGCATAACGCCCATATTGCTTGGGGTGTCACCAACGTCGATCCAGACACACAGGATCTATACACCATCAAAGTGAATCCGGACAACCCGCTCCAATATGAATGGAATGGCGAGTGGCGTGATATGACGACCCACGAAGAAGTCATTCATTACGGTGACAGCGCCGAAACCACCAGTATTACCGTCCGCGAAACCCATCTTGGCCCCATCCTCAATGACAATCAGCTTGATGATGCTGGCAAG
>JBBSBS010000301.1:0-8329 GCA_038251045.1 Aggregatilineales bacterium | reverse complement strand
CGTGCTCTGCGTAGAGGAGACCCTACTTTCTTCTACCTGTCAATTCACGGCGGTCAGACTACTAGGGCTTCATCAAACTTATTCAGTGTATCGTAAGTAACTCCCAAGTTGATATATAGCTCACCGTTATCGGGCATCAATTCCACAGCTTTTTTTAAATCTTCAAGAGCGGATTCCGGTTTATTTTTTGCGCTTAACATTGCCGCTCGATTTTGATATACCAATCCATATGATGAATTTAGACTTATTGCCTTATCCAAATCGTTGAGGGCTTCATCCGGTTTACCAAGCCTGACATATGTTGACCCACGATTACCATAGGCTTCCGCTGAATCCAATTTGAGTTCAATTCCTTTATTAAAATCTGCAAGTGCCTCATTAAAGTCGTTCTTTTTAAACCAAACAGCACCTCGATTGACATACGCTGGAAAGTTGGCCGGATCATTTTCAATAGCGGAATTGAAATCAATCAATGCGCGATCAAGTTCGTCACGTTCCAAGTAAATCAGCCCTCTGTCATTTCTCGCTTGTGCAAATTTGGGACTGAGCTCAATACAACGATCAAGATCGGCTAATGCGAGATCTTTCTTCCCTAGCTTGGAGTATGCAGCACCACGATTCAAAAAGGCCACATAACTATTTTTATCTAGCGTGATGGCCTGTTCTACATCATCAATGGCATCGACATATTTACTCAATTTCAGGTTAGCATGGGAGCGATTTACATAGGCTATCTTGTTTTGAGGATCAAGCCTAATCGCTTCCGTATAATCATCAACAGCCAAATCATATGCTAGTTTTTGCGTGTAATATGTGGCACGAAAAACATGATACTCTGCATGATTAGGCACAAGACGAATTGCTTCAGATATATCAATCATCGCTTGATCGAAATCTTCCACTTTGGAATACGCCTGGCTTCTTACGCAAAACAAATTAGCCTCGAGCGGGTTTAAAGAAATTGCGTAACTGTAATCAGTAACCGCTTTCCGAAAATCACCACGCGAAGCAAAAACAGCGGCACGAGTAGCATAGGCATGATACCAATTTGGCGCGAGTTGAATCGCTTGATCAAAATCCAAAAGTGCAGCAGAGGCATCATTTTGCCTGAAATAGACAACCCCTCTGGAATGATATGCAGGTGCAAAACGCGGATTGAGTCGAATAGCTGCGTTATAGTACTCAATTGCACCCGCGAAATTCTTCTTTTCAAGCTGTACATTACCGAGTTCAAATAAATCTTCAGGCGTTTGAGAAGGTGGAAATAATTTACGGAAGAAATCCATAGGTTGAACTCCAACTATTCAGCCGCCACATCAATCCAATATCTGCGCGTGGCAACTGCCCGACTATTCAGAAGAACAATGTTTTCGAGGACACCGCCGTTGGCTTCGATGATCTTAGCTGAACCGATATTGTCGTCGTCGCAGGTGACAAGCGCCCGTGTGATGCCCTGCTGCCGCGCTTGTTCCAACCCCAACCGCAGGATCGTTTTGCCATAACCCATGCGCCGTTTGCCGGGGCGAATCTCGTAACCGATATGCCCGCCGAACTGCAGCAGGCGTTCGTTGAGGTAATGGCGCAAAGACATGCGCCCAATATAGCTGCCTTCATCAATCAACCAGAAGAAGGTTTCGGGAACAAGTCCGTCGCGCCGTTCATCGGTCGCCTGCCGCTGGATGTGACGCACATAATTCTCAAAATTGCGGCTGAGGACAACGGCATCCTGTTCCAAATTACGGTTTTCAGCATGGAACTCACGCAGGGCCGCCAGATAGGACAGCCTGTAGGCCGCGTCGGGTTGGGAAAGGAAAGGAGGCATCGTTAATCGGTCAATAAACGGCTAAAAGCGCTTATGAGCCTTCAGTATCCGGCGATAAATTGTGCATTCGTCTTGCGTACTGGATCGCATAATTAATGCGCTTCAGGCCACCAACTTCACAACCCAACACATAACCATCGGGCTGTTTATGCCCTTCGTTCTTGGCGTGTACCAATTCGGTGAAGTCTACACCGGAGGTTTGCACGACGATCTCGCCTTCACCCCAGATTTCTTCCATTACCCGCCGCACCGAGTCTTCAACCGGCCCCGCTTCTCCGTCTACCATAATCACAAAATCCCGATCATCGGGGAATCGAACCACACCAATAAAAACTTTGAGCATCTCAGTTCCTCCTCATTTGCTGCGTGGGTAATAATGGTACAAAGTATAAAGGCAAAGGGAAAAACTTAAAAGGAAATCGAATAATCTTTACAACCATTAAGATCATCTCAATCCTTTATGAATTCGCGCAATAATTAAGTATCCCCTTGTAATCCATGACATATAATGAAGGAAGGAAACCCACCCTCAACATTAACTCATTCTTCTTCAACGAGCAGCGGTTACCGGGGATATAGTCAGGGAGAGTCATCATGGAATTGACAATACGTAGTGCAGGTCACATCGCTATTGGCGAAATGACAGGGCGTTTTGATGCGCTGGAAGCACCTAAATTAAGCACATGGTTGGATAGTGTCAGCGCTCAGAGTCCGGCACAGGTCATCATCAACTTGACCGGTGTCACCTTTGTAGATTCAACTGCCCTGTCGACCTTGGTCAAGGGCATGAAGCGCTGCCGCCAACTAAACGGCGATTTAGTCATCTGCGGTTTACAGCAGCAGGTGAAAGTCATTTTCGAGCTGACCCGGCTGGATAAAGCCTTCACCATTCATCCGGATGAGGCCAGCGCCCTGAGCGCCTTACAATAATGATCGCTTCCGCCGAAACGGTTCACGTCCTCCAAGACTTCCTGACCAGTCACCGCAAATATATTGACGGTATGGCTCAGGCATGGTTGGATTCTGGGGCGACCGTATTCGGCATCAGCGGTGACGGACAGTGGTTAGCCCTGTGGCCGGAAGCTGCCATGACCAGCAGCCCCGGCCTGAATGCAAATGTGGCTGTGAATGGTCAGGTTGTGGGCGACATCTGGTTATTCGGCATGGATCCTGCTAGCGCCCAACAACGCTTGATTACCGATGCCCAAACCATCGGGCGTATAGTCGGGCAAGAAACCGAGCTGAACAACATCACTTATGAGCTCATCGATGCGCAGGATCAACTTCTGGCACTTTACGACCTGACGCAGTCGATGCGCAGCCGTCTGAGCATGACTGAAGCGCTCGAATCACTGGTGCGCGAGGCCGGACGACTGGTGAAGTCCTCTGCATGTTCTGCGTATCTGGCTTTTAACCCACCGGTGGTTGCCCAGCATCCGCAGCCAACAATGAGTCCATCGGCATTGCAGCATATGGCGGAACAGGTCATTGCCAGTGGAACACGCTTAATTCTCAACAGCGGCGGGGCAGCCGGTTCTGTGCCCGCAGGCATGACCACTATTCTGCTAGAGCCGATACTGGTTGACCAGCATGTGGTCGGCGTACTCTGTTTACAGCGCGCGCATGACACCTTTCGCTCACCTGATCTCAAACTCACACGTGCAGTCTGCGATCAAGCTGGCGCACAGTTTGAAAATCTGTTGCGCTACCAAGAATCGTTAGCCCAAACACGCATCCAAACCGAAATGGAACTGGCGAAAAATGTCCAGATGCACCTGTTACCGCAGCGGCTGCCAGCAGTCGCCGGTTTGGATATCGCCGCCGGTGCGCTGCCTGCATCACAGGTTGGCGGCGACTTTTACGATTTCATGGAACAACCGGGCGAACCTTTTATTTTTACGATTGGCGACATCACCGGCAAAGGGATGTCTGCCGCCATGTTGATGGCGATGACACGCACGCTATTGCGCAGCAAAACCCGTGCCTTCGTCCGTCCCTCACCAGTTGATATTCTCGGCTCGGTCAACGACGAAATGTATGATGATTTTACCGAGTTAAGTATGTTCGCAACCGTGTTCGTCGGTCAGTACGATCACTGGGAAAAAGTTTTGTATTACGCCAATGCCGGTCATTCCCCCATCATTTACTGCCCGGCTGGTGGGGAAGCATTCCTTCTGGAAGCAGATGGCGCACCCATCGGTGTACTGTCAACCGGAACCTGTGAAAATCAGGTTATCGCATTTAATTCAGGTGACGTGCTGGTAGCCGCAACGGATGGCTTCAGCGAGGCAGGCAACCGCAATGGCGAGATGTTCGGTTACGAGCAACTCTTACAGCTAGTCACCTCGATAGCGAACCAACCCGCACAAACCATTGTGACCACCCTCTTCCAAACAATTGCCGACTTTAGTGTCGGTCACGCGCAGGACGACGATCAAACCTTAGTCGTCATCAAAGGAGTTTGATGATTATGCAGACATCTGAAATGGTTCGGCTGGAATTACCGGCAAACGCTCGTTACCTGAATGTGCTGGCTGCCTGCATAGGTGAAATGCTGGTTCGGGTTGATGGCTTGTCCGACCCCCAGCAAACCATTTATAACATCCAACTCGCGGTTCATGAGGGTTGTACCAATATAGTAGATCACGCCTATGTCGATGATGGTGGGCGCATCACGGTCAATTTGATGTTAGGTTGGACTCCGCCACAGCTTATTGTCGAGCTGCATGATAGCGGTCGGGCTTTCGACCCGACTTCTATACCTGCGCCCGATCTAGACGAGCCGCAAGTGCGTGGATACGGGTTGTTCTTGATGCGGCAAATTATGGACGAAGTAGTCTATGACTCGCAGCCCGGTCACAACTGCTGGCGAATGGTAAAGTACCTTTAATTGTTTTAAGTTCCCGTTAAATAGCATAGACCCTCCATTCCATATTGGAATGTGATTATAGAAAAGGATACATGAGCGTGGCAAAGATTTTGATAGTAGAAGATTATCCGGTAACCCAACGTGTTTTAAGCCTGACCCTGAAGAACAGTGGTCATGAGGTGCAAATTGCCAACCACGGTATTGAAGCTCTGGAACAGCTCAATCTAGCAGCGGTTGATCTGGCACTGGTAGATATTGCAATGCCCGAAATGGACGGGTTGGAACTGCTGCGACACCTACGTAACGATGAGCGTTATCACCAACTGCCTGTCATTATGCTGACGGCGAGTGGTCAAGACGAAGACCGTGCAGCGGCTCTCATTATTGGGGCAGATGGCTTTTTGAGCAAACCAACCAGTTCGCGCGAGCTGCTAGAAACCATCAACCGCTTCGTTGGCTAACGGGTCTTAATAATGCAAGAACCATCAAAACGTGATTTATGGAAACGACTAACGCGCCCTTCTGACCTTGTACCCGAAGGTGACCGTCGAGCCGCTTCATTGTTGGCAGCCTTGCTATTAGCAGTGTTAGTCATCTATACCGGTTTTCTTGTCAGAAGCACCCTTAATGTTGCCAACGGGCAAGAAACATCATGGGTGGGCATCCGAATTAGTCTCATCGGTTTGATTGCTACAATCGGCATGTACCTGATCAGCCGAACACCGCGCTACCGAATCAGCGCCGCACTACTGATCATCCAAACGATATTAGTATTGTCCGCGGCAGTCATAGCGAGAAGTACCAGCAATGACATCAGTGGAACGCTGATTTATCTAGTCATACCCATTTTATTAACGGGTTTACTTTTTAGTCAGCGAACGACTGTGATCGTAACGATGTTGTTGGTAGCCGGCATCGTGTTCCTGATTCCAAATCTCGTTTCGGTAAACAATCCGGATTTATTTGCCAAATCAGCCACTTTTCTAGGGGCCATTTCTGTACTGATCATTGTATTTGTACAACACCAAAACATATCCCAGTCGGATCTAAAGCAAGGGCTGCAAAACCGGGAAATGCAATACCGGTTACTTGCTGAAAACCTGACGGACATCATCACCCGTACCAACGTAGAAGGCGTTATTACGTATATTTCTCCCTCATGCAAAACATTATTGGGCTATGAACCCGAAGAAATGATGGGGCGCGTCCGCAACGAATTTTTTCATCCGGACGATCTCACCAGTAATACGAGCCAAATCCGCAGGGGTATCGACAACACGGATAACACCTTCACTTATACCCACCGCCTACGCCAACGGGATGGGGGTTATTTATGGTTTGAATCGATTGCGCGGCCTGTCCGTGATTCCAACACCAACGCCATCACCGAATTACAAATTGCATCGCGAGACATCACTGAACGGCGATTGATTGAAGAAGCACTACGCGAAAGTGAAATCCGTTATCGCCAGCTTGTCGAAGAAGCTAGCGATGTCATTTTTACGATTACGACCAACGGGATTATTACTTATGCCAATCCTGCCATTAAACGCATCACGGGTTATACCCCGGATGAACTTATCGGCAAGCACTACTCGATTGTGCTCCGCGATTACTGGGTTAAGTTTCTAAAACACTTTTACCAGCAGCAAATTGATGAAAAAATTCCGGAATCTAATCTAGAATTTCCGATTTATGATCGTGAAGGGGTATGTCGCTGGGTCGAGCAAACCATCAAAATTGTGTCGCAAGACGGCGTAGTAACTCATCTTTCCAGCGTTTTACGAGATGTGACCACTCGACACGAAGCGGAACAAAATTTATTACTCACCCAATTTTCGCTGGAGGCAGCCCAAGACGCCGCTTTTTGGATCAAGGAAAATGGCAGCTTCACGTATGTCAATCGAGCAGCCAGCACATCCCTCGGCTACGATACACATACATTGCTCAGTCTCTTTGTCAGTGATATATACCCTGAAATTAACATTGAACAATGGGCCGTGTTATGGAACGAGCTTAAACAAAAGGGCAAATTCTCCAAAGAATTGCTCAGCCAGCACAAAAATGGTTCTACATTCTCGGTTGAAATGGCTGCCAATTTCATGAGCTACGACGATCAAGAATTCGTGTTTGCTTTCGTGCGTGACCTAACACAACGTAAAGCAATGGAAAATGATTTGAATCGTGAGCGTGATTTTGCCCAACAAATCATGGAAAATATGGGGCAACCGCTACTCGTGAAAGACGTGGATGGGGTTATTGATTACGTCAACCCGGCTATTACCCGTATTCTAGGTTTCACCAAACAACAACTTCTTGGGCGTGATATAGAATCGCTCATCGTTGAGGATGATCTCGAAACATTCCGCCAGTCTTATGTCAATCGTCGTGCAGGCAAAACAACGACTTACGAAATTCGGGTCAAAGCGGCTGACGGTCTTATTATCCCCGCAGTCGTGACGGGTGTTCCACTCTACAAAGAAGGCAACTACAGCGGTTCCATCATCGTCATTGCAGATATGACCGAACGTATACAGCAAGAAGCTGAACGTGACCGGCTAACGCTAGAAATCCAACAGAACGCCAATCTGCTGCGAACGGTTATTGATTCCACCCCCGATTGGATTTTCGCCAAAGACAGAGACTTCCGCTACATCTTGGTCAATAAGGCGTATGCCGAGGGAATCGGCAGAAGTCCGGTCGATATTCTGGGCAAAACCGATAACGAGCTGGGTATGCCACATGAAACGATTTTTGGTAATCCGGAAAAAAATATCATCGGATATCGCAATGAAGACATCGCTGTACTCACCTCCGGCGAAATGCTGCACAAGGCAAATAACTGGTTAGTAAAAACCGATGGCACGACTATCGTGCAAGATACGCAAATTCATGCCCTGCGCGATGCGACAGGTCGACCTTATGCTGTACTGGGTTTCTCGCGGGACATCACCAATCACAAACAGATTGAGATTGATCTACAAGAGGCACATAGCAAAGCGCTGGAGGCTTCACAACTCAAATCTGAATTCCTCGCAACCATGAGCCACGAAATTCGCACCCCCATGAACGGCATTTTGGGGATGTCCGAATTGCTTCTTGATACGCCGCTTAACAGTGAGCAGCAAGAATATGCAGGCATTGTGTTAAGCGAAGGCAACGCGCTCCTCACCATCATCAACGACATCCTCGACTTCTCGAAGATCGAAGCCGGATTGGTCATTATCGAGCGCATCGAATTCGTGATTGTGGATGTCATTGAACGCGTCGTAGAATTCCTTAATCCGCAGCGTCGCGGCAAAAATGTCACCATCATGAGTGACATCGCCGCCGACATTCCCTTCACATTAAAAGGTGACCCTACTCGTTTGCGTCAAATCCTCATCAATCTGGTTGGCAACGCCATCAAATTCACTGCCGATGGCGAAGTCGTGGTTCGCGTCCGTGTAGAAAAACGAACTACCGATAATATCACCCTGCGCATTGAGGTCAAAGATACGGGCATCGGTATTTCTGACACATCGCGTGAACGGCTTTTCATGCCATTCAGTCAGGCCAATACTGGCACAACGCGCCGCTACGGGGGCACAGGTCTCGGTCTTGCCATTTCGCGGCGGTTGACGGATTTGATGGGTGGT
>JBBSBS010000300.1:0-8332 GCA_038251045.1 Aggregatilineales bacterium | reverse complement strand
GCAGATACTTTAGCGCTGCTAATGTAATCGCCATAAGTTTCGCCACCCACCCAGCCATACATCCGAATCCGGTCGCGAGTCGCACCACCCAATAATTTGTATACGGGTTGTCCCATCCACTTTCCCGTAATGTCCCACAATGCATGTTCAATGCCAGAAAGTGCGCTGCACAGAACCGGGCCACCTCGATAAAACTGTCCTCGATAAATAGCCTGCCAGTGATGTTCGATGCGTAGAGGGTCTTGCCCGATCAGGTAACGCCCGATTTCGTGGACAGCAGCGGCAACTGTTTGCGCTCGACCTTCGACAATAGGTTCCCCCAAACCGACGATACCCTCATCTGTATGGACTTTTAAAAATAACCAGCGAGGTTTAACAAAAATGGTTTCAAGTCGCGTAATCTTCATTTATTACCTATTAAACAATGCGGAAACTGTCTTTAAGTGTGCATCGGCGCAAGCGGCTGAAGCTTCTGCATGTCGTCATACCTTCACCCGTTGGACTCGCAATAGTAAAGGAGGTGTATCCTTCGCCACCCCAACCTAAGCCAGCTAAACTTGGTGCGTTTTTGACAAAAATTGAGCTGTCGATAGCCCGTGCCATTTGAGTCAGGTGGTCAATGTTTTTGCTGTGCATCACAGCGGTATGTCGGAAGCCGTATTCCGACTCGACTGCCAGATCAATCGCCGATTCGACGTTCGGCATCGGCACAACTGGCATGATTGGCATCATTTGTTCTGACCACACCAATTGATGATCTGGCTCGACAACCGCCACTATTTGCCGCACTTCACTGCCCACATTGATGCCGATTTCCTTTAACAGCACACTGGCATTTTGCCCGATAAAGGACTTGTTCATCAAAGCCGCTTTTCCAGCGCCGTGGTCTTCTTCAAATATAGATTTCATTAACCGTCGAAGTTGCCATGAAGTGATTAAGTATCCCCCATGCCGCGTCATTGCCTCAACCAACGCGTCCGCGACGCTTTCGACGACAAGACAGGTTTTTTCGGTGACACAGACCAAGTTGTTATCAAAACTGCCGCCGCGAACCACATCACGCCCGGCCTGCTCTAGATCCGCCGTTTCATCCACTACTACAGGTGGGTTACCCGGACCAGCACACACTGCGCGCTTGCCACTTTTCATCGCTTGCCGCACAACGCCGATGCCACCGGTAACCGCTATTAATCGCACTTTTTTATGAACCATCAAGGCTTGTGCTGATTCTATCGTGGGTTCAACAACGCATGTCAATAAATTAGCTGGCCCGCCGACACTTTGTATAGCCCGGTTGAGTAGTTGAATGGTATAGGCGCTGCATTGCTTCGCGTTCGGATGTGCATTAAAGGTAACGGCGTTTCCCGCGCTAACCATGCTGATGCTGTTGTTGATGATGGTGCTGGTCGGGTTTGTTGTTGGGGCAATCGCTGCGATAACGCCGTACGGTGCATATTCAGTGAGTGTAAGCCCATCATCACCCGTCCATACGTGGGAGTCAAGGAACTCTGGGCCGGGCGTTTTATTGGCCGTTAACAGATTTTTTTGGACTTTATCCTCAAAGCGACCCATTCCAGTTTCTTCATGGGCAAACTGTGCCAGCACTTCTGCGTGTTCGCGGGTCGTAGCACGCATAGCCGATACCATTTGTTTTCGAAGTTCAAGCGGTAAATCGCTCAATTGCTCATAAGCTGATTGTGCCGCTGAGACAGCACTGTCAGGGTCAGGGAATAACCCATCACCTGCATTGCGCTGTATGACAATCGGTCGACTGGCTTTGGCTGGAGCCGGTGCAGAAAATGTGGGGTCAGATAATTCGCGCATCACATTGTTGATGATACGGCTTATTTGTGAGTCATCGATCGGCTGTTGATCTGCCATGTCTTTTTTGCTTTCAGTCAGTGTTCAGCACAGGTAATGTTAACCTGAAATACGTCAATCCGGTAGCAGTATCACTTTTGGCACTAAAGGTTCCGCCGTGCGCGATAATGACTGCATTAATGAATGGGATACCCATACCGACACTCGATCGGCTTCCTGCCTGTCGATTTTCCCATTGCGGCGCTCGCTGAATGAGGTCTTGTTCAAATTCGGGGAAAATCGGTCGTCCCGTATCAATAAAACTGATGGCGATGATTTTGTCAATTCGTTCGGCAGTAATCTTAAGAGTGTCATCGCGAACAGTAAACTTAATACTATTGTCAATGAGCGCGCTGAACACCCGTTCCATAAGTTCGATGTCAATATTGGCAATCAGATCTATATTTTCAGGGATCTCTGTTTCAACTTTTAGCTTTTTGATCTCAATACTATATGCTTCGTCATCAAGTGTTTGTAACAATAAGGCTCTGAGATCGCATGTTACGCGATCAAGTTGATATTGTTTCAGCTCAAATCGAGCCAAATCGAGCAAATCGCATACCATATTATATTCACGCCGTGCTGCTACCAAAGCGCCTCGAAGCAGCCGAACCGTGTGCGCCATATCTTCTTCGTCTTCGTGCAGGGCAATCACCATTTCCAGAGTGCTAATGATAATTGCGGTGGGGCTTTTTAGGTCGTGTCCCAATAACCAAGTCGTACCCGTAATATCTTTCTCTCCATTACCCAGCAAATTGCCTGTAGCAGGAGTGAGTTCAGTCATCAGTCTTCCATTCTTATTCTATGAAACCAACTTGATCGCTTCATATACCATGACAGGTTCGCTTCTTCCTTTTACGTTCCGTGTACCTATTAAATTCGACTGAACCCTGTCTTGCAGTTGATTCTGCGTGGCTTGGCTAAATAGAATTTGCTCATTATTACTCAATGCTTGTAAGCGAGACGCGAGATTAACGGTATCGCCAACTGCCGTGAAGTTCATAATCTGGGTTGTTCCCACATTTCCGACCACCGCCATCCCGGTATGAATTCCAAAATTGATCTTCATTCGGTACAAAGGCTCAAATTGCTCAGAGAACTTCAACACTTCTTGGCGTATGTTAATTGCAGTTCTTATCGCGCGCAATGCATGATCTTCTTGGGGCAGGGGAGTATTGTAAAGCGCCATGACCCCGTCACCGATAAATTTGTCGACGGTTCCGCCTTCATTTTGAATAACCCTGACGACTAATTCATGATACAAGTTTAAAATGCCTAGAAGCTTTTCCGGTTCCGTTTTTTCGGAAACACTCGTGAAACCCTCCAAGTCGCTGAATAGAACAGTTACTTCTTGGAGTTTTCCACCAAGATGAACTTCAGACGGCGATTCTAAAAGCTTTTCAACAACGTTGGGCGAAACATAACGTTCAAATGTTTGGCGTATAATTTCCTGTGTGCGCCGCAAATGATCATTTTCGCTCTTAGCACGGATGCGGGCCTCCACACGCGCTGCTAATTCACGTGGGCTGAAAGGTTTCCCTATGTAATCGTCTGCACCTAAACCTAATCCCTCAACACGGCTTTCTACATCACTTTGAGCAGTCAGCATCAACACCGGAATGTGTGAAAGTTTTGCATCCGATTTGATGATTTTGCAGACCTCAAAACCACTCATTCCCGGCATATTGACATCAAGGATGATCAAGTCGGGAATTTGCGATCGCGCTGCTGCAACAGCACTCGGACCATCAAAGGCCAGAATCGACTCATAGCCCATACTTTCCAAAATGTCATGAACCAGTTGCCGTGCATTCGGGTTGTCTTCTGCGACCAATATTCTCGACATTATAGTTTTGCCGCCATCAATCTGGTAATTTTCTTGAGCAAATCAGGGACATTAATGGGTTTGGTAACAAAGTCATCGCAACCAGCCGACAACGCATGTTCGCGATCTCCCGACATCGCGTGAGCTGTTAGGGCAATAATCGGGATATTTTTGAGGGTTTCATTCTGCTTAATCTCACGTGCTGCCGTCCACCCATCCATGACCGGAAGCGATAAATCCATGAGTATCAAGTTGGGTTGTTCGGTGGTTGCCAACAGCACACCCCGCTGCCCGTCGTGCGCCGATATAACACTATAGTTTGACGACTCAAGGATGTCCGTAATAAGTGTCATATTATCGCGGTTGTCTTCAACTACAAGAATGCGACCATTATTCATAGTGAATGTTTGCTTCCCCGGATACGATCTTACGCTGCCAAGCTATGATAACATTAATTAGGACTTGATGCTTATCTTAATTGCTTGCGCCCAGCTAATACTTGTAGGGAAACTGTGCAGTAAATAACCATTCGCGATATATTTTCTATTTTGGAGGAATTGTTAAGTTTATTTCTCAAATTCTTTTGATTTATCGTAGCGCACTTCTCCGTCAATATGCCACGTATCGACTATAGCCATAATAATCGCATCAACAGGTCTTGAATCTGTCATCGAAGTTTGTCGTGCGGTGCTTCCACTTGCAACAAGGACATATTCACCATCACTCGCGCCAAGTGTATCTACCGCAACCACATAGGTATCAGTAATCTCGCCATAGGGAACTACTTTACGAACTATCCGTAACGGGAGACTGTTCATATTCAGTGTTTGATGACTCGAAACGACCGAACCCGAAATTACCCCAATAATCATTGTTGGCTATTCCTTACGACCGCCACCGGATTCGCGCCCGTCAACACTCTCAATGGCTGCTAATGCTGCCCCATAGCCGGCCATGATATCTTGTTCATCGCCACCGAGATATACACGTCCAAAACTGCCAAATGCCTGTACTTCCAATATATTGATATTGGCAGCTTTTTCAGCCTCGTTTGCTGCAAGTGCAGCATAAGCAGCAGGCTCAACTTCCAGCACATACATAGTCTGACCAGCCAAAATCATCTGACCATGCCGCAACCGGTTAATTAACTGAGTTTGGTAAGCATCAATATTACGAATAATTTGACTGGAAATAATACGTGGTTTCAAGCGATCCTGTTCGCGCACACCCAAAGCTTCGAGAATGGCTTCGCCTGCTGCTCGTGTTTCCGCCTGGCTACTCGAATGGACTTCAAGTAGACCGTATAATCGCTCAACAATTTGCATACCGGGGCGTACCGCGGTGGCTTTCAAAGCAACATCTGTGATGCGGTTAATTTCAATGCCCGGCGAGATTTCAATCCATAACGAAGAATCACCCGGAACAGGTAAGAAGCCACGGGCCACTGTTCCCAGAAATGCGGCATGTTGTGGCTGCAATGTATCTAAAAAAACATAACTTCGTAGATCAGCACTCACGGTTTAATCCTCCGGGCGGTTGTGGACTCAGATGGCTCGTTTGATGAGATTTTGGGTGTGCTGCGTGGTAAGTCTGGCGCAGAATCCTGCAATCCAAGCAGCGTTTCTAAGCGATTAATCGCTTGGTGTTCAAATTCTTGATATTGGCAAATGTCGCATTGCCATACTGTCGTGTTAGGTACGCTGACAAGCATACCGTTATATATTGTCAAATAGGTCGTGCGTTTTGGCTGGCATAATCCAATTTGGCAGTTTGGGCACGGGAAAGCTGATGACTCTGACATGATACCTCTTTTCGGACTGCGCTTATGGTGATGAAGCGCTCATCTCTGTGTAATTATACGTTAAAACACCCCATAGTGCCGGAGGCCACCAGCGCACAATTGCGCGCCCCACAATTTGCTGATGTTTTACTGCGCCAAATGCTCGTGAGTCTCGGCTGTGGTTGCGGTTATCCCCCATGAAGAAGTATTCATCGTTGGCTAAATCCCAGCTTTTATTGAGGCATAATGAAGGTTCGCATGGTTCCTTCAAATAGGATTCAATGAGTTCTGTGCCGTTAATATAAACCGATTGATTGCGAAATTCAATCTTTTCACCGGGCAGCCCGATGAGTCGCTTAATCAATCGATCATCACCTGGCTCATAGTCGTTAGGTTCGAATACCACGATCTCGCCACGATGAGGTTTTCCAAATAGATAACTGACGCGGCTGATGAGTAAACGTTGTCCTTCTACCAATGTGGGTTGCATACTGATCGATAAAACTACTGAGCGTGGCGCTGCCATTTCCAGCAGTGCATAAACCGCCACCAGAAAGAATAATAGATTGGCGAGTTCCCTGAGTCGTGTCTTGCGTCTTAAGCGCGGACGTAGCAGCCTTTTTGCTGAATTCAACATTCAGAGTCTAAACTACTGGGTCATAAAAGGATCATCAGGATAACGAGTTGTACCGACGATTCCCCAGTCTTGCGGCGGCCAGTACCTAATAAGGGCTTCTCCGATTACCCGCTCACGTTTGACCGCGCCGAATGCGCGCGAGTCGCTGCTGTGGTTGCGGTTATCGCCCATGAAGAAATACTCATCTTCGCCTAATTGCCATGTTCGATTTGGACAGCGTCCGGCATCGCAGGGTTCGTTGATATACGACTCATTCAGTTCTTTCCCATCGATATACACCTTTAGATCGCGGACTTCTACAGTTTCACCCGGCAATCCGATTACACGCTTAATGTAGGGCGGCTCATCCGGAGGTTGTCCGGGTGCGTTGAAGACAATAATTTGCCCGCGCTGGGGATTCGCAAACAGATAATTGACGCGGCTAATCATCAATACCTGACCAGTGTGGAAGGTGGGTTGCATACTCGGCCCCTCCACAATAAAGCGTACGGTTGCTAGGTTCACGAGTGCATAAATAGCACCGATTAGAATAATGGTTTCCAAAATTTCGCGTCCGTATCCGCGTTGACGCAGGGCAGGTCGAGGAACCATTACGATCGTTTCTGATTCTTTGACAACGTTTGAATTGGGTACAGTTTCCAAGAGGTTTACTCGATTGCAAAAGTGCAAATGGGCCGGTAGATAATGATCTTCCAGAGGGATTATAAAACTCTACAAGATTTGTGAGCCATTTAATCACAGACATATGATTATAAACTGCTCTCGCTCATACTGACAATCCTATGCCTATTTTCTAATCCTTTACGTACTTTATTGGTAGTTAAGTGTAGAAATTCGTCGTATGTACTATACTGTGTGTAGAGTAACGCATACCTGTATGATTATTGATATAAAGCGCGAGGCGAATTTTGGCCGGTGAACGCATACTGATTGTTGACGATGGACGCGAAAATCGCGACTTTATTGTCGAATATGTCATCCAACCTAATGGCTATTTCCCTTTAATCGGGCGCGATGGGCAGGAAGGTCTGCAAATTGCGTTGCAAGAACGGCCTGACCTCATACTTCTCGATTTGCAAATGCCCAAGATGAACGGCCTCGAAGTTTTGGAACACTTAATGGCAGCCGAAGCCAATATTCCTGTCATTTTAATGACCTTCCACGGGTCAGAAGAAATTGCCGTTGAAGTTTATCGCCTCGGTGTACGCGACTACGTAAAGAAACCCTATACTGTTGAAGAAATGACTGCCGCCATCGAGCGTAGTTTGACTGAAGTGCGTCTCCGTAAGGAAAAAGAGGCGCTCACTGAACGGTTATTGCAAGCCAATCGCGACTTACAGGTTCGCCTTAAAGAACTCGACGTTCTGTACACTGTGGGCAAAAGTGTTACCGAGTTGACCAACATGAACGAACTGCTGCCCCGTATTGTAGATGCAGCCTCCCATATTGCGCAGGCCGAAGAAAGCTACATCTACTTATTGGAAGGGGATCGACTCGTGTGTCGCGCTCACAAACGCCACAATACAGGTCGCGCCCGTCCCGCCGATTTTGAACCGCAAGATCCGGTGGCTTTGCAGGTGATTAAGCAGGGTAAGACAATTTTGCTGGATCCGGATCAGTTGCGCCAGCAAGGGCAAAAAATCTATGCGATGGCCTATGCTCCGATGACTTTGCGTAATCAGGTTATGGGTGTTCTTGGCGTAAGTAACATCACGGCTGACTCACATACCTTTACCAAGCATGATGCCGCGCTGTTAAGCACACTGACGGATTATGCCGCCATTGCCATCGAAAACGCGCGTAACTTCGCGGCGCTCCGCGAAACCAAAGAGCGTGAACATGATGAGCTTCGGGGTACATTTGAGCGTTTCGTACCTCCTTCAGTGGTGGATCGTGTACTTTCGAATCCCGAAGGCTTGAAACTTGGCGGTACACGACAGGAAATCAGCGTTCTTTTCGCCGACATTCGTGGCTACAGTTCATGGAGTGAAAATGCCCCGCCTGAAAAAGTAATTGAAATGCTAAATGATTACCTAAGCCTCGCCGCCGAAATTATTTTGGCATGGAATGGGACCCTCGATAAGTTCTTTGGTGATGGCTTAATGGCGATTTTTAATGCACCCAATGAACAGAGCGATCACATACATCGTGCTGCGGATGCGGCTATCGCCTTGATGAAAGCTGGCGAAGAGATGCGTGCCCGCCGCGGTGATGATCTGTCTTACAGCAT
>JBBSBS010000299.1:0-8356 GCA_038251045.1 Aggregatilineales bacterium | reverse complement strand
GTTCCGCACTGGATGCCCCATAGAACCCCGCGATCCCCGGCATCTGCTTGAGTGCCCTTCCCACGTTATCCGGTTCATCAAACGGTCCACCATGACAAATCACCAGCGCATCCTTACGAATCGTCCAGATTGCATCCGCCATTTCCATCACCCGCTTGATCGCATCATCGAGTGACGGAGCAACTCCCGCGCCAATTGTTCCCGCCGTCGTCAGTCCGAGGTGGCACACCAGCAAATCTGCGCCGGCTGTCGTCAGTGCCCGCGCCTCATCAGGATTAAACACATAAGGCGAGGTGAACATATCCATCTGGTGCGCCATGCCAATCATCTCGACTTCTTTGTCATAGCCCATGCCGATCGCTTCCAAATTCTGCCGCATGATGCCGTCGAACAGGCCAATCGTCGGGAAGTTCTGCACGCCTGAAAAGCCGATGTCCTTCACCTGTTGCAGAAAGTAGGACATCACCCGAAATGGATCAGTGCCGTTGACCCCCGCCAGCACTGGCGTATGTTTTACGACCGGCAGCACTTCACCCGCCATCTCCATGACAATCGCGTTGGCATCTCCGTAGGCCATCAACCCCGCCAGCGAGCCACGTCCTGCCATCCGGTACCGACCGGAGTTGTAGATAATGATCAGGTCGGTACCGCCCGCTTCCTCAAACTTGGCGGAAATACCTGTACCCGCCCCTGTACCGATGATCGGCTTGCCAGCGGCACGTTGAGCCTGTAAACGGCGGAGAATTTCATCGCGGGGAATAGCCATAATGCTTCCTTGTTATCCTTTTGTCGTTAGCTTTTCAACATAGTGAGCAGGGCATTCACGGTCGCCTCGGCAAACAGCGGGTCGTTGATGTCCATGTCCATCTCGATCACCGGAATATCCGCCCGTAGTTTGCTTTTGAGCGCACTTACAAATGCCGGAAGCGCCGCCGCATCATAAAAGGGTTTGCCCTCAACATCTAATTCGGACACCCCGCCCATCGGCACATAAACCTGCACTGCGCCGGTTGCCGTGTTCAACTTCCCGGCAAAGATCGTACCCATCTGCGCGTTTTCGTCCGGCGTGGTTCGCATCAATGTGATATTCGGATTCCAGCTATACAGGTTGCGCCCTTTATACTTTTCCGGCACTGTGTCCAGCGCCCAGAAGTTACACATATCAATGCACCCCGGCACGACGATCTGCGGTACACCCGCTTTGGCCGCTGACTCCAAGCGCGTTGATCCGGCGCTCAACACACCACCCAGCAGTTCATCCGCCCACTCGGTGGTAGTCATATCCAGCACCGCCGTAATCATGCCGTCAGCAATCAACGACTCCATCGTGCGTCCGCCGCTGCCTGTGGCATGGAACACCAGCACTTCGTAGCCTGCCGCTTCCAATAAACCGCGTGCGTAATCCACCGCGCGGGTTGTGTTACCAAACATACTCACGGCGATGATCGGCTTGTCCTCAACGGGTGCGGCTTCACCCGCCACCATCCCGCAGATCGCTCCGGCAGCGTTGCTGTAAATCATACGGCTGATGCGGTTGATTCCCGCCACATCCACCACCGCATACATCATGGTGATGTCGCTCGTACCGACGAAGCCGCTGGTATCACCGGAGGCCACCGTCGAAACCATCAGCTTGGGGAAACCGACTGGCAGCGTCCGCATCGCGGCTGTGGCAACGGATGTGCCACCCCCACCGCCCATGCCGATGATGCCGTCGATTTTGCCCTCGTGGTGCAGCATCCGCACGACGGCTGCCACGCCGGTTTGCATCACCGCCATCGCCTCACCGCGATCCCCTTTGGCGACCAAATCAGCCAGTGTCGCACCACCTGCCGTTGCCACCTGCTCGTGCGAAATATCAGACGGAAAGGCCGGATCCCCCAGCACACCTGTATCGACCACCAGCGTTTTGCATCCCCGCTGCTCAATCGCCGCCTTGAGGAAAGCGAACTCCTGCCCTTTGGTATCCAGTGCGCCAATAATCGCTATTGTTTTGCTCATAATTTAGAAACTCGTTGATTTCATCAAAAAATATTTTGTGGATAAATGATTACGAAGCGTCTACTTCCCAATCTTCGATTTGTAACCCTGCTATACGGCTAAACTCTCGCGTATTATGCGTAACCAGAACAAGCCCATTTGCCAGCGCAATGGCAGCGATCATGAGATCGTTACCACCAATTGGCGTACCTTTATTGGCTAAATCGGCTCGTATCTGTCCGTAATATTCGGCTGCGGCATCATCAAAAGGTAAAGAAATAAACAAATTCAAAAATTGCTTTTGACCTGCTATTGTTTTAGCAGGATTTTGACTGCGAAATGCTCCAAACAATAACTCTGCTCTCACCACAGCGCACACAACGGTATCGCCATCGGAAAGAGAGTCTAATTTGTCAGCGATAGTTTGAGAACGCCCGTTGATATAGCGAATGCAAGTATTGGTATCTAGTAGATACTTCATTCCAATGGCTCACGTTCTTCGAGCGGCAATTGCGGCGGACGTTCAATCGGATCATCCGCCAAAATCCCATAAGTGGCTTTAAGTGCCGTGTGCCAATCACTTTGCCGTATAAAATCAACCCGTAATGTTACTGCCAACAATTCCATCATCCGTAAACGCTCGGTCGGCTCGAGTTTTTGTACTTGTTCGAAAAGGGTTTCAAAAGTCATATCGCTCATAGTCACCCTCCGACATCCTAATCAGTTACCATCGTCACGCATTATATACCACCTCGCCGTTCAATTGCCGCCTTAAGGAAAGCGAACTCCTGCCCTTTGGTATCCAATGCACCGATAATCGCTATTGTCTTGGTCATAAAACGGTCTCTTTATAAAAATCTATTTAACGGTCGCTACAAATTACTCAAAATGCAAAATATGCAATTTTTACTGCACAATTTACATTACTTCCGCTGAATTGTCCGGCGGGAGGCTCGGCTGATGCTGCCAAATTGACATTTTAGATCGGCGGAAAGCACGCTGCGAACCGCCGAAATGACACAAATGCAGCGAATTGCCCGGTCAATGCCACCGCTGTGCAATTTGTGCATGTCGCTGCTGTAGTTGCAAGTCTTTTTAGGGATATTTGATTGGTGGAAGATGACATCAGAACGTCTCCAAACAGTGCTTATTCAACATTCTATTTTAGAACAAAAGTTCATAACTTGTCAATCAAAATTGCGTTCGAGTTTTCAAACTTAAGACCAGTCAATTTACTGCGGGAAAAATCTGATGGCTACTCGTGCTGGACTGATATATCAATTTATTTTCTGACACGACGAGTTTTGACTGAAATAGTTGCCCACCAGCTTCTTCATAAATCTTCGAGCATTTATCTCCTGATCCATCGCATTGAAAGACATAATACAAAATAGATACAGAACCCATGAATGCGACAGATTGATAAAAGGCTAGGTAATAAACATTGTCTTGATAGTTAACGCTCATTATGGGGCTAATTGTTCGGCTATCTTTAATCCCAAAACTGCGGCTTGTCCAAGTTGAAAGTGTGCATAGGCAAAAAACAGCGATAAGCAGAACGAGGCGGTAGATGGCATTCCAATAGGGAACAATGTACCAGAATGTCAGCAAGCCTGCGACTATTGCGATACAGAAAAAACCGAGTGATGCCATTGGCTGTACACTGGTATGGGTAACAAGTGACCAATAATCGGCATTATTCAGCGATGGTTCAAAGTTCAACAAAGGTGGCGCAATCAAATCAAAAATGTGCCACCATGATATAGCAATCGCAATAATTAGATGTGCAATCCAGTTTTTACGAAGAAAACTCAATTCACCTACCCAAATAGCTAAAGTCTACAGTCACCAATCACCCAAAAAGCTGATGACTGGCGACTGTAGACTGACGACTATCTATTAATACTTGATGTCGACCTGCCGCTTGCCCTGCGCCGAGTTGATAATTGCGTCGCAGATGACCGCATTGCGATAGCCATCCACAAAGTCCGCGCCCCACGGAGCAACCGGTTTCTTGTTCACAATCGCATCAAAGAAATGGTGGAACTCATGCACAAACGAGTGCTCCCAGCCAATGATATGACCCTGCGGCCACCAATTTTCCCAGTAGGGATGATACGACTCGCTGATGTTGACGTTATGGAAACCGCGTGTTTCCTTCGGGTCTTCATCCGCCCAGAATACATTCAACTCATTCATGCGCTCTAAATTGAAGGTGATCGAACCCTTCTCGCCGTTAATCTCCAACGAGTTGTAGTTCTTGCGCCCCTGACAGAAACGTGATGCTTCCAACGTCCCCAGCGCACCGTTCTCAAAATCAAACAGCGTCACGAAGGCATCATCCACGTCGATCTTGCCCTTGTTACCGCTGCCATCACCTAACGGACGTTCTTCGACAAACGTGCGGGTCATGCCCATAACGCTGCGGGGTTCACCCACGAGGAAACGTGCTAAGTCGATGATGTGTGCGCCCAGATCACCCAGCGCCCCGCTGCCTGCCAAACTCTTATCCAGCCGCCAGATTTTAGGGAAGTTCGGGTCAATTATCCACTCTTGCAGATAAACCGCGCGGAAGTGGAAAATGCGCCCCAACGCGCCGCTTTCGATCAGCTTCTTGGCCTGTACCAGCGCCGGAACAAAACGGTAGTTGAAGGCCACCATATGCTTCACACCAGCCTTCTCCACCGCGTCCAACATCGTCTTGGCTTCTTCGGCGGTACGTGCCAGCGGCTTCTCGCAAAAGACATGCTTACCGGCTTGTGCCGCTGCAATCGTCGGCTCGGCGTGAATGTCATTCGAGCCGCCGTTATCAAACACCTGAATCGCCGGATTCTTCAACATCTCGCGCCAATCGGTGTAATAGCCTTCGTAGCCATAACGCTGGGCGGCTGCCGCTGTCGCCTGTTCGTTACGTCCACAAATCGCCACCAGCTTCGGAATCGCCACTGGAGGGTACATCATATACGGGATTTTCTTGAAAGCGTTGGTGTGCGCCTTACCCATAAAAGCATAGCCCAGCATGCCGATGCCCAGTTCCGGCGCGTCACTCGCGGCGGCCTTACTCGCCATACTGACAAAACCGACTTCATCCGCCATATTTATTTCTCCTGTTGGTTTTAAGGGCTTGCCAGCGGCAAACCCCTACAGATTATTTTATTTCGCTGCGGTGGTAAATTACTTTTTCTCGAAGGCCGCGTCAAACGCCAGCGACGACGGCTTGAAATCGGTTGCCTGTATGATTTCAACCGCCTCTGACGCACCGTGTTCACGATCCATGCCGCTGTCTTCCCATTCGACCGACAACGGCCCATCGTAACCGATGCGGTTCAACACACGGATGATCGACTCCAGATCAACATCGCCATGACCGGGTGACACAAAATCCCAGCCGCGTCGTGGATCACCAAAGTTCAGGTGTGAACCTAAAATACTGGTGAAGCCGTTCAGGTTGAGCTTCGAGTCCTTCACATGCACATGATAAATACGGTCGGGGAAGGCCGTAATAAAGTTTGCCGGATCAAACTGCTGGTGAATAAAGTGGCTGGGATCAAAATTGAAGCCGAAAGTCTTGCGATGATTGAGCGCCGCCAGCGTCTTTTCCGCCGTATAAATGTCATAAGCGATTTCACTGGGATGGGCTTCCAACGCGTACAGGATACCCTGCTTATCAAACTCATCCAGAATCGGATTCCAACGGTCAGCGAATTCCTTATAACCGGCATCCACCATCGCGTCCGAGGTCGGCGGGAAGCGGTAAATCATGTGCCAGATGGGGCTGCCGGTAAAACCATTAACGACCTTCACGCCCATCATCTTGGCAGCTTTAGCCGTGTTCTTGATTTCCTCGGCTGCCCGCTGGTTGACACCCTCCGCCTTGCCATCTCCCCACAGGCGCGGCGGCAAAATCGCTTTGTGGCGGTCATCAATAATCGTGTCTGCCACACACTGTCCCACCAGATGGTTGCTGATGGCGTAGCACTTTAGGCCGTGCTTTTCCAGAATATCCTTGCGACTCTTGATGTAGCTGTCACTTTCCAGCGCCTTATCCACCTCAAAGTGGTCGCCCCAGCACGCCAGCTCAAGCCCATCATATCCCCAACTGGCAACCTTCTCCGCCAGCGTTTCCAACGGGAGATCGGCCCATTGTCCGGTAAAAAGTGTAACTGGTCTTGCCATAATACCTTTTCCTTTTTCTTGTGTTAAAAACTACTTGCGGATTTTAGTTTATATCGAACCTATTGCAACACACCAATCAAAAGTGCTCACTTTACGCCCGCCCAACTAGCGGCACCGAACGCACAACTTCGACAGGCCGCCGTTCCGCCACCACCTCGCGCACCGCGAAGTAAATGACTGCCGCCGGGAACAAACTGAAAATAATGATGAATGGTGTTTCCACACTGCTGAAATCACCTGTTGCTGCCGCCGCCACTTCCGCTTTACGCTCGGCACTGTATGAATTCCACACACGGTCACGCACACCATACGGTTCCGTCGGTGCGTTCATGTTGATGATCGCCACAGACATCAACACCACCACGATTAATGCGGCTGCCGCGCCAATTAGGTGTTGGCGCGTGCCCAACGGTGGCATTCCTTCCGATACCCGCGCTCCGGCTGGCACAACATGACTCCACAGGATGAACGAGAGTGTCGCCGCCAGCAGCAGCAGGAAGCCGTAGCGATACGGCACAATCGAGAAGGGCTGGAACAAAAAGAAAACGCTGAACAGGATGCCCGCGACCAGCACACGCTCAATCCCGCTGTGGCAGCGTGCCGGAACGCGCCCGTTGTAACGCTTTGCCATCAGCACAATCAGCAGCGCGAACAGCAACAGGATACCGATAAAGGCGGCGAAGAACGGCACGGCATTTATCAATACCTGCTTACGTGTTTCCTCGCTGAAAATCGCATTGCTGATGGTCGGGAAAATCAGCGCGATCACAAACAAAACCAGCGCGATTCCACCCAAGCGTTTAATCGGGCCAAGATACTTTGATGACATCGTTATGCTCCGTTACGGCTAGCCCGCCAATAAATTCTTGAGGAAATGCAGCCCATTTTCTGCCAGCGCATCCTGGCTGCTCTCAAACGAACGCCAGATAGCAGCAGCGCGGGCGATGCTTTTGACCTTACTCGTGAAGGACTCGATGACTACCGGCCCATCATAGTGAATATCGCGTAACGCCTGCGCCACTTCAGGCCATGTCACGTTACCGCTGCCCGGCGCGCCGCGATCATTTTCGCAAGCGTGGAAATGCGCCATCCGCGACCCCGTCAACCGGATAGCCGCGCCCAGCGACTTTTCCTCGATATTCATGTGAAATGTATCCAGCATGATCTTGCACGCAGGGCTGTCCACGCGGTCAATGACTTCAATCGCCTGCGAAGCCAGATTGATAAAACTGGTCTCGAAGCGGTTCAGCGGCTCAAGGCACAGCACCACACCTTTATCGGCAGCGTAGGTCGAAAGTTCTTTTAGATTCTCTACCAGCAGGTCAAGGTCTTGTGCCCGTTCAGCGGCAGGCTGCTGCCAGACACGCCCGACCGAGGAATAAATCGGCCCGACGATATTGGTAATGCCCAGCGTTTGCGCGGCATCAATACAGTGCCGGATGTAGTTCATGCCGTTTTCGCGTATTTTGCCATCCTCATGAATCAGGTCGCGGTCAGGACCCATCGCCGCGCACATGCTCCCGCCCAACCCGTTATCGCTCAGGATTTGTGCGCCTGCCGCATAATCCAGATCAAATGTGCCTTCTATGGGGATTTCGAGTATATCGAACCCCATCTTTTTAACTTTGGGCGCGAGTGTGGCTAACTCATCCGTTGTACACGGTGATACCCACACCCACGCATTCACCCCAAATTTCATTTTTGACTCCCAAAATAATCCACCTTCACTAAGTTGTTAGAGAAGGCGGGGGTTTCTTAATAACTTGCGCCCTTCATCCTAAATCCGCACGCCAGCCATCGGCTCAAATACATGCAGCGCCTCGTTTGGCAAATCAAAGCGGATTGTATCCGCCAACTGAACCGGACTTGCCCCCGGCACGATGCTGACAATCGTCTGGTCGCCCACTTGAATGTGGATAATCGTCTCGACACCCAGCGGCTCAATCAGAGCTACTTTACCCGTATACTGACCGCTTTCGGTCAGCTTGACATTTTCCGGTCGCACGCCCAGCAGCACCGTTTCGGGAATATCCCCGCTTGGCGTAGGCAGTGACAACGGACTATCTTCTACGAGCAGGCTGCCGTTCTGCCGGTGAGCCGTATACAAATTGATCTTTGGTGTGCCGACCAACTGCGCCACAATGGTCGTCGCCGGACGGTCATAAATATCGTGCGGCGTGCCAATTTGCAGGATGTGCCC
>JBBSBS010000298.1:0-8363 GCA_038251045.1 Aggregatilineales bacterium | reverse complement strand
ATTTCTTCTAGTAGCGCGGCCAGCTTTTCCCTCCCCTGTTCGGGCGTTGCAAACATTGCCTCGCATCGCTCCAGATACCATCTGGCTTCCTCTGGGTTTGTCAGCGCATTGGGCGGGTTCTTCAGCAGGCGCTCGAATTTTTCGTTCTCACGCTTAGAAAATTCAGCGTTCTTTGCATTCAATTCTTCCGGTGTCATCATGCGGCCTCCATCTTCCGAATCGGTATCACATCAGCGCCAGTAAAGACGGTAGCGCAAAACTTCGCCCATGCGGCCATCAGCGTGGTGCGTTTGTCGAACAGGTCACCGCGACGATAGGCGGCCTCTACCTTGTTGCCTATGGCATGGGCAAGCGCCATTTCTGCCACGTCACGCGGGTAATTGGTGCATTCCGCGCACCAGTCACGGAAGGTAGAACGGAAGCCATGAGGCACCGCCTTTAAGCCCATGCGGCGCATGATCGCGGTCATTGCCATATCGGACAACAAGCCATTGCGCGGCGCAGGAAAAACTAGATCAGTTCCCACCATGCGCGGCAGATCGTGCAGGACTTCAAGCACACGATCAGAAAGCGGAACGCGGTGTTCTTTTCCGGCCTTCATCCTCGCAGCCGGAATTGTCCACACAGCGGCGGTAAGGTCTATTTCTGCCCATTTTGCGCCCCGTGCTTCACCAGATCGGGCAGCGGTCAGAATGGTAAATTCCAGCGCACGGGCAGATATGCCGACTTTCTGGCGCAGATCGGCCATGAATTGCCCCATGTCCGCATAAGCCAGCGCGGGGTGATGCACAATCTTTGATACCTTGCTTGGCTTTGCCAGTATCTTGTCAAGGTGTCCTTTCCATCGAGCGGGGTTGTCGCCGATCCGGAAACCTCGAACAGTTGCCCAGTCCAAAACCTGTTCCAGCCTTCCCCGCAAGCGCGTTGCCGTTTCGGTCTTTGTGCTCCAGATAGGCTCAAGGATTTTAACAACATGGGTTAGGGTCACATCTCGAACCTGCATTTTGCCGATAATCGGGTAGGCGTATGTGTCAATCGTTGCCTGCCACTGTGCCGCGTGCTTGGCGTTTTTCCACTCGGGCGATTTCGCCTTAATGAAAAGTTGAGCGGCATCGGCAAAAGTTGTTTCGAGACCTCGCGCCGCCATCAGGGCACTTTTAGCAGCGGCTCGGGCGGCTATGGGGTCAATACCTCGAACAATATCGTCTCGGGCTTGGCGTGCTTTCTCGCGTGCCTGTGCCAGTGTCACGTCAGGGAAACCACCTAGACCAGCGTCCCGGCGCTTACCTGCCACCACTACCCGCAAAACCCACGAACGCGCACCAGCAGGCGAGACCTTCAGATATAACCCAGCCACACCCCCGGCAGGATAGCGCCCCTCAGTAATCAGGCGGCTAACTTCAATGGCACTTAATTCTTTGGCTTTTTTTGGCATAATAATTACTCCCTCATCTAGTCCCACATAATAAATGAGATTCACTGATATGTCAAGATAAGAGGTGAAGCATTGAAACCCAGCATCTACAGGGGTTGCGGGGGTGTTTTGGTATGTTGTGAAACGTGGTGAATTGCTATCCCGACAGACTCCCTCTCCGCCAAATACAAAAAAGGACACCCTCGCGGTGTCCTTTTTTATTTGGCGAACTCGGGAGTGTAGACAAACCCTCCCGGGTTCGATCGGCGAGCACTCCTTGTGCGGGAGGCCGGCAGGGCGGTCCGTCGCATGAGTAATTCCACACACACCAACAAAATATAAAATAGCTCAATTAGGGCAGCTTTATCTTCGCTGTGCAGACAAAGTAATTTTGTAAAGCAGCGCGCAAATAAAAATGTGATGCTGCAATGGCAACACATCTCGCCTAGATCGGCGCAGAAAAATCAGCAAACCCGAGTCTGGCGACAAGCCTTGTACAATAAAGTTCAGCAAGTGCGAATCAAATCCCTGACGTGATCGAAATCAAAGCTCCATCTTTTTTAGTTTGATTCATAAAGGAATTATCCTGAGATGGGGGCGGTGAATCCTGATTTTTCATACGTCAATCCCGAGTGATTGAGGTGGGTATGCCCGTAAATAGGGCGATTTACCTCTTTACGGCGCCATGACTGGTATGCCATGATTGCGCAGCTTTACAAAGCTGCAAGTAGAAGTGTGTTGTTCGTCTTTCGAAATAGGGCGCCTAGCACTTTGTTTTTAACTTTTCTCTGGGGAGGAGATACTGTGGAAGCAACTCAAGCTACACCAGTAAAGTACGACATGGATGTTGTCAGATGGTTCACCATCATGTCATGCGTCTATGCAGTTGTAGGTACGTTGATCGGTGTGTATGTGGCATCCGAATTGGCGTGGCCGTTTTTAAACTTTGACATTCCTGAAATTACTTTCGGTCGTCTGCGTCCACTGCATACCAATGCGGTGATTTTTGCATTTGGTGGTTGTGTGTTGATGGGAACTGGTTTCTACATCGTGCAACGTACTGGTGCAACCAAGCTGTGGAGCAATACGTTGGCCTGGTTTACTTTCTGGGGTTGGAATCTGATTATCGTTTGTGCGGTCATCACTCTCCCATTGGGTATGTCACAAGGTAAAGAGTACGCTGAGTTGCCTTGGTGGGTTGATATCATGATTGCGGTTGTCTGGCTGTCGTTTGGTCTGAACCACATTATGACTACTGCGATCCGCAAGACATCACACATCTACGTGTCCAACTGGTTCACCATGGGCATGATCGTGATGATCACATATCTGCATGTGGTGAATAGCTTGGCTATCCCTGTGGATATGGCTACTTCCTACTCGATTTTCTCGGGTGTGCAAGATGCGATGATTCAGTGGTGGTGGGGTCATAATGCTGTTGGTTTCTACCTGACTGGTGGTTTCTTGGGCATCATGTACTACTTCATTCCTAAGCAATCTGGTCGTCCAGTATTCTCGTATCGTCTGTCTGTGTTGCACTTCTGGACGCTGACTTTCGGCTACGTATGGCTGGGTGCTCACCATCTGCAATACACTGCTTTGCCTGACTGGACCGGCTCCCTGGGTGCTGCGATCTCTCTGGCAATGATTATCCCTTCATGGGGTGGTGCGATGAACGGCATGATGACTTTGTCCGGTGCATGGGACAAGCTGCGTACCGACTACATCCTGCGCTTCCTGGTGACTGCGATGGCGTTCTACGCGATGTCTACATTTGACGGTCCGGTAATGGCGATCAAGACAGTAAATGCCTTGTCTCACTATACTGACTGGACAGTGGGTCACGTTCATGCTGGTGCTCTGGGCTGGATGTCGATGATCTCCTTCGGTGCGCTCTATCACATGGTCAAGAAGCTGTGGAATACAGAAATGTACTCCGAGAAGCTGGTTAACGTGCACTTCTGGGTTGCTCTGATCGGTGCTGTTACTTACATCGTTGCGATGTGGGTGTCCGGCATTATGCAGGGTCTGATGTGGCGTGATTACGACGAGTATGGCACTTTGACATACACCTTCGTTGAGTCCGTTTCTGCTATGCATCCTTACTATGTAATGCGTGCTGTCGGCGGAGCCATCTTCAATCTGGGCGCCTGGATCATGCTGTACAACGTGGTGATGACCGTGCGTACAGCCGGCGCAACACGTGGTGTAGCTGCAGCTGCTAGAGCATAAAAGGGAGAGAAAAACATGTCTGATCACGACAAAATTTATTCAACAAAGCTGCAGGACAAGATTGAGCGCAATACGCTCCTGATGTTCGTGCTTACCGCCTTGGCAGTTGCAGTCGGCGGTATCGTGGAAATCGTGCCCTTGTTCTATCTGCCGAATACCGGCATGTCGGGTGGCGACGGTACCTTCAACGGTACTTCACACAAAGACTTGCAGGGCAATCCAATCTCTATGGACAAGATTGTCTGGAATCCAGTTACATCAGAGCACAAGACTCTGGATGACTGGCAGCCAGGCGATGGTGTGCGTCCATACAAGCCTTTGGAATTGGCTGGCCGTCACGTGTACATCCGCGAAGGTTGCTTCCTGTGCCACTCGCAGATGATTCGACCCTTCCGTGATGAGAAAGATCGTTATGGTCACTATTCGATTGCTGAAGAGTCCATGTACGACCACACTTATCAGTGGGGTTCAAAGCGTACCGGTCCCGATATCGCTCGTCTCGCAGGTAAGTATTCCGATGAATGGCATCGCCGTCATCTGAAGTACCCTCGCGATGTGGTGCCTGAGTCTGTTATGCCTAACTTCTTCTTCTTGGAAAATAATCCGGTTGATGTAACCAAGACCGTCAAGACGATGGAAGTTATGACCATAATGCCATTCAACCCTGTGCCAAAGACGATCTATACCGATGAGGTAATCGCCAATGCGCCAGCTGAGTTGGAAGGCAAGACTGAGATGGACGCTGTCATTGCATTTCTGCAATCCTTGGGTAATCACGTTAAGTTCGAAGAAGGTGTGAACTATCGTGACTAAACTAATGGATTACCTGCACACGGACTGGGCAGCCATGTCAACCAATGATTGGCTCGGTGTGATTTTTACCGTGCTGGCTTTTGTGGCGATGGTGGCGGTCTATGTGCTGGTGTTCAATCCAAAGAACAAGGATGTACTCAACTCGCAGGGCGATATGGCTCTGCGGGATGAGGACGAGTACAACAATTCGGGAGATAAAAAATGAGTGATAATCATAACTCCGCTGGTGGCGTACCTACCACGGGGCACGTGTGGGATGATGATCTGGGTGACTTTGTCAATCAGCCACCAAGGTGGTGGATGCTTGGCCTGACAGCCAGTGCGATTTGGGTGTGTGTGTACTTCTTGATGTATCCGGCTGTGCCATTGGCTAGCTCGGGTGTCTACTTCAAGGGTATTGGTCTGCCAGGCACTGGGCAGTGGACAGCGATCAAGGAACTGGCAGAAGATCAGGCCGTTCTGGATGCAGTGCGCAAGCCGTATGAAGACAAGTTGAAGGATATGACTCCTGCGGCAATTCTTGCCGACAAGGATCTGTCTGAATACGTAACTCGTTCGGGTCGCGTGCTGTTTGCTGATAACTGCGCGGCCTGTCATGGTCAAAACGGTGTAGGCACAGTTCAAGGTGGCAAGTTTGCTATGCGTGAGCAGGGTCTGATGGCTCCGGTTCTGAATGACGATGACTGGCTGTATGGCGGTACCATCGACACTATCCATGAAACTATTGCTGGTGGTCGTCAGGGTATGATGGTTGCGCATGAAGGCATGGTTTCCGATGCGGATATCGATACGCTGGCTAATGCAGTTGCCAAGAACGACCCTACTTCTACTCCATTGTTTGCTGCGAGCGGCTGTACAGCTTGTCACGGTGAAGATGGCAAGGGTATGGCAGCCATGGGTTCTGCCAACTTGACAGACAAGATCTGGCGTTTTGATGGTTCTGTTGAAGGTATCAAACAGACTATCAAGTATGGCGTTAACTCTGGTCACGACATGTCACGCGTTGCAATCATGCCTAACTTCACAGAAGCGGGTAAGTTGTCCGAAGCTGAAATGAAGAAGTTGGCAGTCTACGTGTACAAGTTGGGTGGCGGTACAGCGGAAGTTGTTGCGGCGGCTGAAGCTGCTCCAGCAGAGTCAGCGGCTCCGGCAGCCGAGTAAATACTCATCTACCTGCACGCTTAACACCGTGCAGGTTTCATGAAAGGAATCTAGACATGTCACACGACTTTGTATTCTGGGGTTTGATGATTGCAACAGCTGGCGCATTTGCGGCAGTTATTGCTGCGTTGACTTGGTTGTACAGAAACGCAAAAAACAAAAAATCAGGCGATAAGTAGTATCGTGGTTTTTGAGAAGGGGGGGCTTGCCCCTCCTTTTCCATTTGCTGAAATTTAATTAGCAGGAGTTTTTTGCATAACTTCTTTCCTTTGGTAAGAGTTTAAGCAAAGTGTTCCTTACGATAATAGCCAGGCAACTGGACAAGCAAAACTGGGGGAAGTAATGAGTGAGACGCAGCAGAAGACTAATTCCGAAGCAACTGGCGTAACCGGTATCTATCACGAGCATGAAGAATGGCACGTTAATTCGGGTGAATCGACGATACACGCTAAGCGCATGCCGGGAAAATTCCGCACTTTAAAAAATATTACTCAATCACTCTGGCTGATCTTCTTTTTCGGCGCCTATATGCGCTGGGATGGCAAGCAGGCATTGCTGCTCGACGTTAATAATCGCCAATTTCATATTTTCGGCTTGACCATCCTGCCGCAGGATATCTGGATGGTTTCGCTGCTGTTACTGCTGATGGCAATGACGTTGTTTGCGGTGACCTCGGTGGTTTCGCGCGCTTTTTGCGGTTACTTTTGCTTTCAGTCAACCTGGGTAGACTGGTTTACCTGGATCGAAGACAAGATCGAAGGTCAGCCCAATGCGCGTCACAAGCTGGATGCCGCACCTATGAGCGCAGGTAAATTCAGAAAAAAGGCACTCAAGCACGCAATCTGGATTTTAATATCCATATTTACCGGAATCAGTTTTACCATTTGGTTTGAAGATGCATTTCAGTATTGGCATGACCTTTTCCATTTAAATCTGTCCATGTTGGAATGGGTGACTCTGATTTCATTCACCTTGGGTACATACTATCTGGCAGGATACATGCGCGAGCAGGCCTGCATGTGGTTGTGCCCATACTGCCGTATCCAGGCAGTGATGGCGGACTCCCAAACCATATTGCCAGCCTACGATGAAAAGCGCGGTGAGCCGCGCGGCAAGCTGCGCCGCGGTCAGTCAGCAGACGCAAATGCGGCTGGCGATTGCATTGACTGCTTCCAGTGTGTGCATGTGTGCCCAACCGGTGTTGATATCCGCGAAGGTCAACAGATTGGATGTATTACCTGCGGACTGTGCATTGATGCGTGCGATTCGATCATGGACAAGATAGGGCGTCCGCATGGCTTGATACGTTATGCCTCCCTTGATGAATTGGAAGGACGTCCTGTCAAAAAACTGCATCAACACCCGCGCACATGGGTATATGTAGGCATCATATTCCTTGCGCTTAGCGGAATCATTTATGGTCTGACCCATCTGGGTTCGCTTACCCTGCGCGTTGCTCCTGAGCGCCAGCCCTTGTTTGTGCGTATGAGCGATGGGACGATACAGAATAAATATACCTTCAAGGTGTTGAATAAGACAGATAAGGATATCTATGTCAAAGTCATTTCGGACAATGCGGTCAACGGGATGAAAATTATCGACGCTGATCAGACACAATTGGCGCATCACGGCAAATCTAGTTCGTTTACCGTGTTCGTCAAGGCGCCCGAAGAGGTGCTCAATCAGGAAGTGACCAAGCTGAAATTCCGCGTGGAAAACGTGGATGATCCGCAGATGGCCGCTGAATATACGACCATGTTTAATGCTCCCAAGCATTGAGGGTCAGAGTAAACGGGTTAAAGGTAAGTTATGATTTCGCAAAAAAATAAGCAGGGTTGGCGCAACCCGTGGGTGTTCGGCCTGTTGACGGTCGTTCTGGCAGGTGTGCTAATTAATGCCAGAATGTTTTGGAATGTGATGCATCATCCAACACGGTTACTGGATGATCATTACAGTGTCAAAGCACACAACCAATATGATGCGAAGTGGTTGCAGGAGCAAGCCGAGCGATCAACTCTCGGCTGGCGAGCGAAATTGGATTCGCCCCATCGACTGCAGAACGACCCTATGGTTGTTGCCTATGCTGACCGTTTCATTTTGCTGGCTAGCCCGGCAAATTTGAAACTCCAACTGAATGATCGTGAAGGAAAGCCTGTTCAGGGTGGGATCGTTCATATCAAGGCGCAATGGCCTGGCGATCCTAACTTCGATTTCAAAGCTGAATTGCATGAGACTGCTTCAGGATTTTATGAGGGTGACGTGCTTTTCCCCCGTGCCGGTAATTGGGATCTGCTCATCAGGGCCGAGCTTGATGGACGTCCGTTCGATATGGAACAAAAAGTTTTTGTTGCAATCCCGAAATAATCCCGGTAGTTGCATAGATGTCATTGAGTGAGGACGACTCCCACAAGCAAGCGGGGTGTTACCACTGCGGCTTGCCCATAGCCGAAGATGCGGACTTTCACAGCTCACTCGATGGCACGATACGGGATTTTTGTTGTTTCGCTTGTCAGTCAGTTTGTGAAGCCATACATGAAGCCGGACTGCAAGGCTATTACCAGCGCACTCCACAGGGTACATTGCTTGCCCCCCCCCCCGTTCCTCCCAAAGATATCGAGATGTACGATCTCGACGAAGTTCAACAAGACTTCGTTCGCAGCGATGGTGAGTTGCGAGAAGCACATTTGCTGGTTGAGGGAATACATTGCGCAGCCTGCGTGTGGTTGATTGAGCGCGACATGAT
>JBBSBS010000297.1:0-8380 GCA_038251045.1 Aggregatilineales bacterium | reverse complement strand
GCGGAGGATGGTGTAAAAACGGAGGGCGGCAATGATAGCTGCCAGCGAGATATGCTCTTTGGGGGCAGCCAAGAGATTAACCGCTAGTCCGGTGAAGGTGGCGCGTAGGTTCGGTGTCCAACCGCGAAAATAATCTTTGATGGTAAGTCCATCAAGGGCGATACCCTCTTTGATAGGGTCAAAGCCGACTGTCCACAGGATGCTAAACAGGAATCCGGGCAGCGAGAGAAAATCCAGTGGGGTGATGGTCGTCCAGAAGCGCGGGCTGTAGAGCAGACTGAGGTAATGAAAGGGCGCGGGAACCCAACCGAAACGGATAAGCTGTCCGGCCTCAACCACGCGCACTTCGCGCCCCCAGCGGTTGATCCATTCCTCACCAATAGATGACTCTAGCTGTACAGTCGTGAAACGCCCCAACATGGCACGCATATTGGCATAACCACCCCAAAGCGCGTGCATCCCGTGTTCGGATGGGAACGACCATATACGCTCTTGATAAGTGAAAGTGTCCGGAGCACCACCGGCGATACGACCCCCCGGCCAAAGACCATCGGCATCCAGTACCAGCGGCGGAACGCCACGGGCGGCGAGGTGGGCGGCGGCAGTAAGGCCAGCCAACCCACCACCAATAATGACGACCGGAAATGTATCTGTGTGGGGTGTGGTATTCATGCCTCTAGTGTACAACGATTGACTAGAGGCGAGTTAGGGTTCAGTCGTGATAAGGCAGGATTAGTTACGCAGTCGCAAAGGACGCATACCATTGGTTGTGACCAGCAACGACATGCCGACATCGGCAAAGACCGCCAGCCATAATGTACCGCCGCCAGAGAGCGCCAGCAGCAGGATGGCTAACTTGAGGCCGATGCTGATGACGATGTTCTGGCGAATGATGTACCGCGCAAAGCGTGCGAGCCGAACGGCATAGGGTAGCTGGCGCAGGTCGTCCGCCATGAGGGCGATGTCGGCAGTTTCGAGCGCCTGTGCGCTGCCCGCCCCGCCCATCGCCACGCCGACGGTGGCGGCTGCCAGCGCGGGAGTATCGTTCACGCCATCGCCGACCATTGCCACAGCGCCGTACTGTGCTACCAGCTCTTTTACCGCTTCAACTTTGTCTGCGGGCAGCAATCCTGCACGGACATCATTTACACCAACGGTCTGCCCGACAGCCTTGGCTACAGCGGCATTGTCGCCTGTCAGCATCACAGTTTGGATGCCTAGGGCTTGAAGTTCACGGATGACCGATTGGCTTTCGGAACGAGGTTCGTCCGCCAGCGCAATGAAGCCGCGCACACGATCACCGTCGCTCAAGAGCATGGTAGTTTGACCACCGGCTTCTGCGGCATCGACCATCTCGCATAGTTCATGTTGATGTGGATGCTCGGCATCAAACAGGCTGTGGCTGCCGATAGTTATCAGCTTGCCGTTGATGCGTCCCTGTACACCGCGCCCTGCTAATGAGGTCACGGCTTCGGCGGCAGCATAAGTATGATCGACACCACGGTTGTGTGCAGCATTGACAACCGCTTTTGCCAGCGGATGGGCGCTGCTCTGCTCGACAGCGGAAGCCAATGCCAGCACATCGTCACAGCGTTCGCAGCTTTCACAGGTTACACAATCGATGGAACGGGTTTGGGTGACAGCCGGCTGACCGATGGTGAGCGTACCGGTTTTGTCGAAGGCAAATACTTTGACGGTGCTGAGGGCTTCCAGATGCGCCCCACCCTTAATCAGCACACCACGACGAGCGGCAGCGGTGATGGCGCTAATGATGGTCACCGGTGTACTGATAACCAGCGAACATGGGCAGGCAATCACCAGCAGTTCCAAAGCGCGGTACAACCAGCCCTGTGTTCCGTCGGCTAGGTTATAAAACGGTGCGGCGAACAGCAGCGGTGGCAGCACAGCGACCATCGCCGCCAATACCATCACACCGGGGGTGTAGTAGTGGGCAAAGCGGTCGATCAGGCGTTGGCTGGGGGCGCGGACGCTCTGGGCATCTTCCACCATGCGGATGATGCGGTTAAGAGTGTTATCTGCCGCGCGACGAGTGACACGTACATCGAGAGCGCCCTCACCGTTGATTGCACCCGCGAAAACATCCGCACCCACTGTTTTGTTGACCGGAATGCTCTCGCCAGTAATCGGGGCTTGATTAACCCCACTTGTTCCAGCGGTGACCACGCCATCCATCGGGATGCGTTCACCGGGTTTGACGCGAATAAGGTCATCTAAATTGAGATTATCAACCGACACAGTTTCTTCAGTCGAGGCGAGAGATATCCCAATTGGGATAAAATTGCTGCCTGCGGTTGATTGCAGCGCAGCCCGCCGAATGCGCAGCGCCGTCGGTGGAACCAGCGACATTAGACTGCGTAGACTGTCACGGGCGCGATCAGCTGTATAGCCTTCTAAGGCTTCACCAATGGCAAATAGGAACACTACAGTTGCTGCTTCCAATGTTTGCCCGATCAAGATCGCACCAACCGCCGCGACGGTCATCAGCAGATTAATATTGAAGTCGTGGTTGATAAGTAGGGTATTGAGGCCGCTGCGGGCAATCGGCATGAGCGCAATCAGAGTAGCGAGGATATAAAGAGCAGACGGAACGGTGATTATGCCAATTATGGATAAAATGAGCCCAATTGCAATAATGCCAGCACCAACCAGCGCTAACCGCGTTTCAGAGCGTGTCAGCAGGTAGGCAAAGAAATTGGTGCTGCCGGTGAGTGCGGGAGCAGCTTTCGAATCTTTATCTTGAATCCGCTTGCCGAGCGATTCGACCCGTCCACGCAGAATGGGCAGCGGTACATCGCCTTCCAAACGCATTTTGGCAGTCGCGAAATCAACCTGTACTCGCTGGGCACCGGGTAAGCGGCTTACGCCTTCTTCCAGTTCGCGGGCACAATTGGCACAATCCATGCCTTCAATGCGGTAAATATTTTCAGTCATGACGTTTTGCTTTCAGTAAACGATACATTGTCTCAACATATGCGTATTCACGCATGTATATATAATTACTATACGCTACCTGTATCCAATCCGTCAATAAACCCTGGTTAAATTCGCGACAATCTTAATTATTCAAGAAGGATTGCGCGTAGTACACAGCCCAATCACCACCACCACCACCGGATTTCACGGCTTGATCGAGGCCGATCAATTTCGCAGCGAGTTCATCTTTGCCGAGCGACTTGCCAAGATGATCGGGCAATTTGTCGTAGAGATAATCGGCGTACCACAGCGGCCAATCAGGATCATCCCCATCGGTGGCGCTGTAGGCTTCGTGATGAGCCATCGCCGCGTGCCGAAACAGTTGAGCCAAAGCGGCAGTCTTGTCTTCCACAGTGTTGTTCCTCTAAATCTATCTTGTTGACCGAACGATACTGTATTTTACCTGTTTCCGGCGTATTGCTCTTTGACATCTCCAATTGCCCTCGCTACCATAAATGTTGCCGGATGCGGCCACCTTAATATTGGGGGGACGATGAACGGGGAAAAATATAACGCAGCCACAACCGCGCTGTCTGATCAAGATTTGATTGCGCGTTTACGAGCAGGGGATGAAACGATATTCGTCCAACTGGTCGATAAGTATCATGATTCGATGGTACGGATTGCGGCTATCTATGTGAATGAGTACGCCATTGCTGAAGAGGTAGCCCAAGAAACATGGATCGCCGTTTTGAAAGGGTTAGACCGTTTTGAAGGGCGTTCATCGTTCAAAACGTGGATTTTTACGATACTGTCCAACCGTGCTAAAACCCGCGCTACACGCGAACGCCGTTATGTGCCGTTGGAATTGAGCGACGAACCGACTGATGAAGGCGTTTCACCAACACGGTTTAACCCGATGAGCTATTCAGAGGTTGGTACATGGGCGGATGGGGGTACGCCACAGCCGTGGGACAGCATCCCTGAAACACGATTGCTAGGACAGGAAACCAGCAGCATTATATTCCGTACGATAGAAGCACTGCCGCCAAATCAGCAGCAGGTTATCCGCTTGCGCGATGTGGACGGATTTAGTGCGGAAGAAGTTTGTAACATGTTGCAACTTTCCGAGTCTAACCAGCGGGTGTTATTGCACCGAGCGCGAGGGCGCGTACGGCAGGCGCTCGAAACGTATTTTGCAACCGAGTAACAAACAATGACCCACGAAATATCCTGTAAAGAATTGGTTGATCTGGTTACAGATTACCTTGAAGAGGCACTATCCGAGGAAGCGCGGGTTAAGTTTGAACAGCACCTGAGCGAATGCGGGTATTGCACCGCCTACTTTAAGCAGATGCAGACGACTATCACGTTAACTGGCAAATTGGCTGAGGATAATCTGAGTTTACCAGCCCGTGACGAACTGCTCAATGTGTTTCGTAATTGGAAACAGCGTAAAGAGTAGACCACCTCCGTATTACCAATTGACAACTTACGCCGCCATCTGCGGCGTTTTTATTTTTAGTCAGCCTGTCCCGCTTCTTGGGACGCAATTCATAGTTTTTACTTCTTGTCCTCCTGCACCCCCACAGCCAAGGCTTCAGCAAGGTTACGGACTTCGATGAGCTTGAGGGTGGGCGGGATGCCATCCATTGCGCGGCGAGACTTGGGGACGAGGGCGCGTTTGAAGCCAAGCTTGGCGGCTTCGTTCAGACGTGCGGGAAGCTGCCCGACGGCGCGGAGTTCGCCACTCAAACCAACCTCGCCAATGATGACCAAATCGGCAGGAACGGCTTTGTCGATGTAGCTGGAGGCGATTGCGACTGCCATCGCCAGATCGGTCGCAGGTTCGCTGACCTTCATACCACCAATCACGTTGATGAAAATATCCTGCTCATGGAGTTTGAGGCCGATGCGCTTGGTCAACACAGCACTAATCAACAGCAAGCGATTGATGTCCACACCGTTGGGTGTGCGACGCGGGTTGCCGAAGGAGGTTGGGCTGGTGAGCGCCTGCACTTCTACCAGCAGCGGACGTGTGCCTTCCATTGTTACGGCGATTGCCGAACCGGGGGCATTGATCACACGCTCGGCGAGAAAGGCCTCAGACGGATTAGGCACTTCGGTCATGCCATCGCCTGCCATCTCGAATACGCCGACTTCATTGGTCGCGCCGAAGCGGTTCTTAACGCTCCGCAGTAAGCGATACGACTGAAAGGGGTCACCTTCGAGATAGAGGACGGTATCGACGATATGTTCCAGCACACGCGGGCCGGCGATGCTGCCTTCTTTGGTGACATGCCCGACCAGAAAGACACTGATGCCGCTGGATTTGGCGAGGTGTTGCAATCGACTGGCACACTCGCGCACCTGCGAGACACTGCCGGGTGACGACTCACTTTCATCGGTATAGGTGGTTTGGATGGAGTCGATGACCAGCACAGTCGGGTTTATTTGCTGGACGTACTCAAAAATATTGGCAAGATTGGTTTCGGCAAAGAGAAACAGATCTTCTGACTTCACGTTAAAGCGATCCGCCCGCATCTTAATTTGGCGTGCTGACTCTTCACCACTGACGTATAAGACAGTGCCGACACTATCCGCGATTAAGCCGCATATCTGTAGCAGCAAACTACTTTTGCCTACACCCGGTTCGCCACCCAGCAGGATAATGCTGCCGGGAACGATGCCGCCACCGAGTACGCGGTTGAATTCCTCGACCGGCACGAAGAGGCGATCCCCGACATCCGCGCTGATTTCGCTCAAACGCTGCGGTGCAGTGCGTAGCGTGCCGGAGGGTTGACGGTTGGCTTTGCCCGCTTTAGGACTGGCAACCTCCTCGACGGCTTCTTTCATAGTGTTGAATTCACCGCAGTTGGGACAGCGCCCATAAGCCTTTGGTGACTGGTAGCCACAGTTCGAGCAAACGAATTTGGTACGTGTTTTCGCCATTGATTATTCCACCACTGTCAATGAAAAGTGTGAACGGATGTGCTAGGGGTGATTATAGCAGATTTACATCAGACGTATATAATCAGCATCATAACAGATCACTGGCGACGCACTTTGGCAAATAGATTCTTCTCTCAACACAAAGGAATAATTCAATATGACATCTAAAATTCGCTGGGGAATCCTCAGTACAGCAGGAATCGGTAAACGGCGAGTCATTCCAGCTATGAAGCTGGCAAACTATGGTGAAGTGACAGCCGTTGCCAGCCGCGATCTGGAACGCGCCAAAGCTTTCGCGGCGGAACTGGGCATCCCCAAAGCGTATGGGAGCTACGAGGAACTGATAAACGACCCGGATATTGATGCGATCTATAATCCGCTGCCCAATAGTGAACATGCTAAATGGAGCATCCTGTGTGCCGAGGCAGGGAAGCCAGTGCTGTGTGAAAAACCGCTGGCGATTGATGCGGCTGAATCGCAAAAGATGGTGGATGCTTTTACGTCGCGGGGCGTGCCGTTCGCGGAAGGTTTTATGTACCGATTTCATCCGCAGGCGGTGAAGGTTAAGGAACTGGTGGCAAACGGCGCTATCGGTGTGCTGAATACAATAAGCGCCTCGTTCACATTTAATATCGCGGACGAGTCGAATATTCGTCTGAGCAAAGAACTGGCAGGCGGCGCGCTGATGGATGTGGGCTGCTACTGTGTCAACGTGATGCGTTTCATGACTGGAGAGGAACCGCTGACGGCGAAAGCACTGGCGGATTTTGGTGCAAAATCGGGCGTAGATGAACGGCTGGTTGGCCTGCTGAAATTCCCATCGGGTGTACTGGGGCATTTCGACTGCGGCCTGCGCGTGCAGCACTTACACACCTATGAACTGCGCGGGACGGAAGGACGTATTCAGGTCGAAAAAGGTTTCACCGTCCAACCGAACGAAACGCCGATTATCCGCATCTGGTGCGGGGATAAGTACGAAGAAATTACTGTGCCAGCGGTCAATCATTACACGCTGATGGCAGAGGATTTTGCTGATGCGCTGCTTAACAAGCGCCCGCCCCTGTTCGCCGGACAGGATGGAGTCGCCAACATGCGGGTGATTGATATGCTGTTAGCAGATGCGCGGTAAAAATTAATCCACGTTCGTTAGAGAGGCAAGCTAACCGTTTGCCTCTCACTCACACACAAAATGATAACCATTTTCCCCTACCATGAAACGCCGCCAGCAACAGCCTGATCTTATCCCACAACAGAATGACCAGCCGAAACGCTGCGTCTTATGTGAGCGTGAGGTGAGGCAGGTCACACGGCATCATCTCATTCCACGTTCGGCAGGCGGAAAAGAAGTCGTAGATTTGTGCATCCCCTGTCACAAAACGCTTCACAGTTTCTTCAGCAATCGGACGCTGCTGACTGAACTGCATACGGTTGAGGCACTGCGTCAACAGCCGGAGATTGCCCACTATCTGGAATGGATACGCAAGCAGCCTGATCGGGTAATTCAGGTGGCGCGGCGCAAAGATAAGCGGTGAGAAATAAAAAGAGCAAGATACGCTAGCGTCTTGCCCTTTCGTTGTGATTAGCTTTCAGACACGTTAGCCAGCAGCCGTTTGAGAAGCGGGTTCTGGTGTTTGCGCTACTTGATTTTCGGTTTCACGCCAATTGACTGTTGGTGCAATCAAGCGGGAATCGACACGATCACGGTTCTGGAGCGCTACATTAATCAAGTGTTCAACCTCGGCATCGTTGAGCAAATGCGGTTGCAATCCCAAGTCTAGCAGCTTGGTATGGACGACATTGTAATAATGTTCTTCTAACTCCACGCGCGGGTTGGTTATTTGTTGCAGCCCGACATTCAAGCCCATTGTAGCGCCGACACGCTGGACACGTTCCGCCAAATCTTTTACGGAGAACGATTCGGTGATCTGGTTGAATACGCGGAACTCGCCCACTTTGGGTTCGGATTGGATCGCTAGTTCGATGCAGCGGACGGTATCACGGACATGGATGTAGCCACGGGTTTGACCGCCACGTCCATAAATGGTCAGCGGATAGCCAACGGCAGCTTGTATACAAAAGCGGTTAAGGGCAGTGCCGTAGATTTGGTCGTAGTCAAAGCGAGTGGCAAGTTCGGGCGCAAGCAGTGTTTCGTCAGTATCCGACCCGTAGACAACACCCTGATTCAAGTCGGTGGAGCGTAAACCCCACACACGGCAGCAGAACTGGATATTGTGCGAGTCGTGGACTTTGCTGAGGTGATAGAACGAACCGGGCTGCTTGGGGAACGGCAGCATATCCTTGCGGCCTTTGTGCTCGATTTCGATGAAACCTTCTTCAATGTCGATATTGGGCGTACCGTACTCACCCATCGTGCCGAGTTTGACCAGATGGCATGAAGGCGCAAAATCTTTTATGGCATAAAGAACATTTAATGTGCCAATGACATTGGTATATTGAGTATGAACGGCATGTTCGCGGTCAATCATGGAATAGG
>JBBSBS010000296.1:0-8414 GCA_038251045.1 Aggregatilineales bacterium | reverse complement strand
CGGCTCCGGCGGGTTCGACCCAGATGCCTTCTTCGACAGCTAATCGTTTCTGCATGGCGAAGGTGGCTTCGTCGGTGACACCCATGACGGTGCCGCCTGACTCGTATACGGCTGCCAGCGCATGATCGCCGGTGAAGGGTACGTTGATGCCGGATATTTTCGAGCGGGCATAGGGCAGTGTTGCCACTTTCGGTGTTTTGTTCAGTACGGCCTCTAACAAGGGCGGCGCGTTGACCGACTGAACACCGATCATGCGGGGCAGCTTGTCGATGACACCGGCACGTTTGAGTTCGTTATAACCGCGCCACTGTGCCGCGAACATATCACCACCGCCAACGGGAGTAAGCACGACATCCGGCGCAGCGCCGAGCTGTCCGGCGACTTCGTAAGCAATGGTTTTGATGCCTTCCAGAATGTAGGGGTTGATGGGAGCCCAGACGAAGCCGAGGTAATAATTGGCGCGTTGAGCCACGTCACTCAAAAAGGCTGCTAACGCTTCTGGCCCATGTGCGAAGATGCCTTCGACCAGCATGACCTGTGCGCCGGTTGCCAATGTTTGGCGGAGTTTGGCGGGCGGGTTACCCGGTTCCATGAGGATGACGCATTTTAAGCCTGCTGCCGCGCAGTAGGCCGCGATAGCCGAACTGGCGTTACCGGATGATGCGCTGACGACACCGGCTGCTCCGGCTTCCAGCGCCAAGGCAGCCACCAGCGCTCCGGCGCGGTCTTTGAAGGCGCCGCTGGGGTTCAGCCCCTCATTTTTCAGATATAGGTTATCGAGGCCGAGGGATTTCCCCAGCCGTTTAGAGTGGATGAGCGGGGTATCGCCTTCGCCTAAGTAGGGCAGCGGTGTGTGTGCAAGTGGCAGGACTGCTCGATAGCGATCAATGCCGCGTCCTGCTGGTATCGATGCAAGCTGCTGTACCCGCGCATCGTCATAAATTGGTTGGAGGATGCCACCGCAAACGGCGCAGCGCCCCAACGCGCCCCATGCTGCTTCGATTTTGCAATCCATACATAAAAGACGCATCAGTGTTTTCTCCAGTGGCGATTCAAAATAGCGAACCGAGCATTATATTGTTGCCGGTTCGCCAAATGACGCGGTTGTTTTCAAGGAATAGAAGGGTTTAATCTTCGGCTGGGACGAGTGCCAATACACGCTGCGGGCTGCCCGATCCGTTGACGATTTTGAGCGGTGCAGCGATGACGATAGCTCCGGTGGCGGGGAGTTGATCGAGGTTGGTGAGACTCGCCAAGCCGAATTTACCCGCACCGTGCATCAGCGTGTGGCAGGGGAAGGGTACATCGAAGCCGCCTGCTTGCCCCGCGTCCGTGCCTACGGTTTCGACACCGACACCGAGCACGTCACGCTCATTGGCGAGGAAGCTGACACAATCTTTATGCCAGCCGGGTGAATGTGCACCATCGGCCTTGATGTTAAGGAAGGCTTCGCGCCCGATGCGCTTTGACCAATCGCTGCGCAACAGCACCCATGACCCCGGTTCGATTTTACCGTGTTCACCTTCCCATGCCAAGACATGCTGGCGGGTCAGCAGGAAGTCTTCGTACTGTGAAACTTCTTTGCTGACATCGATTACACAGGCGGGGCCGACCAGCTTACGGGCTGGAATGGTATCCAGTGCGTTGTTGGCGTAGTCCTTGCCGGTTATCCAGTGAATGGGCGCGTCAAAGTGGGTTCCGGTATGCTCACCGAGGTGGATGGTGTTCCAGTACCACGCGGGGCCTTTGTCGTCATATTTGGAGATGGTTTGCATGGAAAAGCCGGGAGAAGGGGCGAACATCGGCGGCAGGTCAATGACGGGTGTATCCGCATCCAACGGCTGCGTCAGATCAACTACTTTGACTCGTCCGCTATTTAATTCTTCCACCAGCAGCGATAAAACCGTTACTTTTGCAGCCATCACAAACTCCTGTTAAAAATACAAAAATTAATCACCAATTGCGCCAAGTAATCCAAAGATTACTTCATTTTTTACGATTGTAATTATTGGCGCATCTGCTTACGTTCTTTGATGTAACGCTCGAAACGGAAGGCGTTTTCCGGCAGCTTTAAGTCCATGCCGAAATGATCCGGCCCGACGGCCTCGACCTTCGCCACAATGACACTCAATTCGTTGCGCTCGAAGGCATCGGCAACCGCGCCGATGAAGTCCATCGGGGTGCTGACGGCTGCGACGTTAGCGATGCCCGCCCCCTTAGCAATCGCCGCTAAATCGGTGATGCCGGATGTGGTGTGCGAGGCAAAGCCGCCGGTGGAAAGCAGGCTGCCGTTGTCGAAAATGATATGCGTCAGGTTGGTGGGCTGGTAACGTGCCAGCGTGGTTAGTGTGCCGAGGTTCATTAATACCGAACCGTCGCCATCCATGACGACCACTTTTTCTTCCGGCTCGCTCAAGGCTAATCCCAGACCGATGGATGAGGCCAAACCCATCGCGTGTTGCAGATAGAAAAAATTCTCACAGTGACCGAGATCATATAGTTCTTGGGCACACGCGCCCATGATGGTCACCACCAGTTTATCTTGCAGTTCGGGGTAAATGGCTTCCAGACATTTGGCACGTCTCATGTCTTAGTCCTCCATCAAGTCACGACTCAACAGCAGCGCTACGGGCGAGAGCGAACTGAGCGAATAGGTATACGCCTGTTTGATCTGTTTGCCGACGGTTAGGGGATCACGGGCATAATCGAAGGGGATATTTAATGCCCGCAGAATCGGTTCTGTGACGATGCCGCCCTGTGTGTGCCACGGATAGGGTTCACCCATGTGCCCACGATGGGCAATCAGCATACATAACGGTATGCGGTAGAGCATCGCCAGTGATACGATGCCATTGATGGCTGCCAGAAAGCCGTGATTTTGCATCAGCAGAATGTGGGGCGTTCCGGCGAAGTGCGCCCCGGCAGCTACGCCGATGGCTTCTTCTTCTTTGGCTACTTCAACAAGCCGCATTTCGGGATCTTCTTCCGCCAGTTGCAGCAAATAGACCAGCCATGTTTCCGGCAATGCGGTGATGAAGTGTACACCTGCATCTTTGATGCCTTGATACACTGCTTTCGAGTTATCCAGCGAAACCGTCATGGTACAATCAATCCTGTTTAGCGGTGGGACACTATCTCTAGTGGCGTAGTGTAGATCAATGGCAGATTCACGTCAAATAATCTGTTTATCCCTTACGATTGTTTGTTCTTTCATGGGTTATTATAGTCATATCATTATTCCACGCATGGACTCCCAAATCTGGAGCGTTTATGGATAAGCTCTCAATTGTTATTCCGGTTTATAACAGTGAACAATCGCTGCCGCTGCTGCTGGAACGGTTGGCGCAGGTTTTGCCGACACTGGCAGAGTTTTACGAAGTCATTCTGGTGAATGATGGCAGCCGCGATAAGAGTTGGTCGGTCATCAGCAGTTTGGTACCCCGTTACTCGTTTGCGTACGGCATCAATATGATGCGGAATTATGGTCAGCATAATGCCATTTTGTGTGGGGTGCGGCAGGCGCAAGGGGATGTGGTCATAACGATGGATGATGATTTGCAGCATCCACCGGAAGAAATCCACAAACTGCTGGACAAGCTGGCTGAAGGTTATGATGTGGTTTACGGTACGCCACACCAAGAGGGACACGGCTTCCTGCGGGATCTGGCCTCACAGGCGACGAAGATGGCTTTGCAGAGTGCGATGGGCGCACAAACTGCCCGACAAGTCAGCGCTTTCCGTGCCTTCCGGACTATCGTGCGGCAATCGTTCGCGACGTATCATGCCCCGTTTGTGTCGATAGATGTGCTGTTGACATGGGGGACGACTCGTTTTGCATCGGTCAGCGTGCGTGAAGATGCGCGGACATTGGGCGTGTCGAATTACACGTTCCGCAAGTTGGTGACACATGCCTTAAATATGACGACCGGATTTAGTATTCTGCCGCTGCAAGTTGCCAGTTGGATCGGCATTGGTCTAGCATTCTTCAGCGTGGCGGTGTTAATTTATGTGGTGGGGCGGTATATGTTACAGGGGACACCTGTGCCGGGGTTTCCATTTCTCGCCTCGATCATCGGCTTGTTTTCGGGTGCGCAGCTTCTGGGGCTGGGTATTATCGGCGAGTATCTGGGGCGTATGCATCTGCGGCTGCAAGATCGCCCGACCTATGTTGTGCGCGAGGAATTGGGTAGCAAGATGGTTTCAAATACAGATCAGACAGAGCAGGTATCATGACCACTTATAAAATTCCATTCAACCGTGCGACCTTGATGGGCAACGAAATGGCTTACATTACACAGGCCGTTGCTAATGGTCATGTTTCCGGCGATGGTGGCTTCACCAAACGCTGCCATGAACTCTTAGAAGCGGCGCTGGATGTGCCGAAAGCACTGCTGACTACTAATTGTACTCATGCGCTTGAAATGGCGGCGCTGCTGCTCGATTTACAACCGGGGGATGAGGTTATATTCCCGGCCTTCACATTTGTGTCCACCGTTAACGCGTTTGTGCTGCGTGGTGTGCGTCCAGTGTTTGCGGACATCCGACCGGATACGCTGAATTTGGACGAAACCAAACTCGAAAGCCTAATTACCGAACGCACGAAGGCGATTGTGCCGGTGCATTATGCGGGTGTGGCCTGCGAGATGGATGCCATCATGGAGATTGCCAAGCGACATCACCTTGAAGTGATTGAAGATAACGCACATGGTTTATTTGCCCGTTATAAAGGCCAGTATTTGGGTACATTCGGCAGCATGGCGACTCAGAGCTTCCATGAAACCAAAAATTTTACCTGTGGCGAGGGCGGGGCGCTGCTCATCAACAATCCGGAATTCATCGAACGCGCCGAAATTATCCGCGAAAAGGGCACAAACCGCAGCCGTTTCTTTCGGGGGCAGGTTGATAAATATACGTGGGTGGATGTCGGCTCTAGCTATTTGCCGTCAGATATTCTGGCCGGTTTTTTGTGCGCCCAACTTGAAGCACGGAATATAATCCAAGAGCAGCGGCAGGATATTTGGGAATATTACAACACGAATCTGGCGGGATGGGCAACCGAACGTGGTGTACAGATGCCGACGGTTCCCGCCCATTGTGAGCAGTCGTATCACATGTTTTATATTTTGCTGCCATCACTTGCCGAACGTACCGCTATGATCGAGTACCTGAAGGAACATGGTATTTACAGCGTGTTTCATTACCTGCCGCTGCATTTATCCGACATGGGTAAACAATTCGGCGGTCAGGTGGGGGACTGCCCGGTGACGGAAGACATCAGCGACCGTTTGCTGCGGCTGCCATTTTATAACAGCCTGACTGAAGCTGATCTGGCGCTGATCGTCGAGAAAATCAAAGCCTTCCGCTTTGAGCCAGTGTCGGCCTAGCCTCTCAATTATTTTGTGTTTTTGCGGCACGATTGGCTAATATCTGTTCCAGACTGATGCCATGCCGCCGTGCGATTTCCCTCGCATAGCTTTGACCGAGCGGCAGCCCGCGTATGATGTGGTAGGTTGGGCTGCCTTCATCTGCCGCACCTAGCGTCACCCCCGCTACTAGACAGAATAATTTGCTATCACCGGCGACTGTGGCTTCTATGGATTCGATTTTCTCGGCGAGTTCGATCAAATGGGTGGCGAAAATGGCGCGTGCCCCAATCGCCCGCAAGCCGCACAAAATATCCTGTGCCAGATAGATGGCTTCGCCGGATGAAGTGCTGGAAAAGGTTTCATTGAGTAGTACCAGACTATTGGCGGTTGCGCGTTCAAACACCAGCCGCAGCCGCGCTGCTTCTTCGGCGAGCCGTCCTTCTTGCCGTGTTTCGAGTGCCGGAAAGTGGGTGAACAATGCATCTACCGGACTGAGACAAGCCTCCGTTGCAGGTAGGAGCAGACCGGCTTGAAACATCACCTGTGCCAAGCCGACACTGCGCAGATAGGTGGTTTTGCCGCCGCTGTTTGGCCCGGTTAGGATGGCGATTCGCCCGCTGTCGTCAAAATCGACATTGCTGGTGACCACCTGTTCAGGTTGCGACAGTACCAGCGCGATGTTTGCCAGCCCGTTGATTTGTGCCAGTCGTGCATCCGGTTCCAGAACTTCCGGCACGCAGAATGTGATGCCTTTGGCCTGTGCTTTCTGAGTCATCAATGCGGCGGCTGTAAAAAATGCAAGTTCATATTCGAGATAAGCCAGCGTCCCGCTGCCGGTTCGCGCATACTGCTTGAGTGCTCTGGAAATGGGCTGAGCCAATTGGGTTAGCAGGCGATCTAAATCTTGAAACAGCGGTGACAGCGACCGTTGATTGAGCTCACCCGGTACACGGTGCAACTGGGCGATTCCCGCTTTATCTTCCTCATCCTGCCCCGCGCCCATTACCCGCAAGAGCCACGATGCGCCTGTATTCACCTTGTAGTCATTGATGCTTATGAGAACCGCAGACTCCGGTCGCAGTTCCACATCCAGATTGATGCCTACCGTCAGGCTGGTGATGCGTTCCAGCGGCTTATGCAGCTCGGGTAATTCTGCTTGCAGGGATTGGAAATTGGGATCGGCCACGAGTGTGGCTAGATTTTCGCGCACCTGTCGCAGTGCCGTCGATTGTAACTGCGCCGAACCCAAGGCCTCATTTAATTCTGTCACCACATTGACAAATGCGTCCAGTTCTGCCAGATGATCTGCCGTTTCGAGCAGCAGATTGCGCTGACGTTTGCCGAGCATGGGGCTGCCAGTCTGTAGATTCGCCAGCCTCTGCAAAAGACCAATTGCGGCATCCACCAACTTCGGGTTTGAGAGGAAGTCCGCCAACACGGCCTGCCGCCAGCGGATAACGGCTGCATCAGTCGTTAGGGCAGTCAAAATTTGCCGCACATACACAGTATAGCGATTATTGAGTGCCAGTTTACTCACCACATCGCTTAGTCCTAAATCACCTTCCCAAACAGCGCTGCCGGGGAGTCTTGGTGGATTGGCATCCGGCCACATCAAACTGGTTAGCGGAATATCTAAGTTGGTACGGCGGCGGGTGGTCGTAGGTAAAAAACGCTTTACTTTTGAGGACATTAAATTCACCATTTAAATATGTTGTCTGCTGAGCTTAACCCGCCTGTGGCACTCTGGCAACCCGCTCCATTATTAAGGGGGATTTTGGTATTTTAAGCGATGCGGACTATAGCGAGAAATGCGCCTGTAAGTTGATTGATAATAGGCCGTATCGGTGATGTGCTATCCGACTACTTATGGTCAGATTAGGAACAGATGATGAGCACTGTTTTGGGAAGCTAATCGAGGGAGACAACATGGAGTATATGACCAAAGTGCAGCATATGCCGCGTGAAATTCAGCGCTGTATTGAAAATTGTTCTGAATGTCATCAGCTATGTCTGGCAACAGTTTATCATTGTCTGGAAATGGGTGGCGAACACGGGCAAGCCAGCCACATTACGCTGCTGCTGGATTGCGCGGAAAGCTGCCAGATGAGCATTAATTTTATGCTGCGAAATTCGGAGTTATACGGTCTGACATGTTCATTATGTTCAGAGGCTTGTATGCGCTGTGCTGTGGATTGTGAACGCTTGGCAAATGGCGACCGTCAGCTATTGGACTGCGCCGAAATATCCCGATGCTGCGCCGCCACCTGCGACCGCATGGCGTTAATGGCAGACTGAGGTTATTATTGGTGTCCTCCCTACGCTATTGAGGACACAAACTTATGCTCATTGTACGGGTTCGGGTACAGGTACAACCCGACAAACGCCAGCGCTTCATTGATATTTCCACACCGCTTATTGCGCAGACTAACGCCGAACCGGGCTGCTTATTTTATTCGTGCTATCAAGATTTAGCCGATCCTAACCAGTTTATGTTTTACGAGGAATATGAGGACGAGGCGGCGATTGCGTACCACAACCAAACGGCACATCGGATCGGGTGGTGGCAGGCGGTGCAAGAGGTACTTGCCCAACCGATGGAAGCCACAGTGCTTTCTAACAGCGATGTTCAGGTGATTATCATTCATGATTAAGCGGTTGACGATCAAAGCTGATTACATCGCAATGGTCTGGTGAAATCCCAGGCTCTCAAGGGTCGCTGAGTATGAGGTTCTGTTGCCATTGGGGAAGAAAATGTAAAATCGTTGCATGATAGCCATTATTTTTAATTCTTTGCAGGTTAATTCCAGAAGATTTATTACTTCCGCAAAATCTTCTCCATTGTTTTTCCCTTTGCTAACTCATCGATTAATTTATCCAAGTAGCGAATTCCCTGCATAGTTGGTTCTTGGATGTCTTCCACCCGGACACCACAAACCACGCCTTTGATTAAAGCCCGCAAAGGATTCAGTTGCGGCGCTTCTGCTAGAAAGGTCTCAAAGTCTGTTTGTTTTTGCAATTGCGCTTCTAACTCGTCCTGACTATATCCGG
>JBBSBS010000295.1:0-8465 GCA_038251045.1 Aggregatilineales bacterium | reverse complement strand
CCGGACGCACCGTGACCATGCGCCACGGCAGCGTGTTGCCGATCTCGCCCTTGAAGGTCATCTGCACAAAAGTCGTTTCATCCAGCGCCGCCTGCTGGAGCATCTCGCGATAATTCTCGGTCATGATGTCGCTTTCAATTTTATATCTCGCTCATGGATTGGAGCAGCAATCGTGAGCGCATCTTACCCCCGACATTATACTCTCGTCTTTGTGCCTTATCTGCACACTAAACCTTCGTGAATGCAAATGGATATAATATGAATACCTTTGAGTGAGTTGAATGGGTAAAAACCGTAATGATCAGGAATTATTCCTTAGCTAACCCCATTCACTTTGTCGGGCGGACAAAGGAAATAGGGGACATCTCTGAGCGCCTCACGAATCCGGAATGTCGGCTCTTGACGTTGACGGGTCTCGGCGGCAGCGGCAAAACACGGCTGGCGATTGAAGCTTCCAAAACGGTCGCAGCGCATTTTACACATGGGACGGTTTTCGTAGGTTTACAACCCCTCGCCACCAGCGATTTGCTCATTCCGACAATCGCTCAAGCGGTTGGCTTGACGTTCCACGGCAAAGGGGAGTTGCAAAATCAACTGCTTGACTTCCTGCATGAAAAGAGTCTGCTTTTAATACTGGATAATTTTGAGCATTTGCTGGCTGGGGCAGCACTCGTGAGCGAAATTCTCGCATCTGCGCCGGGTGTAAAAATCTTGGTTACATCGCGCGAGGCTTTGAATTTACTGGAAGAATGGCTGTATCCACTGAAAGGAATGTCTACGCCTCACAGTATCTATTCCACGGCTTTGGAAGATTACGAAGCGGTTCAGCTATTCCTGTTTCATGCGCGTCGCGTACAGCCGAATTTTGAACTGGCGAATGAACATGAGTCTGTTATTCAAATTTGTATCATGACGGCAGGGCTTCCGCTGGCGATTGAACTTGCCGCCTCGTGGCTCAAAGGGTTGAGCATCACGCAAATCGTACAAGAAATGCAGCGTAATCTCAATTTTCTGTCGACAAACACCCGTAATGTTGAGGAACGACACCGCAGTATGCGGGCTGTATTTGACCAGTCGTGGAAATTGCTGTCGGAAAACGAGCGTCTGATCTTCGCCCAATTGACTGTTTTTTATGGCGGCTTTGATGGCGCGGCAGCTGAACACGTAGCCGAGGCATCATTTTCCAGTCTAGCGGCTTTGGTCGAAAAATCGCTTATTCAAATGGAGTCGGCTGATCGTTTTGGCATCCATGAACTGCTGCGCCAATATGGTAAGGAAAAATTAGAAGCATACGGGGAAACGGAGGCAGCACATGCCCGACACAGCCAATACTTTGCCCAATTGATGCTTCAGCACGAAACCGCCCTTCAACAGCCGCAGCAGGTAGACGCGATGCGGGCAATTGAAAGTGATTTCGAAAACATCCGCCTAGCATGGAATTGGTCAGCGCAGAATCAGCAAACGACCCAACTCCATATGATGCTAAACACTCTTTATCTATTCGGGTTTTTGCGCAGCCGCTACCGTGAAACCACCACAATATTCCACAACACGCTCGAACAATCCGTTTCTGATGAGTCGCTGCTCGGTCGGCTGCTGGCACGCCGCTGGGGTTATCTACATTGGTGGTATCAGGAAGACTATCAGGACGCACTGGCGGGAATAGAGCAGGCACTGAGCATTGCGGTTGCCGAAAACAATGCTTTCGAGATTGCGCTCGCCCGGCTGATGTATGCCTATGTGATGATCGGTATGCAGCGCTACACTGAAGCACTGCCACATTTGGAGAGTAGTAAAGCCCTGTTCGATGCGGTGAAAGAGCCTTATTACGTCTGCTGGGTACTTCACCGCATCGGCTATGTTTACTCCAACCTCAACAATACCGCTAAGTCAAAGGAATATACCGAGCAAAGTCTGGTATTGGCGCGAACCACATATAATTCGGTCGGGCTGGTCATCTGTCTTTATAATCTCGGCTCAGATCATATTTTTGAAGCGGATTATATAAAGGGTAAGCTGTACTGCGAAGAATCCTTACATTTCGCCATTGGCGCAGGGCATCAAGGGCAAATCGCCCATGCGTTAAGCTTGTTAGCGCTGTGTGCTTTCTTTGAAGGTGATTTTGAAATCGCTCAGGACTATGCAGAGCGTTCACGAATCATAACCGAAGACATCTACATGCTGGTGTTTCAGCCTTATGCCTATTCGGTACTGATCCTATTGGCATGTCTGCGTGAGGATTATATTGAGGCAACCCGCCTGAAAGAAGCCGCGGGCAATCTCAACACCAACTCGATGGGTTACCAGTTGTACTATCGGGCGCTGGCCATTTTAGCATGTGGATTAGGAAACCCCAGCGAAGCGCGACTCCACATTGATAAAGTGCTTGACTTAACAAACTTAGATGCGAAACCTGCTGTGGTCGGGTGGATCATCCCCGCCGTGATCTATGCGCTCGCGGAAACAAATCCGGAAAAAACGGTTGAACTGCTGAGTTGGGTTTTTGTTTATCCCGACATCGCCCTGCATTGGGTTCGGCAGTGGCCGCTTGTCCAGCGCCTTCAATCTCATCTACAAGACGGGATGGATACGGATTTATATCAAACCCACTGGCAAAAGGGCAAAACCTTGACTTTGGAGACGGTAATTAATGATCTCCGGCATGAGTTTCTCGTTTCATCGCATACAACACAGGATGGATTGCAGCAGCAACTGCTGACGATCCGTGAGCTTGAAATCCTCCAACTGCTGGCGACCGGCCTTACCAATCCACAAATCGCCGAACAGCTGGTGATTGGCTCTGGTACCGTGAAAACGCACACCCTGAACATCTACCGCAAGTTGGATGTCGCCAACCGCACACAGGCGATTGTCCGCGCTCAAGAATTAGGCTTACTGAACCCCTAACCCCAAAAATCTACCACCCCGCCGCCTGAACTCTACCATATGGTAGATGACTCGGTCAGCCGCAAACTGCTATCGTGAACATATCCGAAAGATCACATAAAGGAGTGTTCTATGAACGCAAAACGGTCACTGTTTGTAGTTTTTGTATCGGTCAGCATGGTCATGCTGCTGTCCTTTTTCGGCATGGCGAATGCGCAGGATTCCATGCCTGATATGGGTGATATGACGGACATGCCGATTTCACCGGAAGTCAGCCGGCTGATCGCTGATGTCCGGCAGGGAACTGCGGGCTTCCGCGATTTTGAAGGAATCGAGAAGGCAGGCTACGGCAAGTTCCTCGACTGTTTCACCAATGACAACATCGGTGGGATGGGTCAGCATTATGTGAACGGCGATTATGTGGGGGATGATGTTTTAGACCCCATGAAGCCTGAAGCCCTCGTCTATGAACCGACCGAGGATGGGCAGATGAATCTGGTCGCCTTTGAATACCTCGTGTTTGCTGACAAGTGGGATCCCAATAACACAGGGCGGGAAGCACCGGTACTGTTCGACCGTCCGATGCACCTGATGACGACCATTCCCGACACCCCACCGGTCTGGGCACTGCACCTCTGGCTGTGGACATCCAACCCGGATGGTGTATTCGCAGACTTCAACCCGATGGTGTTCTGTCCGGCAAATCAACCGATCACGGACCGCACCCCTAAAAGCTAGTCATTAATTCGATAAGGAGACAACTCTCATGCCACTGTATATGGATATTCACCACCACATTGAAGGCCTGACTGCCGATGCCGTAGGTCACGCCCATGAAGCCGACCTCAAAACGCAGGAGAAATACGGCGTAAAATACCTGCGCTACTGGTTTGATGAGGGTACAGGCAAGGTTTTCTGCCTCGTTGAAGCACCCAATAAGGAAGCCGCTATCGCCGTCCACAAAGAGGCGCACGGTCTGGTTGCTGATGAACTCATTGAGGTCAACGAAGGCGTATAATCACCCGGTTGATTAAGTAGCATCAACCTTTCAGGGACAGCCCGCGAAATCCGGACTGTCCCTGATTGTTTACTTTTTAGTACCAAAACCCCCGCTTTAGGCACATTACCCCATCCTACCCGTACCCATTTCTGTACCATTCGCCCATCGGTCGCCACTACCCAGCCCGTACCCCCTACGCTAGAATTGGGGGGAATAGGATCAATAAATCCGGCAGTGGAGGTATCGTAAATGGCAGCAGCGACACACAAGCAGTTGGTTATCCCCGGCCCCGTCGAAGTGCGTAAGGAAATTCTTGAGGCACAAACCGAGTGGATGATCGGACATCGTTCGACCGCGTTTGCAGATTTATTCGCCCGCTTACAAACCAAACTGAAGCAGGCTTTTGTGACCGAGAACCGTGTCTTTGTGCAGGGATCATCCGGCACGGGATTGTGGGAAGGCGCATCGCGCAACTGCATCCGCGACGGCAAAAAAGCCCTGCATCTGGTGGGCGGCGCGTTCAGCGAACGGTGGGCGGAAATCAGCCAGCTCAACGGTAAACAAGTTGATGTGATTACCGTCGATTGGGGCAAGGCGCATACCGCCGACATGGTGGCGGATGCCCTCAAAAAAGAAACCTACGACGCGGTGTGCGTGGTGCATAACGAAACCAGCACCGGCGTAACCAACCCCATCAAGGCCATTGGTGAGGTCGTCCGCCAGTACCCCGATACGCTGTATCTGGTGGATACCGTCAGCGGTTTTCTGGGCATCGAACTGCCGACCGACGAATGGGGCATCGACATGGCGCTGACTTCTTCACAGAAGGCGTTCGCCCTGCCGCCCGGTTTGGCCTTCGCAGCCATCAGCGACCGTGTGTTGGATCGGGCTAAAGAAGTGACCAATCGTGGGTACTACTTCGACTTTATCGAGATCGAAGCCAGCCTGAAGAAGAACAACACCCCCTCGACCCCGCCCGTTTCATTGATGTTCGCCGCCGACAAGCAGTTGGATGACATTCTGGCGGAAGGACTCGCCAACCGTTATGCCCGTCACATCCAGATGCGCGATATGACGATTGCGTGGGCAGAAGCCCGCGAGATGGGCGTGTACTCGCAAGAAGGCTACCGTTCACCGACTGTCACCGCCGTGGCTAACGGACGCAACATCAACGTGGACGACATGGCGAAGTTCATGGGCGGCAAGGGCTTCTCGATGGACAAAGGTTACGGCAAGATCAAGGGCAAGACCTTCCGCGTGGCCCACATGGGTGACATGCAAGCCTCGACGCTGGAAGAAATCCTCTCTGGCCTCGACGAATTTTTGGGTGTGTAAACAACCCCCACGTAAATCGCATTGCTGACGATGAAGGGCAAGCTAACCACTTGCTCTTTTTGTTTGCTTGCGAAAACCAGCAGGACGCAATCTTCAAAATGTTGCTGTTGTTGCTGTTGTTGTTATTGAGACGCAGCCGGTTTTGCAACATTTGCAACGATTTGAGGGAGCAGCAGCAAATTAAGCAGCAAAAGCGGCAATTGCAAAAGTGATTTTGTGTCGTCGTCGTCGTCGTCGGAAACGACACAAGCACTTTTGACCGCCACAACCACACCCCGAAAGCTGACACAAGACACAGCATCAGTATAGAACAAAAGGTCTTATGGAGTCAAGTTATAGTTTGGTTTGTATATGGGCAGAAAGCCGCTTGAAAGGGTGCAGCCATTCTATACCTTAGGCTGTCTCACTAATTGCGCCGAAAGGGCACCTTTGCTGGCACGAATATAGCCCCATGTTGTGATAAAACGCCTTTTGCAAAACAAAGCGTGTTACACGACTATTTTTAACATATAATTGCAAAGATATTCAACCGATTCTGTTGCACTTTTTGGGGAAATTAAACGAACGTTTTTCTTGCAAAAATTTAAGGATGCGAATGGGTTTATTAGCTTGGCGTAGCGGTTGTCCAATTGAGATTAGTCGGAGTTGACGTGATTATTGGGCTAGGTGTGGATGTGATAAACGGAATGGTCGCGGGTGGTGTTCCTGTACTTGCCTCATTAGCACTGCACATCGGCGTGATGCCATAATACTCACGTTGATTACAATCGAGTGTGCCAACTGCGCGATTATCCAACGTCCATTGAATGAGTTCGCTTGGACTATCAATCCGCAGCAGAACTAAATCTCTATCAAAAAACATTCCGTCTGCATAGGAAAGATCAGGGGCAACGGTGAGAATTGAATGACCATCAGGACTAAAAATAGCTGAATAAGTATATGTATTGAAGTGCCATATCGGTTTTCCGGTCGCCACATCAAAGATGGTTAATTCACCGCCAAAATCTGTAACTAAAATTTGCTTTCCATCACGATTGAATACGATGTTATTGAGAAAGTAGAATTCAAGCGAGATCGGTTTTACAGCAAATTGATCATGCTCAATACGCTGTACCATTTTTCCACTATTAAGATTAGCAAAAATCAAATCGTCATTATCATCTTGATAGACGAAGTTTTGTCCATCTGGACTAAAAGTGGTGATAGAGTCTTTAGGTAAATGACGCAATATTTTTCCGGTAGCAGCCTCCCACAAAATGACATCGGCATTTGTGTCTATCGTTAATAGAAGTTTTCCATTTGGGCTAAATTCGATACTTTGCCATTCGGTCTCAGAGGAACTGTATACATAACGTTGTATTTCTAAACCACTACTAACATCCCAAAGAGCTAAATCATTATTGCTACCAGCCGAAAGCAGCATTTGTCCATCAGGACTAAAGATCACTTTGCTCGCGGATTCTTTTATACGGCGAATAACCTTACCCGTATGCACATCCCATAAGGTTATAAAACCTTCCTCATCAGTTGAGGCAACAAGATTACTATCAGGACTAAAAACAACATTTTTACTCACAAATGTCCGAGAAGGTTTAACCAATTGATAGAGCATTTCGCCACTATCCGCATCCCATAAAATTAGTTCTTGGTTATCACTGACCGAAGCAATGAACTTTCCATTTGGGCTAAAAGCGATACTCTGAATTCGTCTACTCTGTCCTACAAAATCACGGATGACCCGCCCATCCTCAATATCCCATAAAACAAGATCACCATCATCCGCCAAAAAGTGATCTCGATCTGGACTGAAAGCTAAAATGTTAGCAGTAGCACGAATGTGTTTCAGTTCGTCGCCCAAACTTACGTCCCATAAGCTCATATCACCGCTGGCTGTTGTGGTCAAAAACCGCTTCCCACCTTCTAGGAATACCATATCGCCGAGATAAGCAGCACTCTCACTCCGATAGAAATCCTTTTGGAGTTCTCCGGTATCAACATCGAGTAATTTAAGCAGCCCGCGATTTCCCGAAACAAGGATGCCAGTTCCGTCAGGTGTGAAAATTGCCTCATTGTATGCATAGTCGGGATCAGCAAAACGCTGAATTTCTTTTCCCGTTTTTGTATCCCACAAAATGAGCTTGTCATTATCTAGTCTAGATAGAATTAGACTTCCATCTGGACTGAATAGTGACTTGCCAATAAATGGATAAATGTCTTTGCCACCAAAACGTTGTATTTCTCTTCCCGTTTGCGCCGATCTTTCAACAAGCTCATTCATACTAAAATCATTGGTCAAAACAAAATTGCCGTCAGGGCTAAAAACAGGGTTATAAAAATTACTCGTAGTTGTCCCATCAGTTATGTTCCAAATTTGTTTTCCGCTTTGAACATCCCATAAAATGAGTTCACCGCCAGCACCGATAGAATCAGAACCAGTGGAGGTATTAGCACTGCTAGAAATAATTTTGCTGCCATCAGGACTAAATATGACTGCGTTTAGTGTCCATTGTTGTGTTCCGAAACGCCGTATTACTTTTCCGCTGGAAGTCTCGAACAAATAGAATTCATGCTCAATTTCATTACTGGCAACAATCATTTCTCCGTCGGGGCTGTAGTCCGCTTTCCAGTGAGCGCTAAAGATAGGAGGGTCATTTGGGTTTTTCGCAAGAATTTTTCGTGGGCCGGGAGCATAGGCAATATCTTCCAATGCCCGCACCGCTTGCTCAGGTGGATTCGGAATTTTGTTGGCTTCTAAAGCCAATGCTAAGGCAGTAAACGGATCATCTTCTTTATCCGCAAGTCTTGCACTCGCCGCCCAATACAAACTCTGTGCCTCATCCGCACGGCGTTGAGCAGTCGCAAGGCTTTCATCTGCATTCGGCGTAGCAGTCGTTTCATCAGCCGCTTGTGATGGAGCGTTTATGGACAAGCCGATCACAATAGCAAATGCGAGAATGATTATTGCTACGGTAAGAAAAGCAGATTGGTAACGGATGGAAATTTTTGTCATGGGAAAATTGAATGACTCATCACTACTTATTGATTGCATTCTAATGAGAAGAGAATAACCCCACAAGCAGTTGCAAGCACTTGTAGGGTAATCGTAGTCATTACAGGCTCATTGATAACGGATATGAGAGTACTTTTTTAATTGAAATAACTCCCGATAACCCCGCTTTACATGCCTGATACTTGATATTGATCATCACCCCCTACAAAAATTGGCTCGCTTGCTGTCAACGCT
>JBBSBS010000294.1:0-8479 GCA_038251045.1 Aggregatilineales bacterium | reverse complement strand
GCGATACCTTGCGCGATGTATTTGATCCGCGTCAATATCAGTGATAACGATGAAACCTTTACTACAGGTAGATGATTTACGTATTGGGTTTGATACCCCTCGTGGGCGTTTACAAGCCTTATGTGGTGTGTCATTCCGAATCCAGCCCGGAGAAATATACGGCTTGGTTGGGGAAACGGGTTGTGGAAAATCTGTAACCGGACTTGCTATCTTACGCCTTATTCCTAAACCGGGACGTATAACGTCGGGTCAAATTCAATTTCAAGGCGAAGACTTGCTACAAAAGTCCGAGGCAGAAATGCGCCAATTGCGCGGCTCGTCCATTGCGACCATTTTCCAAGACCCTACCTCGTCACTAAATCCAGTCTTCCAAGTCGGAACTCAATTGATGCATGTCTTACAACAGCACCGCATAATGAGCAAAAATGATGCTCGTGCCGAAGTCATCAAAACCCTCGAATCGGTTGGTCTACCCGATGTCGAGCGCATTTTTCGTTCCTATCCTCATGAACTTTCCGGTGGAATGCAGCAGCGCGTCATGATTGCGATGGCGCTTGTGTGCCAGCCCTCAATTATCATTGCTGATGAGCCGACCACCGCCCTTGATGTCACTATTCAGGCGCAAATCTTACGCCTCCTACGTGATCTGCGTGATCGCATGGGCATCGCAATCCTGCTGATTACACACGATTTGGGTGTTATTTCCAAAATGTGCGATACAGTAGCGGTATTATATGCCGGACGTGTCGTAGAAAGTGGCGCTGCTCAAACCTTATTGACCCACCCCCAACACCCTTATACACAAGGGCTTATCGGTGCAACTCCCCAAGCAGGTCGCAGAGGACAACCTTTAGCCGCTATATCTGGAACGGTTCCCAGCAATCCGGGTGCAGTCATAGGATGTGCATTTGCGCCACGCTGCAAATATGCCTTTGACCGCTGTTATGACGAAGAACCGCCCAGATATGAGGTCACCACAGGACACCATAGCGCCTGCTTCTTGGTTGCCAAGGAGTCCCAGAATGAGGGATAACGAACCACTATTGCATATCAGCCACCTTGTCAAGCATTTTCCTGTACGCGGCACTTGGTTTAGTCGGCAGAAAAAGGTTGTTCACGCGCTCGATGATGTCAGCTTAGATATTTACTCTGGTGAAGTAGTCGCTTTAGTCGGCGAATCTGGTTGTGGCAAAACAACGCTAGGTCGATGCGTGCTGCACCTAATCCAACCCAGTAGTGGACAGGTGATTTTTCAGGGAACTGATTTAGGCACATTAGATCGCAAAAGTCTGCGCCAAATACGCGCTCAAATGCAAATCGTCTTCCAGAATCCGGTTTCATCGCTTAGTCCGCGCCTGACAATTAAAGCCAGCCTTGAAGAACCACTGCGGACGCACAGTATTCCACAGGAAGAATGGGATAAACGCATCCTAATCTTATTGGAGCAAGTCGGCTTGGGCGCACAGCATTTAGACCGTTATCCACATGAGCTATCAGGCGGACAATGCCAACGCGTTGTTATTGCCCGTGCCCTGAGTTTAGAACCACGTTTGCTGGTACTGGATGAGCCGACTTCCGCACTTGATGTGTCGGTGCAGGCACAAATTATCAACTTATTTGATGATCTTCGCAAACAGCACGGCTTGACCTATCTGTTCATATCACATGATTTGGGTGTGGTTGAGCATCTAAGTGACAGAATTGGCATTATGTATTTGGGTAAATTGGTCGAACTAGGATCAACAGTTGAGGTTTTTGAAAATCCTCAACATCCTTATACACAGGCATTATTGGCTGCGACCCCACGCTTAGGAGTTAAAGAGGATGCACCACCTTTAGCGGGTACAGTTCCGAGTCCGCTTCAGCCACCAACGGGATGCCGTTTTCACACCCGCTGTCCACTGGCGCAATCGATATGTATTCAGCAAGAACCGATGCTGCGCGAGCTAAAACCCCATCATAGAGTTGCCTGCCATCTGGTGAATTAACGAAGGAGAATTTTCGTGACACGTTTATTTGGAATCGCGGGTGTGCAAATGGCGGTTGTCCCTTGGGATACCAGCGCCACCATCGACAAAATGGCTCAGATTTTTAACCGTATTGGACGCAGTTTCCCTTGGGTGCAAATGGTCGTCTTTCATGAGTTGTGTCCATCTGGTTTGGTTCAGTTCGACGCATTACCAGATTGGGATACGTGGACAAAAATTCTCCAACCTATTCCCGGCCCCATGAGTGATCGTCTGTGCGAGATGGCTAGGCGTGAAAAGCGTTGGCTGCTACCCGGGTCAATGTATGAGCGTGATGGCGACAAAACCTACAACACATCAATCGTAATTTCGCCTCAAGGCGAGATTGTTGCCAAGTATCGCAAAATATTCCCATGGTATCCCTATGAAACAGAAGTCACTCCCGGGAATGAGTTTTGTGTCTTTGAAGTACCTGAAGTCGGTAAATTTGGAGTCTCTATTTGCTATGATATGTGGTTCCCAGAGCTTATTCGCACATTAGCATGGATGGGGGCTGAAGTTATTCTTCACCCGACCATGACCCCAACACCCGATCGTGATTTGGAGATGGTTTTGAGCCAATCGAGCGCCATTACCAATCAGTGTTATTTTGTGGATGTCAATGGAGTCGGTCCTTGGGGCGGTGGCGGGTCGATGTTGGTCGACCCTGATGGTCGCGTTCTCCAAAAAGCTGGACACCAAGAAACAATTTTGACCGAAATTCTCGATCTTGATCGAGTGAAACTAGCACGCGAATATGGCAATCTTGGCTTAACTCAAGTCCTTAAGCAGCTCCGTGATAATCCGATACAGTTTCCCCAATATCACCAAGGATTTGCAGCCGGAGAAGTAGTAAAAGGACTGGGACCGCTGCTCATGCATAAATCACTATCGAACTTAGTGACGGAAATGACGGATTCATAAATATCGAACAAGGCAATGGTAATCGGAAATGTCGTGTGAAATAAGGTGGCTTAGCTTCTTGCCAAAATCACGCGCAGGCTCCAGCCTGCCAGACGGTAGAATAATGAACAGGGAGACGAACACATGAAAGAAGGACCCGCAGTTGAACTGCGAAGATAATGGCGATTATTCGCCTTATGGAAGGCTCCACGCACAGTGGCGCAACTGGCGGTGGAGTTAGATGTTCTGCGTAGTATCTTCTACAGACACGTTCATTAATTTCTGTTGATTTCGAACTGCGTTTCCTGTTTTAACTTTCTGCTAGCGGAAAAGCAGCTACTCGCAAATTCGTTGAACCATAGGGGATTAATGAAATCCGTTCCACTTCTTCGCTAGTATGATGTGGACCAACTGAAATCGTACCGGCTGAATTATTAACCAGCGTCCACTGTGGTAATCTCCGAGCATTAACCTTTAATTCAATTGTTGCACCTTGTGGTGAGAATGGTGTATCCGACATGGGTTTACTTATGACCTCAAAATCGTCATTCAAGTAATCTGGTCGAATATTCAGGCCATAATTCCAAGAGGACTGCGGATAAATCTCCCAATCAGCATGCGGTTCTTCACCCTTAATCTTGCGCCATTGCTCATCAATTCGTAGTCCGAATAATAAAGGACCACGATAAATGGAGACCAAACCTTCATGTCCACTGGAGACACGAGTATCCATCGGTAATTGAAGCAGAACTCGATCGCCAGATTGCCACAGCCGAGTGATGGTCAAAAATGAGCCAGCCTCCCCAGCTATTAGAGGATCACTATTAATGGATGCGGACGCGCCTGTTGCCCATTCGGGTATCCGCAGTTGGAAGGGGAATTGACAGCTTGTTGGCAGATCAAATTCAAAGGCGATTGAGCTTTCAAAGGGGTAATTGGTTGTTTCAGTAATGGTTAGAGGAATACCGTTGCTCACTTCGGTGGATACAAGACAGGGCCCATAGGCAATCGCTGCCAGTCCGCCGTTGGGGGTTGCCATGAATAGGCTCTTCACGAATTTGGGCCAAGCTTGGTGCATATTGGCGGTGCAGCAACCAAAGTGTGGTTCAAGACCAAAGGTGTTGGATTCATCGTTATTGTTAGTCCAGTCGCGGTGGGCAACGGTCGCGAGTACTTGATTGACCTGTTGATCGTACTGGTGCGCCCACATATTGGGTGAACAGGTTGCGGGAAAGGCGTTATAGGCTAGTTGTTCCAAGCGATCACCGAAAGAGGCATCGCCAAGGATACGGATGAGTTCTTCGAGCGAGAACATGAACTCGGCCACTGCACACAATTCGGTGCCACTGGTGGGGGAGGTTCCGTTCAGATGTTCATCACCACTCCAAATACCATTGGGTTGACCATGATGCTTCATCAGTTGTTCAATACCAAGCTTTGAGGCTATCCGGTGCCATTCTTTGCCCGTCTGCACATAAAATACCCCAGCTGCTTTGACACCCATAGCGTGATTAACTACATGGGTAAACATGCCGCCATCCCACTCTTGAAACGACAGAATTTTCCCCACTTCATAATTGGCCTGCCATTCCGGCCAATCAAGTGTGTCGTCGATGAGCTTCCCTGCTAACTCGAGTAGGAAGCTGTCACCCGTCCAATTATAGAGCCAATGAATGACCAAGATATTGTCCATAGCACGTGACCAACTCCATGTATCGAGTGGACGCACAGGCAGTACCCGAAGTTGATAGGCGAAGTAATTGGTCATGAAAGGGATAACCCGTTCATCTTGTGTGGCTTCGTAGTACATTACCAGCACTTTAAGCATAACCATGCGCGGCCACCAATCCGGATTACGCGGGCCAAAATAGCCACTAGGTTTGGCGGAATTGAGTGTCCATTCCACCCAAGGTTTAACTTTTGCCAGTAAATTCTCGTCATCAAGTAAATAAGCTAGTGGAAGAAGTCCATCCAAATAATAGGGACCACGCTCCCACGCTTCACCTGTTCCACCTAACCAACCGCTGTTTGTTCCTACATCAGGCCAGAATTCGTCTAAGTGTCCTGTGAGACCGTTTGCCTGAATCTGTAATTGATTCTTGAGCCATCCTGTGGGCTTGATTGCACCAAGCGGCAGCGCTTGAAATGCGGTAGGTAACAAGGGTGCACGATTCGGCGGCAAGTTTTTCATACATATCCTTAATTGTGAAAGCGACGTGTCGCAATGGCTAGCTTTTTACAGCGCCACCCATAAGTCCGTTCATGTAATAGCGCTGTAAAAGTAGGAAAATCAGCACACTTGGGATAATTGATACCGTCACTCCGGCCTGCAATGCGCCCCAATCGATCTGGCCATACAAGCCACTTCGAACGTTGGAGAGAAAGATCGGAAGAGTAAAATTATCTTGATCCGTCATGAAGATAAGCGCTGCGAGAAATTCATTCCACGAATTGATAAAGGCATAAATGGCTATAGTAACCATTCCGGGTAGTACTAAGCGGAGCAGCATATGATATAAAACGCTGAAAGATGTGCAGCCGTCCAATAGGGCTGATTCTTCAATTTCGGGTGGAACGGTCATAAAACTGTTACGCATCAAGAAGATGCCAAAGGGAAGTTGGAAAGTGATATAAACCAGCGCCAAGCCAAACAAATTATTATGCAAGTTGACAGCGGTCAGCATCACAAACAACGGGATAAGTATTGACTGAAATGGGATCATCAAGGTCGAAAGTACTAAAATAAACAAGACATTCTTGCCCTTAAACGAAAACCGGGCAAATCCATATCCCCCTAACGTACTCAGGATGATTGTTCCAATCACGGTGATCAAGGCGACTACTGTACTGTTCGTCACCCGCCGGACAACACCCCCGCGCCCATAAGTGGTCAATTCGAGATAGTTATCAAATACGAGTGTGGACGGAAGATAGGTTGGCGGAACGGCGAGTGCTTCAGCAGGTTTCTTGACTGAATTCAAGACAGACCAAACTAAAGGAAAAAGAAATAGGGCAGCCAAGATAATCAATACGACGTAAATCGTGAGGTTCTTAATGATTTGCCAATTGCGATAGGTGCGATGAGTGATGTTGGTGTCCATCTAGATAATATCCTTAGGTGTTCGAGGTTGCATCAAACATCATGAATCGTTCCGGTCGCGCAGCACGAATAACTGTATTGCACTCAGCAGTACAAGCACGACCATCAGCACGATGGACATTGACGCGCCATATCCCATTTTAAAGTACGTGAATGAATTGTTGAAAATCCAGTACACGATGGAGATGGTACTGTTTCGTGGTCCACCACCAGTGATCACGAAGAACTGATCGAATGACAAGATTGAACCAATGACGGAAAGCAATAGTGCAAGGGCGATAGTTCGACGGAGTAACGGCAGTGTGATGAAACCTAGTTTTTGCCAGTAACCGGCACCATCCACTTCGGCTGACTCATACAGTTCACCCGGAATGGATTGCATGCCAGCCAGTAACAGCACCATAGTAAAGCCTACTGTTTTCCAGATTACTGAAATAATGATTACGTTCATAGCTGTGTCAGGCTTGGCTAACCACAACTGCGGTTTCGTAATTGCTCCCACATCTAATAAGATTTTGTTGATGATACCAACCTGATCATTGAGCAACCAGACCCATAGCAAACTGGAGGTCCCTAAACCAATGACCACCGGGAGAAAGAATATTGTTCGAAAGATACCAATACCCCGAATTTTGTGTTGGACCAAGCTGGCTAAAATGAAGGCAATGATAAAAATCAGGGGTGTAATAACCAAGGTATAACGCGCTGTAAAATCTAAGCTCTTCAGAAATTGCTTATCACTAAAAAGATCGATGTAATTTTTGATCCCAATAAACGTTCGTGAACCGAACAAGGGCCAGTCGTGTAGTGACATAAATGCGGTCATTAACAGAGGGATGATGAAGAAAACGAAAACGAAAAGGACGGTTGGTAGAACGAAGATAAATCCGGTTCGAGAGCGCTGCCGCTGCCATGTGGTTTGAGCTGTTTTCTGTCGTGGTACAGATAAGGACGCCATAACGGTTATTGCCCCATTTATAGTTCCAAGTCAATCTTGTTTCCGGTTCGTGCCGAGGTTGTACCCCGGCACGAGCTTCCTTTACCAACGCGTAGGCGGAAGGGTGTTGAGCGATTTATATTGAGTCAAGAAGGTGTTCGACACTCTTCAAAAATTCTCAGGATCGATTATTTTGCCATGATGTCGCTAAAGCTCTTTTGTGCTTCAGCAATTGCGCCATCAATATCTCCATCGAAAATTGCAGTTTGAAGCATGAGCAACCACGGGCCATTTTTATCATTGAACAGATCGTTGTATACGAGACTATAGGGCGTATGACCGACAGACAGTGTACTGGCGGCAGTAGCAAGGCGGGGATCTTCTTTGAAGTATTTGTTGTCAGCCAGTGAGAGGCGAAGGGGCAAATTGTTATTGGCTGCATAAACTTCTAACTGAACCTCATCCGATAACACCCACTGGATGAAATCCCATGCTTCATTAACGTAAGCTGATCCTTTCGGAATACCGATGACATCGCCACCACCAAATGAGGCTGTGCCACCATCTTTACCCGGAAGTAATGTAACGCCAAAGTCGAGATCGGGGAAATCCTTCTTATAGGTATTGATGCCAAATGCGCCCGTGCCTGCCATACCAATTTTGCCCGTACCAAAAGCGTTCACAAAGTTTGCGCCGTCATCAACCTGAGCACCCTCGGGAATGAGTTTTTCTTCCCACATGGTACGGTAAAGTTGAAGTGCATCGTGAACAATGGGATCTGTTAAGGTAGGCTCAGAAAAATCCGCACTCAACACATCACCGCCGCTTGCCCAAATGAGCGGCAGATAAGTGAATGCATTGCATCCAGCGCAATTACCAGCAAAATAATAGCCATATGTGTCGTTACCCAAAGCTGTAATTGCCCGCGCATCTTTCAAGAGTTCGTCCCAGTTGGTTGGTGGCTTTTCCGGATCTAAACCAGCTTGTTTAAATAACCCTTTGTTATAAATCAGAAATGAGCCTTCTGCTGCGAATGGCACGGCGTAGTTACGCCCTTCATACGTTCCCAAGGTCATGTGAGCAGGGCTCAGGTCTTTTAAGAAGGGAAGTGCTTGAACTTTATCGGTGATGTCTTCTAATTGTCCTTCAGCAGCGAATGCAGGCGTATAAATCAGGTCAATTGAAGCAATGTCCGGAGCCTGTCCCCCAGCAATCGCCGCCGCGAATTTAGTAACGAAGTCGGAAGCTGGAATGACGGTTAATTCAATTTGATATTCATGATCGGCATTCCATTTGTCGACTAGAGTCTGGATCAAAAAGCTTGTGTCCCGAATCCAGAACGACATTTTCTTTGGCTTGTCTTGTGCCACTACCGGTGCGGACACAACGAGCAAGGCCATCCCTAAAATTAACAATAATCCCTTTCGAACGTTCATTTTTTGCTCCTCATATTAATACATAATTTGATACTGATTTGTGTCCGATTGTGTTTTTAGCTGCATACCTCCTTTATTGTCTCGGACTACTCTTCAT
>JBBSBS010000293.1:0-8479 GCA_038251045.1 Aggregatilineales bacterium | reverse complement strand
GGCTTGGGCAACCGCATCGGCGCTTAAGGTGGCGAGGTGATGAGAAGTTTCGATGATGGTGAGATTGTCCACAAGGACTCCTAGAAGGGGTGTTTTGAGGTTGTTCCATTATAGCATACTACTGACTATAATCCTTATTTTAGTCAGTTATTTCTTGGCGTAATTAGGGGTGTTGATATTAAAACAGCGAAAAGCATCTGTATGATTTTTCTCGTTCAACACCTAAAAAGTGCAGTTGACATCGTGACCGGTGAAAAAACAGGAGAGGATAACTAGGGGGTAGGTGACATGTGAGTGTTTAGAAGATGGCTGCTAGGATTATATTTGGATAGTCCGAGCCTCGGTGAGCATATGCCCAAGATAATCCTCAAACGGCAATACACGCCCGATTAAACCCTGAATTTCAACCTGTCGCACGACCGTACCTTTATGCAAAATATTAAAAGCATGTCGCTCGGCATCTAGCAACACCCCGACTGGTTGACCGGCATACAGATAGCCCACATAGTAGTCATGATTGCCGACTGAAATCGTCCCATTTTGGCCCACACGTCGCTTGAAAATGTGACGATCATAATCAGGTAGCCACGCATCCGGATCAACCTGATCTGGAAGGGAAGGCAGTACCGGTAAGGCTGGAAACGCTTCGTAAGGTGGGCGGTTGCCACAAGCCAATGACTGGTTGGCACGATCGTGATTGTAGAACTGGCGATAGACATCCAAAATGCCCATCGCATCCAGCCAATCTTCAGGGCGTTCTGCCCATAAGCACTCATGTTTCAGCGTCCGAACCGAACGCTCCACAAACGGTTTGTGGTAAGGTTTGCCCGGTTCGACAATGTCAGGCTCCACTCCTAGACAGATCAGAAAACGCATGAGTGGCGAAGGATAGCCAATTGCCGACAAAACGCGTGTCGTTATCAAAGCGTAGTTTGAGCGGCAACCCAAGAGTGCTGAGTAAGCGTGCGACCGCCAGTAAGGCCGTTTCGGCATTGTAATGGGCTTGTGTTTGGGTATCCACAAGGATGGATGTCCCCCGATCGACAACGCTCAAAAACTCAAAGGCATCCCCCAATTGTCCGAAGTCCATCTCCCAGTGCTGCATCGGTTCAGGCCGTTCGAGAGGATAATGCTCCCGTAACCGGGTGGGGATGCGTCCGCCTTCTTTGAGTACCTGCCCAATAGTCCGCACGGATTGGGGAACATAGACTGTCTTCAAAGTGGTGTCTTTATGGAGATGGTAGAGGATGGTTTTCGGGCCGACCACCCGACCATACTTTTCCCTCAGTTGGTCGCGTAGCTGGAGGATTGCGTCGCGAACCGCTCGTATCATCTGCCGTGGTCGATGGAGTGGCGCTCGCGACTGGCTCTTGAACATCGCCAGCGTAGGATGCTCGGCTTCTCGAAAGCGTTTGAGCCATTTCTTCAACCAACTCAGGCTACGATTAAGCGCATGTCCCAGTCGAACTAATGTCCACTCCTGATGCGCTTGCCATACTTGAAACAGGCGTATGCGGTCGAGTTCCCACTCGCTTTCCATGTGGCACCTCCTCATTCATCTATGAGATGCCATCCATTTTACCGGTTTACGGGTCAAGATGTCACTGCATCACTTGCCGAGATGTACAAGAAAAATCATACAACGCTTATTTGCCCCCGGTTTTGTCTGGTCTCCAACAAGTTCACGGCGGTTAATCGCAATCAGATCGAGTTTTCTAACCTAGAAGAGTACTTGATTGATGTGGGATTCCGAGATCAGTGATTTTGACAAGATTATCCATAACCCGGGTTACGTCATTGATTTGGACGTATTAGCTAGATTTCTTGTGAGGCGGTTATTAATTTTTGTTCAACCTGCACAACCTGTTTTTTGACCCCCGAAACATTTCGGGATATTCTCTAGGAAGTATCCGAAACGTTTCGGGTCAAAAAGAGAAGAAAGGGGGTTATGTCTGTCGCCACTCTTAAATCCATAGCCAAAGCGACTGGTTTTTCCATAACGACCATATCACGCGCATTGGGTGGTTTTGACGATGTAAACGAGGAAACGCGCCAGATTATTATCAAAGAAGCCCACAATCAAGGCTATGAACCGAATTTGCAAGCCCGAGCCTTACAGACTCGTCGAACGCAAACCGTTGGCCTCATCCTTTCGGTGACCGGACCCCGTTTTCATGACCAATTTTTCAGTGAGTTTATGGCAGGCGCTGGCAATGCGTTAACCGACTCGGGATTTGATCTCCTGTTGAGTACGCACAGCTCACACGATTCCGAAATCGACCACTATCGCAAGATTGTCGCCGGAAAGCGCGTGGATGGATTGATTCTGGTGCGCGCCCGTTACAATGATCAACGCATCCACTATCTGTCACAAACCCAGATGCCCTTTGTCGTTTTCGGACGTACCTCCAATCTTGAAGATTATGTCTATATAGATGTGGATGGCACCGCTGGACAAAGTATTTTGACCCAACATCTAATTGATTTGGGACACCGCCGCATCGCTTTCATGCCCCCCCCCGTTGATTTGATGTTCACCCATTTCCGTATACAAGGCTTCCGCGAAACAATGGCGCGCAATAATATAGCTATCGATGAGGCTTTAATTTTGGAGACGAACCTGACTGAGCAAGGAGGAGCAGAGAGAGCACGTAGTTTGTTAGCTCTTCCTGATCGACCTACTGCCATTATGTGTGGCAATGATTTGATGGCTCTGGGTGTCATGAACATTATTCAGGAGTATGGGCTGCATGTGGGCAGTGATATTGCGGTCGGCGGTTTTGATGATATCCCCCTAGCTGAGCACATTCGACCGGGATTGACGACTATTCATCAACCGATTTACGTGATTGGTCAACAGGCCGCCCAGACTCTTCTAAAAATGGTAAGAGGAGAGAAATTAACAAACCCGTCGGTATTGATCAAACCCAAATTAATTACCCGGTTTTCCAGCGGCACAGTCCGCGTTTGAGGGGATTTATCGAAAGGAGATGCTTATTAGTCTATATGTCTATGAGAAACGTTTGACCTAGTTTTCAGGAGTGAATGTAATGAAAAAAAGACTATTCTTAAGTTTGCTGGTTCTGGTCACGCTATTGAGCATCTCCGGTTTGGCCTCCGCTCAAAATAATGTTTCCCTTATTTTCTGGAGCACTGAAGAACAACCCGAGCGTGCGAAGGCGACTCAGGCCATCATTGATCGTTATACTGCGGCAAGCGGTGTAAATGTCAATGTAGTACTTACCAACGAAGACATTTTGGACAGCCTTATGGCGGCGAATCTTGCTGCTGGTACACTTCCAGATGTCATGTTCCACCCGGTCGATTACGCGGCTGCCTGGTATGCTGATGGCATTCTTGACAGTAAAGCAGCGACGAAGGTTATTACTGATTTGGGCAAAGATCAGTTCAGTGCCCTGGGTCTGGTTGGCAATGGACAGGGAGAGTATGTTGCCGTCCCGACTGATGGCTGGGGGCAGCTTTTGATTTATCGGAAAGATCTGTTCGACGCGGCCAACCTCGCAGCACCAACAACTTTTGAGGCCATCATGAAGGCGGCTGAAGCGCTGAATAAGCCCGACAATAACTTCTATGGTATCGTCGCGGCTACTGATCCCAGCGCAGTATTTACCCAGCAGACTTTTGAACACTTTGCGCTAGCGAATGGCGTCCAGATGACTGATGACGCGGGCAAAGTTACATTGAATACCCCAGCAATGGTCGAGGCGTTGAAATTTTATACTGATCTGGTGACCCAATATGGGCCGGCGGGGGTTATCGATGTCGCGGGTTCGCGCGCGACCTATTTTGCCGGTCAGGCTGCTATGCTTGTCTGGTCCCCCTTTATTCTGGATGAAATGGCCGGTTTGCGCGATAACGCACTGCCGAACTGCCCCGAATGTAGCGATGATCCAGCTTTCCTAGCGAAAGTCAGCGGCTTTGTTCCCGCATTCGTTGGGCCAAGTGGCAAAGAACCGGCTCAGTACGGTCAGGTGAGCTTGATGGGAATCAGTACCAGTGCTCCTCCTGAGGCCGTTGATTTCGTCAAGTTCTGGTTATCTGATGGCTACCTCGATTGGCTTGCCGTATCCCCTGAAGGCAAGTTCCCAATGCGCCGTGGCACAATGGAGAACCCAACCCAGTTCATTGAAGGCTGGAGCACGCTTCCCACCGGTGTAGACCGAAAAGCACCGCTCGGTGATTTCTACACTCAGGATGTCATTAACGCGATTGCGGAGGGAGCGACAGGCTTTGATCGCTGGGGTCTGGCACAGGGACAAGGACAGTTGGTAGGTGGCATATATCAAGAATTAGTCGTCCCAGTTGTTTTGAGCGACATTATCAACGGTTCTTTGACACCGGATGAAGGCGCGGCTGAAATTCAGCTACGGGCTGAAGAGATTCAGGCTGCACTGGCTGAGTAAATAAATTTAAGGTGCGATAGGTGTGGATTGACCACACCTATCGCTTCCTGATTACCCACCCCGGCGTTTTAGCAGGGTAAATAAAATGTTATCCAATTTTTCATTACTAGATTTTGTTATCTATACCACAGTATGGGCAGCATTAGGAGGCATCCCCGGATTTTATCTATACTCGGCGATTGATCGAAATCCGCGTAATGGGGCTCGTCTGGGCGTGGTCGTTGGTATCTTAGTAGGAGTAGGCGGCGCGCTTCTGGGCGTAGTGGATGATGCTATTGCCCTCGTAAATGCAGCACTCATTCTTTGGCTGGTTACATTGGCCTCGGGATTAATCATGTCCACGACTCGCATCGGATTTGGTCACCATCCTGATGTCGTCACTATGCGTCAGCGCATAGCCGATTTGGCCTACGGTTTGCTGCTCCCCACTTTCGTCATCGTGACTGCAATTGTCATTTTTCCTATGATCTGGAACTTCATTCTGGCCTTCCGCCCAATCCGGATGCGCGATTTACCCGATTTACGGTTGTTCTCTCTGGATGGGTTCACATTGGACAACTTCAATAGGGTTCTGAATGCGCGCGGCTTTGTGGATACATTAACACGAACCTTCGTTTACACGATATCAGGAACATTTCTGGCGATTTTTCTTGGATTGGTGGCGGCGCTAGTGGTGAAAGACTCGTTTCGCGGGCGCAATATTGTGCGGGGCTTTTTGCTCTTCCCCTATATTGCCCCCATTATTTCAGTGGTTCTGATCTGGAAGCTCATGTTTAATGCTCAATTTGGTCTGGTTAACGAAATTGCCAGTTCACTTGGCGCAAAGCGTATTGACTATCTCAGTACCCCGGCCACTGCTTTTACAATGGTCATCATATTTCAAGCCTGGCGTTATTTCCCGTTTGCATTCCTGTTTATCCTAGCACGTATTCAGGCCATTCCCGAGGATATTTATGAAGCGGCTCGTGTTGATGGCGCTGTGCCGACACAACGATTATGGTATGTGACACTACCCCAATTGCGAGCCGTATTTGGCACGCTGTTCCTGCTGCGTTTCATCTGGACATTTAACAAATTCGACGACGTATTCTTGCTGACCGGCGGATCAGCGAGTACCAAGCTCATCACGATTGAAATCTATGATCAGCTATTCAGTGCCCGTAATGTAGGGGCGGCATCTGCTGTAGCCGTGGTGCTGGCAGCGGTGTTGTTTGTCGTTGTTTTTGTCTATTTCCGCTGGTTTATGGTCGAGGAGAATTAGGTTATGACACTCGAAGCCCAGCGTTCCCCACATCCAATTGTTGTTCCCAGCAAGCCTCCTTTTAGCCGTGAGAAATTTGAGCTGCGCGTAGGCCATGTGCTGAAATGGGTGTTGATCGTTTTCTTTTTACTGGTGACCGCTTTTCCCTTTTACTGGATGTTAAATCTATCGATACGTCCCATTGGCGATGTACTGCAAAATCCCGGTCGGCTCATCCCCACAGCAGATCAACTCGCAAATTTTATAGCTCCCTATCAGGCCGTGCTTGTCGACTTTCGTTTTGGAACGTTTATTGCCAATAGTCTGGTGGTTTCGCTGATTACCGTAGCCCTGACTTTATCGCTCGCAATTCCGGGTGCATATGCTGTAACACGCCTCAATTTCCGTCTGAAATCGGTAATGAGTTGGGGTATTCTGCTGGTCTATATGTTTCCAGCAATTGTCATTGGTATCCCCCTATTTGTCGTTTACAGCCAACTGGGCATACGTGGTAGCTTGCCGGGGATCATTATCGCCTATATGTCCGGTACATTGCCGGTCGCGCTCTATATGTTACGGAGCTATTTCCAGACGATTCCCGCCGAGTTGGAAGAAGCAGCACTGATTGATGGTTGCAGCCGTTTGAGTACGATTTGGCGAGTTGTATTACCGTTGTCTATTCCAGCGGTTGCTTCAGTTGCACTGTACACCTTCATGATTGCCTGGAATGAAATCCTCTTTGCAATTTTGTTCTTAACAGACTCACCAGCCAGTTGGACCTTACCGTTGGGTTTGAGGATGTTGGATACACAGGAAGTGCCGCGTACTTATCTGATGGCAGGTTCGGTAATCATTACCGTTCCGGTCATTCTCTTGTTTTTCTTCTTTGAACGCTTCTTGACTCGCGGCCTGACAGCAGGAGGGGTTAAGGGATAATGCTAAAGTTCGTATTTATGGTCAAATATGGCTCAGCTCATAGAGGAGGCGATGCGACCATCTTGAGCGCATCGCAGATTATTACAGTTGATATATTATTGCGTAAAAGCCACGCGATGCATGGATGCATTTTTCATGTTAGGTGATGGCAAGAGGTCAAAATAACATGAACCAATCGCGTCTATCGGTCAACCTCAAAGTTGCATCTGTTTCTAATTGGGGTGCCACACAGGAATTCCTGCGGCGACTCAACCCAGCTGTGGTTGTGGCCTGCATTGACAATCTTAATGATCGAAACCGTATTTTTGATCTCAAGCGCACTTTGCCCGGTACTCAGATCGTGGCGCGCTTTATTGATCAAGTGCATGACGGCGGGTATCACACCAAACCGGACAACAATGAACAATGGTTAGTCAGCCCCGAAAATTTCATCAATGCGTATCACGAACTCGGTGAAGACGGCTTGTCGCTCTATGCCCTGAATGAACCAAGTGGTGAAGTGGATGACGACACCATCAACCGCCTTGCAGACTGGACAGTTAAAACGATAAAACTGGCTAATGCTCGCAATATGTCCTTGACCGTTCTCAATTGGGGGGTGGGGCACCCAAAGCTATCCCGAAAGCAATGGGATAGTCGCTTTGATGACGTGCTGGAATTGTTATCTCAGACCCGCAATAAGCACTATTTAGGCATGCACCTCTACGCGCCCGCTGATACATTCGCGCGGCTTGATGCCATGATCGCCCGTTGTAGGTCGATTAAAGGCGGCATAACGCCTCCCCGCGTCATTATCACCGAGTTTGGGTTTGATTCGGGCAACAAAACCGACCCGCTCAATGGCTATAAATCGCGGGGGATGTCGGGAGATCAGTATGCGGCATGGCAGGTTGAAACGATCAACAAGACCTACGGCTCCTATATTCAGGATGATATTCTGAAAGGGGTATGCACATTTATTTGGGGCGACAACGTCTCCTGGGAACACTTTAATGTTGAAAATGACAACGGTTGGCAGGAAGCAATCATCAGGGCGAGTGCGGCGGGGAACCTATCCATCGAACCCCAAAAACGCCATCCAACGGATATCCCCGATGTTAAGAACCCAATTGATACCGGAACTATCGACGGTTCATCGGAGAATGTTCCGCAAGAGCCTCAGAATCCAATCACTGTTGCATCTGGCGGTGTGCAGTACGGCCTTAACTTCAATCCCGATGGGCCTTGTGGTCAGCCGGATGACATTAAAACCGTGCAGGGCATTAAATGGGCACGTATGGTCTTTATGGTGGATGACATGCGCCGCAGTATTGAGCAGTCTTTTGCGTTTTATGACCCTCTGGTGACTCAATACAACGCGAGTGATGTCGGAGTTCTGTTTGTGGTCAACCATCAAACCTTGAAGGCCAACACACCCTGGATTAGTGGCAGCGATTGGGGCGATTATGCGCGCCAGTTCGGGGCGGTCTGTGGCAAGATTGCAAAGCATTATGCCGACAAGACAATCGCTTTTGAAATCTGGAACGAGCAGGATTTCGGCGACTCCTCCACCCATGTTCCGGATGATAAATACGGGTTGATCCTTGATGCGGCCTCCAAAGAAATTAAGAAAGCATCCGGCGCGCTGGTCGTTATCGGCGGTTTGGCATCCGGGCCGCATCAGGTGGTTCAGTACGTAAAGGCGGTCAAAAAATCACTGGGCGACAAGCTCCCGGCGGATGCCATTGCCATTCATCCCTACGGTCAATGGACACCTAATTTCCGTCAGAAACCGGACTGGGGCGGCTGGGAGGGTGGAAAGCTGGACGAGTATCTGAAAATCGTTGTTAGAGGCTTACCCAAGCTGCCGCTGTGGATCACTGAGGCCGGTGTTTCTGAG
>JBBSBS010000292.1:0-8489 GCA_038251045.1 Aggregatilineales bacterium | reverse complement strand
TGTCATTTGCCAGCATCTCAAGCCCTTTGCGTACACCCTGAACATGCGCATCAGTCGTATTCGGGTCAGCCACCGCGCCATTCCGCACCACATTGTCAACGATGATCAGGCTCCCCGGTTTCGTCAGCCGCATTGCCCATGTCAGATAATCCGGTGTGCTCACCTTATCTGCATCAATGAATACCAGATCAAACGGCCCCGCGCCGCTGGCATCAAGTTCCGGCAGACTCTTGATAGCTGCCCCCACCCGTACCTCGACCTTTGCCGTTAATCCAGCCCGTTCGATGTTCGCTCGTGCCACCGTCGCATGTGCCGGATCAATCTCAAGGGTGATCAGCTTCCCATCAGCCGGTAATGCCCGTGCCATCCAGATCGTGCTGTAACCACCTAGCGTCCCGATTTCCAGAATAGATCGCACCCCGTGTGATAGTGTCAGCACATACAGTAATTTTCCCTGTGTTGGCGAAACACTAATCGCTGGTAATCCCGCTGCTGTTGTTGCTTGCAGCGCCGCATCCAATACCCCATCTGGTGGCGCAAATAACCCTTCGAAATAGCTGTCCACCGAACTCCATTGTTCTTGTTCTGTCATTTTCTTCCCTTAATACCAAATGTGGATCATAGTATTACGCATTCCTACTCGTGCGGCAATCCATATGACTTGCCCACCCCGCATACATTACTCCGTCAGCTTAAATCCATCCACCGCTGGCAAAAATAGAGCATCATACAAGCTTGCCTGTTCTTCTTCTGTGCTCAGGACGAGGATCAGATAAATCTTACCTTTCCCCTCCGTTATAGCGAGGTTCAGCGGAATACCCTGCAATTTCCCTGTCAGTAATCGCCATTCCAATCCGTTGGCTTCACGCGTAACCACCTGATCAGTATCCAGTCCAAATTGACTGGCAAACAGCGGAATCACCAGATCAACATTGCCGCCCGGAACCGATTGGTAAGCGATTGCCGTCTGGTCAAGGGCGCTGCCGCCCCGTCCATAAATTCCCGCTCCGGCTTCCGTCCAACCGACTGGCCTCACAGCCGTATAACCCGCGCTCTTATTGCTAAAGCCCTCCAGTTCAATCGGGGCGCTCGTTGTCTCATCGCTGGTGATGAAAACCGGCCCTTTCATTTCCGCGATGCACGCCGAATCCGGTTTGCTCGATGGATCTTTGAGGAACGCCTGCGCGATACCCAGCGCACATTCGCTGGTTGCAATCACCCCGTGCCCTGTAGCCGGAAACTCGAAGAAGTAACCGTTGCTCAGTGTTTCGGCTGCCAGTTGCCCATTTGCTGGCGGCGTAATCGGGTCATATTCACCACTCACAACCAGTGTCGGAATATCACTTTGAACTGCCTCATTCTCAATCGGATTCGGCTTGGCTGGGTTCCACGTCGTACATAATCCGATTTGGCTGGGTTCAATACCATTCCGGCGGGCAAATCCATTCAGTGCCGGATTCAGTTTCGAAAGGGTGGTTTCAATACTTGCACGACTGTCGAAGGGAATTTCCTCTGTACATTGCACCGCGTAATTCATCCCTGCGGATACCACATCTAATTGCGCCAGGGTCAGCAGCGTCCACAGACCCAAAAAGCGTGTGTCGCCATTGTGAACATCATAAATATTCTTCGGCAGGGAAGGGATGATTTCGGTTCCATATAACGCTTGAAAGATATAACCTGCAAACCCGTCGCCATCCAGCCGCGCCATACGCTGTCTGCCATTAGTCGGGTCTAACACCTCGAAGCTGGCAGGTGTCTTGTTGAGTTCAGCAATCGTGTCATAAAACACAGTTTCTAAATCGGGGAACGCCGTATTACACGCCGTATCGACCTTACAACCCTTGAACAGTACCTTGAGCGAGCGCTCAAAATTACGGGGTGCATCATTAATAGACACCTGTGGCGGGTAAACCGAGTCGATGATCGAACTCCGAACCGCTTCCGGATGATCCCTCATGATCGTCAGTGCCAGCTTGGTTCCATAAGAGATGCCATATAGGTCGAGTGTGTCATAACCCAGCGCAATCCGCAGATCATTAACATCCGACGCGCTCTCGGCACTGTTATAGGCCGCCAACTCGATGCCCGTACCAGCCAGCCGCGTCGCGCAGTTCTCTGCCGCTAGGTTCGTTTCTTTAATGACCTCTTCTGTGGATAAGACCCGATCCAGCGCATTGATTTGGTAATTAGTCAATTCTTTGCAATCCAACGCCGGTTGTGACCGTCCTACGCCCCGTTGGTCAAAAATAATGACATCTTGGTTCTCTAGAAAATCGGCATACCGATCCTTAAACGTCAGCGACAAAAATTCGAGGGCGCTGCCACCCGGCCCGCCTTCCAGATAGATCAACGGTGTGCTCGATTTATCCGGATTATCGCTGCGGAATACAGCTACTGCCAGCTTGATCGTCTGACCGTTCGCTTTGCTGCGGTTTTCGGGAACAGTCAGGTAACCACACTCCGGTGTCTGACCCTGTGGCACAGTAAACATGCAGGTCGCTGTTTTGAAATTTGCTGCGGTTGTGTCTTGCGCCGCTGTCGGGGAAATCAGCAGCCAACAAAAACTAATGAGCAGGGTAATCGTAATCGTACGCATATTTTTCCTTTTCAAATCAACGCTGCGGTTTACAGCTTGGTCTATAGTTTTCTTTCGATAAGTCATCAAACACAAAAATCAGGTTTCCATAGTGAGTGGTTAGGATTTTGGCTTAGGGTCGAGAATTTAACCCTTCAACCAAACGAATTGCTGTAGGGACAGCATACATGCTGCCCGCCGCCTGTTTACTATGTTTGATCTAACCCTGTGCCGCCTACCATATATCCCACTGACTCTAAAATACTTGCCAATCGATCTGTTGAAAGTATATATGCAAAATGGCGAGCAGACCTAAGTTTGTACAGGTAAAAAGTGATTTAAGTATCGTATACTACGGGCTATTCTTAGGTGACACAGTCCACTTTTTGTGGCATAATATGTTTGTATATTCTATTAATTACCCGACTCTATTGTAGTAAGGCATTGATTGTTATGACCCCCATTCGAATACTCATCGCAGACGATCAAGACGTTGTCCGGCGCGGCCTAAGTCTCTTCTTTGATGCCTTTGAGGATCTGGAACTCGTTGGTGAAGCCGTAAACGGTTTAGAAGCCGTGCGGATTTGTGATGAACTTCAGCCCGACGTAGTGCTGATGGATTTGATGATGCCAGAAATGGATGGCATTAATGCCACGCGGATTATTCGTCAAAATCATCCCAATACACAGGTCATCGCCCTCACGAGCATTCAGGATGATGAATCCGTTAGCCAGATGTTAGAAGCAGGCGCGATTGGCTATTTGCTCAAAAGTGCTTCGATTGATGAACTCGCCAACACCATCATTTCCGCCAGCAAAGCCACCCCATCTACTAGGTAACACCCCCGCTAGCGCAGCTGAAAGGTTAAATTTACCGTATGATCAGTCACTCACCGGCGCAAGTATCGGCTGTGGTGTTAGACATTAGAATCTATGATGCCGGTGATATCAGCCCGCACATGCAGGTTGTATTTATTCATGCGCTGCAATTTGTATTAGAAAAATATGGTGCGACCTTATTGCATGATGACAGTCAACAGCTCATCGCTGCCTTTAATATCCCACACTTAATCCCTTTCCCCAGCTACTTAGCCTTGAAATGTGCAGCCGAGATGCATCAGGTATTCAATGCCCTTTGCCGGGAAATCGCCACCTCTCCCATCAAATTAGCAATTGGCATTGCTCGTGGCTTGGTCGAGCAGGAGACCTTTCGTGGTGAAGGTGTACAGCTTGCCAGCTTTATCGCCCAACAAACTGCATCCGGGGAAATGACCGTTTCTGATACCGTTTATGAGGAAATCAAAGTCGTTGCCGATCAGTTTAATCTGGTTGCCCATGAACAAATAATGCATCCCGAAAGTCTGCAAAACATTTCGGTCTATCGTTTCGTGCTGCCCGATGATAATCAACCGGTTACCCGTCATCTCAGCGCAATTGCGAATATCGGGCAGGTGACTTTTCAGGTATTAATTGCCGAGGATGATCCGTCGTTGCGCTCGCTTTTTGCTAAAGTCCTCAAAAACGCCGGCATTAACGTCCACATTGCCGTCAATGGTCACGATGTTATGGCACAGCTTACACAATCCCTGCCGGATGTATTGGTTTTAGATCTGGGGATGCCCGGTATTTCCGGTGAGGATGTAATCCTCTATGTCCGGCAGCATCCCCGCCGAAAACCGGTGAAAATCGTCGTTGTAACCGGCAATCATCTCGCCGCCCAAAGCAGCATCGCAAATGATGTTGACTTACTCCTCATAAAACCCATAAGCCCGCGCGATTTGGTCAATTTTGTCCAGCGCTTCATGAAGTAATCGCGGTTGATTTATTACCACATTATTACAGAAATTCATCATTTTTAGCACTCTGTGTATGAGTTTGCTAATAAACGCTTGACGATGCAAGGCCATTTTGTTACACTATGTGTATGAATTTAGCACTCTATGTGTGTTAGTGCTAACGGGGATTTACAAGACGTAGATTGTCGTGGGTACTACTGCGTAGAGCTGCCTAGTTTACATTATGACGAAACGGAACTGAAGGAGGAGTTTGAATGGCTTCAAAAGGTACTAACCTGCGCCCCTTGGCTGATCGGTTGATCGTGGAAGCGATTGAACAGGAAGAAACCACGTCCAGTGGTCTTTACATTCCCGAAACCGCCAAAGAAAAACCCCAGCAGGGTAATGTGTTGGCTGTCGGCCCCGGCCGTACGGACGACAATGGCAAGAATATCAAGGTCGATGTCAAGGTTGGCGACAAAGTGTTGTTTGCCAAGTACGCTGGCACCGAAGTCAAAATGGATGGCAAGAAGCTTCTCATCATGAAAGAAGCCGATATTCTGGCTGTTGTTGAGTAATTAGTGCTCAACTTTATCTCTTTCCTGATTATCACGCGATTTATATGCAGTTTGGAGGACTAGTTAATGGCAAAGCAACTCGTTTTTAGTGAAGCAGCCCGTCGCAGCCTGAAGGTCGGCGTGGATAAGCTGGCGGATGCCGTCAGCACAACTCTTGGCCCCAAAGGCCGTAACGTAGCGCTGGACAAGAAGTTCGGTGCGCCCACTGTTACCCATGATGGTGTGACTGTGGCTAAAGAAATTGAACTCGAAGACCCCTATGAAAACATGGGTGCCCAGCTTCTCAAGGAAGCCGCCACCAAGACCAATGACATCGCTGGCGACGGCACAACCACCGCCACCGTTCTGGCTCAGGCCATCGTCCGAGAAGGTCTGAAGAATGTTGAAGCCGGTGCCAACCCCATGCTGCTCAAGCGCGGTATCGAAGTCGCCACCGAAGCCGTTTCCAAATTCATTCGTGACTCGGCTACCCCCATTGAAACCCGCGAAGAAATCGCCAAGGTTGCCAGCACCAGCGCTCAGGACCCCAACATCGGTAACCTGATTGCCGATGTGATGGACAAAGTCGGTCGCGATGGTGTCGTCACCGTTGAAGAGAGCAAGGGTCTGGAATTCGAGACCGAGTACGTTGAAGGTATGCAGTTTGATCGCGGCTACCTCAGCCCCTACTTTGTCAGCAGCCCGGAAACAATGGAATCCAGCATTCAGGATCCCTACATTCTGATCTACGAAAAGAAGATCAGCGCTGCTCAGGACATTGTCCCCATTCTGGAAAAACTCCTCCAGATCGGCAAGCGTGAACTAGTAATCATTGCTGAAGATGTTGACGGCGAAGCGCTGGCAACACTCGTTCTGAACAAACTGCGCGGTATGCTGAACGTTCTCGCCATCAAGGCCCCCGGCTTTGGTGATCGCCGCAAGGCCATGCTCGGTGACATCGCCATCCTCACCGGTGGTACTGTCATCAGCGAAGAGACCGGTCGCAAGCTGGAAACCGTTACCCTGCAAGACCTCGGTCGCGCAGCCAAGGTTGTCAGCACCAAGGAAAACACCGTGATTATCGACGGTGCTGGTGAAAGCGCTACCATCAAGGGTCGTATTGCTGAAATCCGCAACGAAATTGATGCCAGCAGCAGCGACTATGACCGCGAGAAACTCCAGGAACGTCTGGCGAAACTCAGCGGTGGTGTAGCCGTCATTCGTGTCGGTGCCGCAACCGAAACCGAACTCAAGGAAAAGAAGCATCGTGTGGAAGACGCGCTCAGCGCCACCCGCGCCGCTGTTGAAGAAGGTATCGTTCCCGGCGGTGGTGTCACCCTCATCAATGCTATCGCAGCCCTCGAAGGTCTGAAGCTTGATGGCGACGACGAAAACACGGGTATCGCCATCGTCCGCAAGGCGCTGGAAGCTCCCATGAAGAAGATTGCCTCCAATGCTGGTCAGGACGGCGCGGTCATTATTCAGGAAGTTCGCCGTCAGCAAAAAGCCAAGAAGAACCTGCGTATCGGCTACAACGTCCTCACCGACGAATATGTTGATACCATCGACGCTGGCTTCCCTGACCCGGCAAAGGTCACCCGTGGCGCAGTTGAAAATGCAGCTTCAATCGCTGCCATGATCCTCACCACCGAAGCCCTGATCACCGACGTGAAGGAACCTGCTGGTGCGGGCGCTGCCCCCCAGATGCCAGAGTACTAGGACTTACTGAGAAACGGTACGCACTAAACCGCGTCCATCTCATCTGTAAACAAACAGGACGTATCCGAAAGGGTACGTCCTGTTTTTGATTCCTTGCTATTGTTTAGTTCAATAAAGGACGATGTTAGCCATCGTGCTTTGCAAATCCACTCTCTTGCAGCATTGCTTGTAGTAAAGCATTAGCCGCCCACAATTTGGTTCGCTCGGCTTCCTCTGGTTTTAACCCACATACATCTTTCATGACTACAATGCTCTCTACGCCCACACAAAGAGATAACGCCATCACAAGACGCTCAAACTGTTCTCCATCAAACTGACCTTTAAGAGGGGCCAGGGCCTCCGCTAGATAACGCAGTCGGTTTCCGGGTCGTCGGGGTATTTCGAATATGTCGTCTGCATAAGATGTCAATACCACCCGCAGCAATTTGCGAAAAGCGTTTTCATGTTTGATGACGATGGTATGGTCGGTCTGTATGACAGCAGCCAATCGTGCCGCAGGAGTCCCTTGTGTTTTGGCTGCGGTATAAACAGCTTCAAGGTCTTCCCCAAGCGCGGCATCCAGCATAATTTCAGCGATCAAGACTTCCTGTGAAGGAAAGTAGCGATATGCAGTGCTTTTAGAAACGATAGCCGCTTCTGCAATTTGCGTCATGCTAGGTGTTTCGCCGTTTTTCATAAGCTCTACTGCCGCAGCCTTGATTGCAGCACGAGTCCGGGTTTTTTGGTTTGTCCGCCCAAATGATTCATATGATGCTGTCATATCACCTTCTTGACAAAAATTACGTCTCGCTTTATGATACTTAGAACCATTATGGGACTAAGTATCATAAACTTCAAGTGTTGATTCAAAAGAGGACTAAATTATGACACTTAAATCACAACATTACACACTTGCATCTCAGGAGGGAGAAGCCTTCTGGTTTATTGGCACTCTGGCGACCATTAAAGCATCAGGCACACTGACGGGAAATATTATGTCACTTGTTGAATTTGTCCATCCACCGGGTTTTGCCACACCGCTACATGTCCATCAGGCTGAAGACGAGGCATTTTACATTCTGGAAGGCGCGATACGAGGAATCACCGATGGTCAACTGTGGTACGCAGGGAAAGGCGCGTTCGTCTGGTTGCCACGTGGGACTGCACACGGATATGCTGTAGTAGGTGACGAAGAAGCCAAGACACTCGCTATTACGATGCCTGCCGGCTTTGACCGCTTTGTTGTAAGCGTGGGCGATCCTGCGCTAGAGCGTGTCTTGCCGCCGCCTACTGCTCTCGACATCCCGCGTCTAGTAGCGGCTTCGGCTGATGCTGGTCAAGATATTCTAGGGCCGCTTGTACTCCCATGACTGGAATGTTCCTCTGTCCCTGCACTGCCACAGCACCCGGATTTAAAAAGTACTTGATACCCGGGGTTTAGTAAAATGCAGGGCGTATCCGAAAGGGTACGCCCTGTTTTTGATTCTCAAGTTGTGATTTCTCAATACTCAAAACAGAAGTGTGGATTATGACTGAGCCAGAGGAAAAAGTTCGCTCGGAAGACATCAAAGACATCTGGCTGGATAAAACCAATCAGTTCTCGTACCGATGATTCCTCACTCATCGCGTTACCCCGACAACAATTATGGATGATACTAGCCGTATACCGTCAAACTTTCACTAGGCCACTGGATTTAATCTGGACGTAATAATTGCGTGCTACAATCCAGCTAATTATTTTTATTAGGAAGAGGTTGGCAATGAAACGCGTTTTACCAATTACAATAAGTTTGGTTATCATTGCTTTGCTTGGTATTTATGTCATTGGGGTCGTCGTCAACACCAGCACAGCTTCACTACCACAACAATCCGCTGTTATAC
>JBBSBS010000291.1:0-8505 GCA_038251045.1 Aggregatilineales bacterium | reverse complement strand
GTACAAATATTAAATCTAGTTTAAGTAAATGTTAAAACGCTTAATATAATCTTCAATCACTTCTTAAAACAATGTTCACATTCTGTTGATTGAGTATTGTTATCCTCCCTGCGCACAAATGTTACATTAAACATTTACTGGCGAACTCACGTCATAAGCCGGGGTAGTATGACCACACAACAATTCACCTCTCTTGACCGCACCACACGTGGGCGCGTGCTGCGCATTGCCCATCGCGGAGCATCCTCCTATGCCCGCGAAAATTCACCCACCGCGCTTCGTGCAGCTGCCGATATGCAAGCGGATATGGTCGAGATGGACATACGCATTACCGCCGATGACCGCCCGGTTGTAGCTCATGACGATACGCTCAAACGCCTGTTCAATATCCCTGCTGCTATCAGTGACCTCTCGCTGAGGGATTTGGGCACGGTTGTGCCTGCCACCGCTGAACCCATACTTACCTTTGAAGAAGTCGCCCTCACTTGTGTTGCGCTGCGCTTAGGATTGTATCTGGATATTAAAGCATGGAGTGCGCCCGCCGCCCGCGCCATCTTCCGCACACTCGATACATTTGAACTGACCGACCACACCATCGTCGGCTCATTCCGCCCCGATTGGTTAGCCGAAGTCAAATCGCACCGCCCACATCTACGAACCTCAGTTTTATTCAGTTCGGTGCATATTGATCCGGTGGCGCTGGCTCAATCCGCCGGCTGTGATTTTGTTCACCCCTGCTGGGAAAACGCCTCGCCCGAACCTCATCTTTTGCTAACCGAAGATTGGATGCAGCGAGTCCGCGCAGCCAACCTCGGCATTGTCACTTGGCATGAAGAACGACCCACTGAAATTGCCGCACTTAACCATCTCGGTGTCGATGGCATCTGTTCGGATTCACCTGACGTACTGTTCAACCTTACTACACCTCGCACCCAAGATATTTAGGCTATCCGTCGCTCTCGTCCCACCAGAGCAAAAGCTAACAGCGCACTGAACCATGCCATCGCCGCGCCAATGATCGTAATCATACGAAATGTCTCGACATACGACACCTTTACCGCGTGTGCCAGCTCGGTTGTCATTTCAGCCGGTAATCCTTCGGGCGGTCTGGCATTCGCTAACTTAAGCGCTTCATCTTGCATCTGTACCTGTACCGTCTGCGGCACATTCAAACTTGCGACCTGCGTATCGAGCAAACCACCAAACCGCACCAGCGCCAACGAACTCACGATTGCCAGCGCCAACACGCCGCCGGTTCGCGCCACCGCATTGTTGATGCCAGAAGCCACACCACTGCTGTGCGACGGAGCAGAACCCATTACCGCTGTCGTTAAAGGTGCGACCGTGATACCCATACCCAATCCCAAAAACAACGCGGCAGGGAAATATGTCACCCAATAATCACTTGGCCCATTGGTCAGCCCCGGCAGCCCAAACAAGAAAAACCCAACACCCGCCAACGCCGGACCAATCGTCAGCAGCGGACGCGGACCAATGCGGTCTGCAATCCCCCCCATCCATCGCGAAATGAGGATCAAGAAAATACTCAGTGGCAGCAGTACCCAACCTGCCAAAAACGGCGGATACCCCTGTACTTGCACTAAGTTGAACGATAGGAAATAGGGCACAATTGTTAATGCCCCATACAAAAAGAGCGTAAGCGCGTTCGTACCGCTAAAGGTGGGAGAACGAAAAAGACCGAGCGGAATCATAGGATGATCACTGCGCGCTTCCACCACAACAAACGCAATTAGCACCAGTACGCCGCCGATCAAAGTCACCAGAATCAGCGGATGCCCAAAACCGTAATTCGGCGCTTCCGTCAGGCCAAAAGTCACACCGGCTAACCCCATTGTCACCAGCAGCGCACCCACAAAATCCAGCCTTTTGACTGCATCTTCATCACGGCTTTCCGGCACATAGTTGATCAGCGCCCAGATTGAAATCGCTGCCAGCGGCAAGTTGATGAAAAAAATCATGCGCCACAAGCCTGCACCTGCCAATGCCCCGCCGATACCCGGTGCAATTAAACTCGTGAGCGTGGTAAACGTTGACCATGTGCCAATTGCTTTGCCACGCTTTTCCCCGCTAAATATCACCGAGATCAAAGCAAGGCTGCCGGGAACCATCAACGCCCCGCCGATTCCTTGCACCATACGGGCTGCGATCAACACCCCGACCGACGGTGCTAATCCGCATACCAATGACGAGGCCGAAAATAAGGCGATACCCATCATGTAAATGCGCTTGCGTCCGTAATGGTCACCAAGCGAACCACCTACCAAAATCAGCGCGGACAGAAACAGCAAGTAACCGTTTGCCACCCAGCTCACTTGCGACGCATCCATTTTTAATTCGGCTTGGATGATAGGCAGTGCTACATTTAAGGCGGTCGAGTCAATAAAGGCCATACTCGATGCCAGAATGGTGGCAACTAGCACCCAGAATTCAATTCGTTTGCTATCCAACGTATTTTGCATCTGTGCCCCCTGATTCCTGTGCTTTCCGCAACAATACTTTATGCCAAACTTAAAAACAAGCACCACCAAAAGTTAATGGTGCTGGCAATTTGGTTGATAATCTGAATTATGAAATGGTGATTAAGATTGTGTCCTGAATGGGATCAATACACACACAAAATAAGTCTAACGAATTTATGAGCATTCAGGGCTTTTTCGGTGTAGACTTAGAGGATATACGTAGCACATCAGGAAGCAAAATATGGTAGATCAGGTGTTGTTAAGCGCCAGCGACCGTAATATCGAAGATTGCATCCACTTAGCACGGGAATATCAACTGGGCATCGAACTGATGGCCTTTGCTTTTCCCCACGTGCTGGATGGTGACTGGCAGGGAATGATCGCCCGCTACAAGCATCTGTTGCAGCCGATTGTTGGATCGCGTTCCATGCACGGCCCTTTTATGGATATGGCCCCCGGCAGCCCCGACCGTCGCATTAACGCCCTCTGCTTCGAGCGTTACCAGCACGCCATTCGTATTGCTGCCGAGTTGGATATTCCGCTCATTGTATTTCACGCCAACTTTATCGCCGCCATTCACACCCTCGAATACCGCACCGGTTGGCATCAGCGCAATCTGGATTTTTGGTCGCCAGTAGCCGAATATGCCGAACAATATGGTGTGACCGTCGCCGTTGAAAATATGTGGGAATTCGACCCCGATATTATCGGTGATTTGCTGAAGGAAATCGCCCACCCCAACTTACGCGCCTGTCTCGATCTCGGTCATGCCAGTCTTTTTGGTGAAGTGCCGTTTGACCAATGGCTTGAGTCTCTGGGTGAGTTAATCGTCCACACTCACATGAACAACAACGATGGCAAAATAGATATTCATATGGGCTTGGGTCATGGCGTGCTGGATTATCCTCGGCTGCTGCCCCTCATCCGCGCCTTGCCCTCGCACCCCACTATGACGCTGGAAATGGATGAAGTCGACTTTATGAAATCCAGCTTATCTTATATGCAGTTGGTGAAGCCCTACGTGCCCGAATTAGGCTGATTCGCCGTCCGAAGGTAGAAATTTTGCCTAAAATTAGGGGTTTGGTTATCTCCTGACGCATTGTCTTTCCAAGGTGTTGCTAGGGTTCAATCTTTCCCACACTCGTTCCTGCCTTTATACTGGTGCAACTTTGCATACCCATGAACGAGGAAACAATGCGACTTGGAATTATCGGTTTACCTAACTGTGGCAAGACAACCATCTTTAATGCCCTCACCCATCAAAACATCGCAACTGGCGCGGCGACCAGCGGACAATTCGAAGTGCATACCGCCGTCGTCAACGTGCCGGATCCGCGTATCGAAAAACTGAAAGCCATGTATAACCCCAAGAAAACGGGTTATGCCACCGTCACCTATGCCGACATCGGCGGCCTTGACAAAGGCATTAGCGATGGTGGTCTAAAGGGACAATTCCGCAACGAATTATCACAAGCCGATGGCTTCCTGCACGTCGTCCGCGCTTTCAAAGATGAAACCGTGCCGCATCCCTATGAAACCGTTGATCCCCAGCGCGACTTAGAAGTTTTGGACAGCGAATTCTTGCTGTCGGATCTGGTTGTGGTGGAAACCCGCCTCGACAAACTCCAGAATGAAATCCGCATCAAGGGCAAGAATGTCGACAAATTCGTGCCTGTCGAACTGGAATTAATGGAACGGTTCAAGGAACACCTTGAGGCCGAAAAACCATTACTAGAACTGGAAATCACGGCGGAAGAATCGAAGGCCATTCGCGGCTACGGCTTTATGACCCTTAAGCCGGTGCTGGTCGTCGCCAACCTCGGTGACGAAGCGCAGGATGTAGACAGCATCCTCAAATACAACCGCCCCGGCAGCAAATTGGTGGCTTTGCAGGGCAAAATCGAAGCCGAGCTTTCCCAGCTTGAACCTGCCGATGCCGAGATGTTCATGGAAGAATACGGCATCACTGAACTCAGCGCCGCCAAGGTCATTCGCCTGTCTTATGAACTGATGGCGATACAATCCTTCTTCACGGTTGGCGAGGACGAAGTGCGTGCGTGGAGCGTTGCCGTGGGTGCAACCGCGCCGGAAGCTGCCGGAGCAATCCATAGTGATCTGCAAAAAGGCTTCATCCGTGCCGAAGTCATGGCCTATAACGATCTAATCGTCGGTGGCAGCGAAGCCGCCCTCAAAGCCAGCGGTAAATTCCGCCTCGAAGGCAAAGAATACATCGTCAACGATGGTGACATCGTTCACATCCGCCACAATAGCTAATCCTCTAAAATCGCCGCACGTTTATCAATTTTTGGCAAAAAGGGGCGCAGGATATGCGCCCTTCCATCGGATTACTTCCTACCGCCACGTAGCACAAACGTTTCACTCAGGCTATAATGGATATATCTATCTTTCACTAAAGGTTACATATACCATGTGGCAAAAGATGATGGATGCGCAGTATCGCCAGCCGACCGGCCTCATCGGGCGCTGGATCGGTAGCAAGATGGCGAAACAGCATCAACCCGAAATGCTTTGGACGATAGACGTACTTGATGTACAGCCTGCCGATCATATTCTTGAAATTGGTTTCGGCCCCGGTATTGCCGTCGAAGAAGCTGCCCGCCGCGCATCAAACGGCTTTGTTGCTGGCATTGATTTCTCGCAAACGATGGTCGCCGCAGCCCTTAAACGCAATCGTGGTAGTAATGTCGATCTGCGCTTGGGTGATGCTGCTCAACTGCCGTTTGCCGATAACGCCTTCAACAAAGTATTCAGCATCCACAGCATTTACTTCTGGCCTGACCCCGTAGCCGTTTTAGCCGAAATCCATCGTGTTCTTAAACCCGACGGACGACTGGTGCTGACAGTTTTGCCAAAGGGAAAATGGAATCCGGAAAATCCTGAATTGGCAGGCACACCGCAGTGTAAACCGTATACGGGTGATGAACTCAAACGCTTGTTAGCAAAGGCTGGCTTCAACGATTTGAAGGTTGAGGCCGATACCAACCCCAACCTACCTTCTAATTACTCGGTTATCGGTCGCAGGTAAGCCATCACTTTTTACGCAGCCATTGATACAACAGCGCCCCCGCACACGCACCAATCAACGGTCCCAACCAGTAAACCCACTGGTCGCCCCACAGGCCAGAAACCAGCGCTGGCCCAAATGACCGCGCCGGATTCATCGAAGCCCCGCTGATCGGCCCGCCCCACATCGCATCCAACGCCACCGCCGCACCAATCGCCAGAGCAGCAGGTGAACCTTCAGCACGGTTGTCCGTTGCCACCGCCACAATCACCAACATCAACACCGCCGTCAGCAAAATTTCGACACCGAACGATTGTCCCGCACTGCCCGCTGGTAGCGTTGCGCCCAGTCGTCCCACGTCGCCCAATAGTATTCGCAGCGTCAGCGCTCCCAGCACCGCACCCACAAGCTGCCCGCCGACATAATAAGGCACATCACCCCACCGAAAATGGCGGGTGACTGCAAAGGCGATGGTGACTGCCGGATTAAAATGTGCGCCGGAAATATGCCCCAACGCTGCGATCATCACCATAATAATCAGCCCGAATGTGAGGGCTACACCTACATGCGTCAGTGCGCCACTACTGGCATTGACCATAATCGCGCCGCAGCCTGCCGTCACCAATCCATAGGTGCCGACTAGTTCTGCCGTCGCCCGCCGCAAAAGTTGCCTATCCAATTATTACTGCCTCGTTTGAGTGAATCAGGCCGCAGCCTGCTGTATTACATCCAATAAAAGTCGAATCCGCGCTTTTAACCCTGCTGCAGTTTGCTCAAAAGCGGCTTGCCGTGCATTTACATCCTGAACCGCCGCCGGATCAGGAAAACTCCAGTGCATAATCTGCCCATTTGGGAAAACTGGACAGATTTCGCGCGCCCGATCACACACCGTAATTACATAATCAAACGACTGTCCACTGAACAGGTTCCAATGCTTTGCTTTCTGCGTGTGGATGTCGATCTTCATCATCTGCATGGTGCGGATTGCATCTGGATGGATGTCGCTTGGATGGCTGCCCGCGCTGAAAGCCGCAATCGCATCACTGCTGGATTCTCGCAGCAGCGCCTCCGCCATCTGTGAACGGGCGCTGTTGTGGGTGCATACGAACAACACGCGCAGCGGCGATAAAGCCTTTAAACCACCCCGCGTATAATCTTCAGCTTGATGTGCTGGATACAGCGAACCTCCTGCGGCCTCAAACATATGCCGTAACGCATCGTGTTCGAGGCTGTAGTACACATCCCGCCCGTCAGCCTCACTCTTATGCATCATGACGATACCCGCTTCGCGCATCAGTTTAAGGTGATAAGAAATCAGGTTCATCGGCGTTTCGAGTTGTTCCACCAGTTCATGAACACGGTAATCACTCAAGCGCAGTGCCTGTATCAAACTCCAGCGGACATCATGCGCCAGCAGCTTCAGCACATCCGGCGGTTGGGTGATGGGCATCAGGCCGTTTCTTTCTCTAGCTCGGCAACCCAGCTTTGGATTTTTGCGGCAAGCAGATTGCGTGTCTCGCGGAAAGCCGCTAATTTCTGCTCATCGGTGCCTTCAACCGCAGCCGGATCTTCAAAATCCCAGTGCATTTTCAACCCACCTTGCGCCCATAATGCCTGCGGGCAGTTCGCATCGGCATGACCGCACACCGTTATCAAATAACGGAAGTACATAGTCCCCATGAATTCTTTGGTGCCTTTTGAACGCTGACCACGAATATCGATGCCGATCTCATCCATCGCCCGAATCGAGTAGGGATTGATACCCTTCGGCTCAATGCCGCCGCTGTAAACTTCAAAACGATCATCCGCATAATGCCGCAGCAGCGCCTCAGCCATTTGTGATCGTGCCGAATTGCCCGTGCAGAGGAATAACACTTTTTGCTTCATGATAGTCAGTTACCTTTCGCTTCAAACCAAATTGCTTCAATTACATTTGAATTATATACGTGTTGTGCCGAAGAGTCTTTTAACAACGGGTTAAATTATGATTATGGGTCAACGACAGGTCATGATAAGTCAATGAAGAAACACGCTGAAACGGTTCCGCGTTTTGTGGGCATTCCACCGAAACTTAACCGCCTCTTCACCTCAACCTTACGCTGCATTATGATTAGGGTGGAGGTAGCTATGGTCGACACACTGGTTCAATTAGCAGAAAATGTCTGGATCTTCCCGCGAGATCCTGATCCCATCCGCGCCGAAACCCAACCCAATGTAGGCATCATCGTCACCGCGAAACACACCATTCTGGTTGATGCTGGCAACAGTCCCCGTCATGGACGGCGCATTATGATTGCGCTGGATGATATTCAGGCTCCCGCCGTGAGCAACATCATTTACACCCACAGTCATTGGGATCATGTCTTTGGTGCAATGGTTTTTGGTGCGCCGGCAATTGGTCACGAACTCGCCCGTAAACAATTGAGCGAGATGGCAAACCGCTCGTGGAACAATAACTATGTACAGGAAGAAATTCAGCGCGCGCCCGCCCGCGAAACATCGCTGCGTGCCATGATGCGCGCTATGGAAGATTGGCGAAACTTTCGCATCGTCCAACCAGAACTGGTACTCTCGCAAAATCTGACCCTGTATGTGGATGGCACAACCTTAGACATCGAGCATGTCGTCAGCAATCACTCGCCCGACTCTGTTGTGGTGCGCTTACCAGAATCGCGCATCATGTTTGTGGGCGATTGCTTTTATCAACCGCCCGCCTATCTGGGGCTGCCCCAAGAAACGCTTGACTATGCCCTCATGCGTCAGCTCATTCGCGAGGATATTGATCTGTATGTGGATGGGCACAGCGAACCCATGACCCGCGAAACCTTCACTCAACTCGCAAATACAGACATATAAACATACCCTGATTGCTAGTTCAAAACAGATTTTTAAGGATCTTAAAGGATCAATGGTCGCAGTTAATGAGAATTTGGTGCTTAAATCGGATCAGTATCCATCTAAAATCTCAATAGCAGCCTGAGGTTCGGGTTCAAAATGCGG
>JBBSBS010000290.1:0-8511 GCA_038251045.1 Aggregatilineales bacterium | reverse complement strand
AGGGATCAAGTCTTATCGAAACTTTGAAATGTCGCATTCCTCTCGTAGATTGCCCTCATTAGGCTGTATGATTGCCGACGGGTGGCTTGGGTCACTACTTCAGGTCTTGTTATCTAATTCCGGTCATATTATGCTTGGGAACATGAAGTTAATAAGCGAGGTTGATATGGGCTTTTGGACAGATAATCGCTTTGTCGTGACCGGAGGCGCAGGATTTCTCGGTTCGGCAGTTGTACGGACACTCCAAAGCAAAGGTGCAAACAACGTGTTTGTGCCCCGCAGCAAAGATTATGATCTGCGGGAACACGAAGCAGTGTTAGCGCTGCTGGCTGACCACAAACCGGACATCATCATTCATATGGCGGCAGTCGTCGGCGGCATAGGCGCAAACCGCGCACGACCTGCCGAGTTCTTCTATGACAATCTCATGATGGGCACACAGCTTTTGCATGAATCATGGCGTGCTGGTGTCAAAAAATTTGTCACCATCGGTACCGTTTGTGCCTACCCCAAATTTACGCCTATTCCTTTCCACGAAGAATCATTGTGGGAAGGCTATCCCGAAGAAACCAACGCCCCTTATGGGTTGGCGAAGAAAATGCTGCTGGTTCAGGGTCAATCTTACCGACAGCAATACGGATTCGAGTCAATTTACATGCTGCCCACCAACCTTTATGGGCCGGGTGATAATTTCGATCTGGAAACCTCACACGTTATTCCAGCCCTTATTCGCAAGTGTTTGGAAGCCAAAACACGCGGTGACCACCAGATGATCGCGTGGGGAACAGGCTCACCAACCCGCGAATTCTTATATGTAGATGACGCAGCGGAAGGGATCGCACTGGCAACCGAACACTACAATAAGTCTGATCCCATCAATTTAGGGTCGGGCATGGAAATCAGCATTAAATCATTGACCGAATTAATCGCCGAGATGACCGATTTTCAGGGCGAGATTATCTGGGACTCAACCAAACCGGATGGACAACCGCGACGGGCGCTTGATGTCAGCCGTGCCGAAGGCGAATTCGCCTTCAAAGCCAATACACAATTTCGCGATGGCATCCGTCGCACCGTTGAATGGTATCTTTCGACATTGGGTGAAAAGGTCTAAGAAGGCTCTCCCCATGACTAATATCTTTTTCCGGGCACTACGGCGATCGCTGAAAATGGTCGGACTCGAACTCCGAGTTATTGAAAAGTCAAATACCCCTAGCAATACCACCCTTTATAGTGAAACTGGGTTGCCTCTACATACGCTCAATGAGATTTTCAGAACGGTGCGCTTCTCAGCTCCAGAAAATCCTCATCTTCTCCGCGTAGAACGTGATTTACACGTAAAGCGTTACGATCAGGCGGTTCAAGAACTGTATGGCTTCTTTACATCTTATGTATTTCCTAGCCTTCCAGAACGCGAAGGACGTATAACATTGCTGGGTTGCCTACAGGGAACTGGCCTCAGCGAGGGGATGTGGATTTTACAAGCGTTGAACAATTCGTTATTCCTAGAGGGCGATATTTGTGAATTTGGCTGCGCTCAAGGAGCAACATCCGCCTTAATAGCAAACGAGATACGATCCACAAATAAAGCTTTGTGGGTTTTTGATTCATTTCGGGGTCTCCCGTCACCTACTGCAGAAGATGTGCTAATCAACGACATTTTTGACCTTGGCACTATAGAGGCCTATACCGGCACCATGAGCTATCCAAAAGAAGTAGTCCAGTCGAAATTGAGTGCAATTAATTTTCCGAATGAACGCACTCATCTGGTCGAGGGTTTTGTAGAACAAACTATCAAGCAAAATCCCCTCCCCGGCAAAATATGCTTTGCCTATGTCGACTTTGACTTTTACCAACCGATTAGGACTGCTTTGGAATTTTTAGTTGAGCATATATCACTTGGTGGGAAAATTGTGGTCGATGACTATGGTTTTTTCTCCAGTGGAGCGCAGCAAGCGGTGGATGAATTTATGAAAGCACACGAGAATAGTTTCTTGATGGAATTGCCGCCAAAATGGGCAGGTGCTTTTGCAATTTTGACGCGCTGCTAATATCCATATGATAACGGTCATACTCAATCTTGTTCAGCTTGATCCCGTCAGAAATGGTGGGGTCAGCCGCATTGCACACGAGGTTGCACATCTCTTACTTGACTTTTCAGGAGTGCAAACCATATGCATAGTTGGAGCAGGATTTGCCGATCATTTTAAACAGTGGCTGGGTCGCGAAGTAGCATTTATTCCATATCCGCAGGGTACCGAACCGGGTCCGCTACTACGCGCATTGAAGGCTGATTTCATCGTTAGCCCTCTGTTTGGAAATGAGCCATTTCAGGGGGAAGCGTTTTCAGACAGTGTTCATATCATTGCCCTTCCAGATGCTCTTGCTTTGGATAAACCCCAATTATTCCTGCCGCAAGAACTTGCGCAACGAAAGACGATTTATGAAAGCGCAATAAGTGCGCGCACGATTGTCGTACCATCTGAATATTCAAAACATCGGCTAACTGAACAACTCAGAATAGCATCAGAACGATTTTTTGTTGTACCCCACGGGGCAGAGCCGCTGGCAATCAGCGAGGAATTACCGCGACAAAGCTTGCAAGAACAACCACGAGTGCTTCAACCATACATTTTCTATCCCGCCAACAATTGGCCTCATAAGCGGCATGAGTTGCTGTTTGCTGTTATGCAACATGTTTGGAAAGCGCGTCCTGAAATTAATCTAGTGCTGACAGGAGGACGCAGCGGCAGTGTAGATATTGAGGCTCTGTCAGCAAAAGCTCCTGTAGGGCGTATCCATGATTTGGGATTTGTAAGTGAAAATCATCTCCGAACACTATATCAGAATGCTGAGGCAATGGTCTTCGTTTCTGAATATGAAGGCTTCGGTATGCCGATTGTAGAGGCCATGTTGAATAACTGTCCTGTGATTTGTTCCCCATTAACCGCGATTCGAGAAATTGCCGGAGATGCCGCATTATTTGTCCCTTCTGACGAACCACAAGATTGGGCAAATGCATTGATTAATATTTTACCTGTTAACCGTGCAGAACTGATCTTAAAAGGTAAAAAGCGTGCCGCACAATTTACATGGGATAGAATGAGAGTTGGCTGGACTGAAGCCTTGCAAGATGCTGGACTGAAACCAAATTTTAACAATACAGCACAACTATTACTTCCATTAGATGTTGTCGCTAAAGAGCTTGAGATGTGGCGAAAACAAACCAATACAATAGACATCTCAGTGAGACAAAAGATGTCCCAACTTGAACAGGCCATCCAATCAGTAGATGCGACTCGCTTGACCGAGAATCATAACCGATTCGCAAAATTACCCGTTATTGGTTTCTTCATTCGTACCCTACTCCGGATTCGCAATTTGGGCCATATGTGGGAAGCAAATGCTAAGTTAAATTGGATTCTATTTAACCAATTGGCGAGCATTGAGACCCGATTACAAACTAAACCTGATGATGAAAAACGGGGTGAATAAATATGTCCATACCAGATAACGAAGAGAAGTCGCGATTTTGGGAAAGCGTGAAATACAGATTACCTCCGAATATCGCCCAATTAGGACGGTTGTACCAGTATCCGCCTCGCCCACTAAACGTCAATAAAATGATGGATATAACACTGCCAAGTGGTAAAGCATGGTCGACGATTGCGATGGTTACGCCATCTTACAATCAAGCCCAATATCTTGAACAGACGATCAAGAGTGTGCTTGATCAACAATATCCAGCATTGGAATATGTCGTTCAGGATGGCGCATCCAAAGACGCAAGTCCACAGATTATCGATCGCTACGAGTCACAACTTACCTACTCTGAATCGGTGGCGGACAGCGGACAGACCAACGCCATCAACAAAGGTTTTCAGCACACACAAGGCGAGATTATGGCGTGGCTGAATAGTGACGATGTACTCATGCCGGGAACTTTACGCACAGTTGGACGATATTTTGCAATACATCCAGAAATAGATGTGGTATATGGACATCGCATTATCATAGATCAGGATGGGATGGAAGTCGGACGTTGGGTACTGCCGCGTCATAGCAATCGCATTCTGAGCTATGCCGATTACATTCCTCAGGAAACTTTGTTCTGGCGGCGGTCAATTTGGGATAAAGCGGGTGGTCAGGTCGATGAAACATATAAGTTTGCTATGGACTGGGATTTAATACTCAGGTTCAGAGATGTCGGGGCGAATTTTGTGCGGTTACCATACTTCCTAGCAGCTTTCCGCGTTCATGAAGCGCAAAAAACTTCAGCACAGATGACTGATATTGGATTTCAAGAGATGCAGCGGTTACGCTCGCGTTACAAGGGTGGGCGGCGGGTCGGTCAAACCGAAATCTATTTGAATACACGGTTATATATGTATACCCATTTTGCCTACGCTACACTGTATGATATGGGTATCTTGAAATATTAATCCTAACCTCTGTTCATACAGAACAGTAATCATTAACCGGTAGGGCAAAATGTTATGCGTTTGCTTGATTCATTCCCACGTCGTCAAAAAGTATGGCAGGCACTCAAGTATCTACCTGCTTTCACTCTGACGGTCAATACCAAACACGGAAGGCTTAGTTTTAGCAGTCATGACCGTGTTATTGGTGAACATCTATTCCTTTACAAACAAGTGGATTATGATTTTATCGCCAAGAGTGTCGCCTTGATGAAACAATATGCATCGTTTGATCAAGAGCGCTATGTGATCGATATTGGCGCAAATATTGGTATAGTTTGCATACCATTGGTTGCCGAAAATCACTTTCCCCGAGCCTTGGCTTTTGAACCTACGCCAAATAGTGTCGCTTATCTAAAGCAAAATATTTTACAGAACGGATTAAGTGAAAAAATAGATGTGTTTGCGATGGGTCTTTCATCTAGTCGTTCTGAAATGGAAATGGAGCTAAGTTCCGAATCGCCGGGTGATAACCGAATTCGACTTACCACAACGAAACCCTTACCCAATTTACATCACGAAGATCGAAGGCGCGTCATTCGAGTACCCTTAAATACCCTAGACACTGTACTTCAGGATGCTAACCTGAAACCACAGGATATTCAGGCTATTTTTTTAGATGTTCAGGGACATGAATGGTATGTTTTGCAGGGCGCGCAAACCGTACTGGCAACTGGTGTACCACTCTTGATGGAGGTATGGCCATATGGACTGAACCGTGCAGGTACGGATTTAATTTCTTTAGGCGACCTACTAGCTAAATACTACACGCACCTTGTGGATATGAGACAAGAATCGCTTGTGTTGCAATCAATCACTGCGTTTACCAGTATCGCGGATGCGCTGAAAGATGATCAATTTACGGATGTTTGTCTATTCCGACTCACCGAGAGATGAGTAAAGAACCTTTCATGAACCATCAAATCACCACTAAGCTCGCATCCGCAATACATAAAACAAGTCCAACCTTACCACTCGTTTCGATTATCACACCGTCATTTAATCAGGCGAATTACATTGAAGAAACAATACTCAGTGTGCGCGAACAAGATTACCCGCATATTGAACATATTGTGATTGATGGCGGCTCGACCGATGGCACACTCGATATTCTCCGCAAATATGAAGACCGATTAACATGGGTTTCCGAGAAAGATAGCGGGCAGGCAGAGGCGATCAACAAAGGATTTCGGCAAGCAACAGGCGACATCCTCGGTTGGGTGAATTCGGACGATATGTACGTACATGGAGCCATTCGTACAATTGTCGAACACTTCCAAACACATCCGGATGATTGTTTTATTTATGGCGATGCCGAAGCACTGGACGAAACTGGCAAGTCATTCGGTATTCGGACGCATGTAAAACAGGGTGGCTGGAAGGAATTAGTCGGCGAATTGGATTTCATTGTGCAACCTGCAAGCTTTTGGCGAACAGAAGTCTGGAAGACCTGCGGTGAACTGGATGAAACTCTGCACTATACATTAGATTACGAGTATTGGATGCGAGCAGCGCGACAGTTCCCGCCGCGATACATCCCTGTGCTGCTGGCGAAAGAACGCCTTTACGCTGCTGCGAAAACATTCAGCGGGGCTGTCACCCGTATGGATGAAATTGAAATGGTGGCACGTCGGCATGGTGGCGAAGGTTTGCCTTACAATTACCGTGCTGAAGCGGCAGCAAATTATGCTGTGCGCGGTTTCAAGCGCTTAGGTGCCGGAGAATGGGCAAATGCGAAAGCTGATTTTCACCAAACCCTAGCAATTCGCCCGCCATTTACTAAGTTTGTGCGTTACTTCGCGGCGATGACGCTGTTAGGACCTCAGGCAATCTCCGGCATCTGGTTGCGACTTAACCAAAAGCGTGCCAACCGTAAAGCTGATGTGACGAGACCCGATATTTTGGCTTGAGTAGCGAATTTCGACACCGAACTTGACTATTGATAATTATTAAAGAATGGATAACATGAATTCAATTTCTACGGTTTTTTATAGTCCTATCCAGATAAAATTGCGTTAAAACACATATAACGAAGTACTAACAATTCACATATGTTTAAACTGATCATTCGTCAATTGACACCACCAATAATTTGGGCATCATTAAGATGGTTAAAACGTCTGCGATTTCCAGATGGTGTGGTCATTCCAGATGGTGTAATCGTCGGCGAGGGAACACAAGTAGGTACAATTGAAAAGCGTGCCCCGAATAGTCAGATTACTATCGGACGTGCATGCTTGATTCAAGGGCTTTTGATAACAGATTCTAATGACAGCCGCATCCTTATCGGAAACAATGTATTTGTTGGTGGCAGTACGATTATTAGTTGTGCGCTTTCGATTACTATAGAAGATGATGTTCTTATTGCGTATCGTTGCATTATTAATGATAGCAACAGTCACAGTCTCTCGTATTCAGCACGCAAACAGGATTTAGCCGATTGGCTTGATGGGCATCGCAAAGATTGGTCAACAACAATCAATGAACCAATACTAATTAAAAAAGGAGCTTGGTTAGGCGCACAGTGCATTATTCTAAAAGGAGTCACTATCGGCGAAGGAGCTGTTGTAGGTGCAGGAGCTGTCGTAACTAAAGATGTCCCACCTTACACAGTCGTGGCAGGAAATCCAGCGCAAATCGTGAAGCATATACCAGAAAATGAGCACTAATCGAAGGGAAGTCGCAGTCCACAATGAAGCATAAATGGGTTAAGGTCATATTTTCCTCTCAATACTAAGCCTCTATATAAATTTAAGTTTTATGTTAGATTTCTACAATTGCCGGTGATGGACGGCATCATGTATTTGAAATTACTGGTCATAATCATTTTGAATTTCCATCCGACACGTTTTTGGACACTACTCAAAATGGGGCTTATGCTGCTAGACCATTATGGTGTCATCAATGTGAGTTGAATTAACTGACAAACTATAGCACAGTTAATTGGTTGTTTCAGAAAGAATCGACACATGATACCAATACCAGATATGCCCATTACCCCCGGACAGGTTTTTGCAAAATTTCGTCAGATACCAGAAATGCAAAACTTAATCCGAGATTGTTATTATGATGATGTGCAAGAAGCAGCTCAACGTTTTGCTTTAAGCAGCGAATTTGCCGCCGTGTTAGACTATGCTCAATTATACGAGAAGCACCCCTCATCTTTAGTTTTAGACCTTGGGGGTGGTAATGGCATGGCATCACTTGCGTGGGAAAAATGCGGCTACAAAGCAATCTTGTTGGAACCGGATTCTGATCCTATTGTAGGCTATGGTGCCATTCACCCCCTAATTGTACAAGGTCAGACGAGGGTACAGGTCTGTGCAGCCTATGGAGAAAGCATTCCCTTTGCAAATAATACCTTTGACATTGTTTACATTCGGCAAGTGCTTCATCACATTCATGAACTCGATAAAGTCGCCGCCGAAATTTGGCGAGTATTAAGACCGGGGGGGTTATATATTGCGACCCGCGAACATGTCGTTAGCAAACCGGAAGACTTATCGAGCTTTCTAGCCGGGCATTTAATCCATCAGTACACTGGCGGCGAGGGAGCATATACTGCCAATGCCTATATTCATTCCATTCAGCAAGCAGGCTTCCGCAAACTCCATGTATTGCGGCGCTGGGAAAGTGTCATTAATTACTATCCAGCTACATCAGAACAGGTGCATAATATGGTCACGGTTAACTTGGCTCGTCGTTTTGGTTGGCGTTTTGCACACCATATTGTGCGGGTTCCTGCCATTTATCATTTGTTCCTGCAACTCATTGTAAATCGGGATGATGAGCCGGGACGAATGTATTCATTTTTAGCGTTGAAATAAGCTAAGCTAATGTTCGAAAGTCGACCAACAATATGATAAAGAAGTATAAACAGAAACATAGAGTAACCCTGTGTGCCATAATGGATGAAACAACTTCACCTTCAAAGTATAGTAAAGAAATGAAGGGCGGAGAACAGGGATAAAGTGCATGTTAGAAGAGCGCAAAGCGAACCCGGAAGTGGAGCCAAAAGTCGAGCGTCGGCGGT